>NZ_LIWQ01000002.1:0-190459 GCF_012978795.1 Campylobacter sp. RM16188 | reverse complement strand
TGACGATTAAATTTTAGTTTAATTGTTGTTATCCGTTTTTGTGAAGCGGAAATTGAAGTATATAGAAATCACGCTTAAACTAAGATAAAAAACTAGTCTAAGCGCGTAAATTTATAAAATTTATTAAAACATCGTAGCTAAAAAAGTTTTAAGAGAAATTTTATTGTTAAAAATAATATCCTGAGTGCGTTTATTGTAATTAAATTTGGATTCATAGCTATTGCCGTTTTGGACAAAAACTCCGCTATCAAGTAAGCTTTGATCTATCATAGCTTTTTGATCTTGCAAATTTTTAAACAGAAATTCCCCGGGCGTAGTGTCTATCTTAATATATCCGTTTAAATTCAAAATTCTCATAATGCTATACATCATAGAAAAATCTTGCCCACTTGAAGGATCTAATGAAATTTCCAAATTTGACTCATATGTTTTATTGTCACTATTCTTAAAATTTAGCTTTTCAAACACGAGCCTAGGTCCTCTTTGAAGTATCGTTTGAAACATATTTTGAAGCTCTTGAAAATACAGTTCGTCATCTTTAGCTTTGGAATTTAAAATGCCTTCTATGGATTTTTTATCAATATTCTCAACTCTTGTATCTATAACAAAATCAACAAGCTCTATATCATCATACTTGATTTTAGCAATCTTAGTGCTATCAACTTGGGCTATAGTTTGGCTGTCTGTTATCAGTTTAGTATCGCTAGATATATCGCTTATATCTAGAGAATTTTGCATAAAATTTAAGCCTATTTTTTTGATATTGGTCTTAGCAACATCATTGGCGAAAGTATAGTTTGCAAGACTTGACATATCAAGAGGTTTTTCGTATATAACATCATAATGAATACCCTCAAAGGTAATATTCATAGAATCGTCATTAACTTTTATAAAGTCATTTGAAATTTTGCTCTGCAAAATTTTATAAGCATCATCAAGCTTAAAATCCATAAAAGTATCAGCCATATTAAATTTAACTCCATCCACTTCTTTGTTTATCTTAACAAGCTCGAAACGGGCGTTTTTGTCCCCGCCTATCTTTTCGATCACTTTAAATTTAAGAGGCTTAGCGGTGTCAAAAATTTTATTTGATACATCTTTTAAATTTTCGCTTGCTAGCTCTACATCACCGATAGTTTCAATTCCATTTATCAAATTTGAAACTCCATGACTTATAGAAGAGGTGATTTTGAGCTTTAAATCCTCCTTAAGACCATCTTCTTTATTAAGAGCAAAAAGATTGTTTATGCTATCTTTTTTGATAACAACATCAAAATTTCCGTTAGAAGCAAAGAATCCTGCGTTAAATTTCTCATTTTCTACCGCAACAGCCTCTACACTCTTTATACTATTAAGAACGCTATAAAATTTCTCCTCCACTTTCATAGAGTAAAATTTAAGCCCTCCAAATATCAAAGCAGCCAAAACCGCTACAAATATTAAAATTTTCTTCAATTTTTTTCCTTTTTTTTAGTTACTTGTTGTAGATAAAACCAAATAGAACCCAAAAGCACAAACATAATAATAGGCATAATCCAACCGTGCGAGCCGAAATACGAGCCTATATTCATAAAAATTTCACCCATATAAAAGCTTCCCACACCAAGCGCAATAGCCCAGAGGATAGAGGCAAGCAAATTTAAAACACCAAATTTGACCACAGGATATTTCGTAAGACCGATAGCGATAGGCACTAAAGTCTTTATGCCATAAACAAATTTTTGCATAAAGATCACTTTATCCCCGTGTCTTTTCATCAAAATATGCGAGTATGCAAGCTTGCGTTTATGATTTGCAAGATAGGGCATGACGGCTTGTTTGTTGTAGCGGCCTACATAAAAAAGCATCATATCGCCTATAGTGTTTGCCGCTGTCGCCACTACGATACTTACGCTTAAATCCATTTTCCCGGCATAACTCAAAACTCCTGCTGCAATGATGGCAACCATACCGCCGCCAAGAGAGTACAAAAACAAAACTATATATCCATAAGTGGATAGCGATGTGAGCATATCTTGCAAAGGCTATCCTTAAAATTTAGAAAAAGCGTTCATCAAAGATGAAAAGCCGTATGAGTCCATCTTAGGAGAGCTTTCGTTGCTTTTTGATATTACTGCCCCGCCAAAGCTTGCTCCTGCGAAAAATCCATCATTGCTTGCGTAGGCATATATGCTGCTTGAAAAGCTAAAATCGCTCATCTTAGCGTAGTTATCGCCTATATCTCCAAACGCAAACGAAGCTCCAGCTTCTATGGTTATCTTTCCTTGCTTGATATCTTCTATAAGGCTATCTTTCATTATAAATAGCACTAAAGAGCTGTTTTCATAACCTATCTGAAGCCCTATGCTTCCGCCGCTTATCTCCACTGGCACAAGCTCGCTTGGCGAGTAAGGATTGCCCAGTACCATTATACCCTTGCCGTGCATACCGCCAAGAACTAGTCCTATTTTTTTCACACTAGGAAATACAACTACCGCCTTTGCATTTTGCATAAGCGCCTTTGTCGGAGCGGAGCTGTTTTTTCTCATCGTTAAGGTAAATGAATTTGAGGCATCAAGCACAAGTTCATCGTTTGCAAAGAGCAAAATCGCACTAAAAATTATCAGTAAAATTTTCTTCATCAAATACCTTACTTCGCGTAATCAACCGCGCGAACTTCTCTTATAACATTTACTTTTATCTCGCCCGGATACTGAACCTTATCCTCGATCTCTTGCGCTATCTCCTTAGCTACAAGCACCGCTTCATCGTCGTTTATAAGTTTTGCATTGGCTATAACGCGAATTTCACGTCCTGCATTTATAGCGTAAGCTTGTTTGATACCCTCTTTGCTTTTTGCGATATTTTCTATCTCTTCAACGCGTTTTAAGAAGCTTTCAAGAACCTCTCTTCTAGCGCCCGGACGCGCCGCACTTAAGCAGTCAGCCGCACAAACGGCAGCGCTCTCTACGCTTGTTGCTTCTTCATGACCGTGATGAGCATATATAGCATTTATAACGACAGGGTGTTCTTTGTAACGTTTGCAAATTTCAGCGCCCAAATCAACATGGCTTCCCTCGTATTCGTGAGTTAAAGCCTTGCCTATATCATGAAGAATTCCAGCTCTTTTTGCAAGCTTCTCATCTCCGCCCGTTTCTGCAGCTATTATACCTGCAAGATGAGCCACTTCAAGACTATGCGCAAGTGCGTTTTGTCCGTAGCTAGCTCTAAATTTGAGCTTGCCTATTAGCTTTACGATCTCAGGATGCATCTTGCTAAGACCAAGGTCTATTACTATATTTTCGCCCTCTTCCATTATGCTGGCTTCAAATTCTTCACATACTTTTTTATGTATATCTTCAATTCTTGCAGGCTGAATTCGTCCGTCTTCCACCAAAAGCTCGATAACCCTCGTAGCGATTGCACGTCTGTAAAGATTAAAGCTGCTTAATATAATCGCGTTAGGAGTATCGTCAATTATGATATCAACACCCAAAACCATCTCAAGGGTCTTGATATTTCGCCCCTCTTTTCCGATGATTCTTCCTTTTAGCTCATCGTTTTTGATATTTACGACATTAATTAGTCTCTCAGCCGCAAATTCGCCCGCAAAGCGCGAAGTAGCCTGAGCAAGGATGTAATTTACTCTCTTTTTGGCTTCTCTTTTAGCCTCTTCTTCATGTTTTCTTACGATATGAGCGATATCTGCGCGACTCTTTTCTTCAACCTTCTTAAGCACGACTTCACGAGCCTCTTCTTCGGTTAAACCCGCCGCATGCTCAAGCACCTTAAGCGCTTCTTGCAGTTTAGCTTGATAGCTTACCTTTAAATTTACGCCCTCTTCGTATAAATTTTTAGCTTCGGTTTTTGATCTTTCAAGCTCGTCTTTGCTCTCTTTTAAAATTTCTTGTTCGTTTAAAAGAGCTTGCTCTCTCTTGCCAAGCTCGTCAAATTTCTGCCCGTACTCTTTTTGTAGCTTAATTGTCTTATCGTCATATTTTTTCTTGGCTTCAAATTCAGCCTCTTGAACTGAAATTTTAGAGTTTTTAAGCGTTAATTCAGCCTCATACTCGATTGCCTTTGCTTTTGCTTTTGCCTGTTCTAAAAATATATTATAGTTTGCGTCATTTATCTTTTTGGCGACAAGATATCCTGCGCCAACGCCCACCGCACCTGCTCCTAATCCTACTAAAACTTCTATCATAAGTTCCTCTTTTTATATAATTTTTGGTAGGGGTAATGTAAAAATCACCTTGGATATCGTGATTTTGAGTGATGATTTTATCGATAAAATTCTCTTTAATCTGAACAAATATCACAATAGGTCGGTAAGGTAAATCACTAAAAAATCTATCATAAAAACCTTTTCCGTGCCCTATCCTAGCCATATTTCCGTCAACCCCAAGGACGGGAACGATAGCTACGTCTATCCGCTTGTTTAAAAATTTAGGTGAGATAGGCTCTTTAATCCCAAATTTTGAACGCTTTAGCGGAAGTTTTGATTTTACCATTTTTAAACTAATATCAAACATAAACGGAATAAAAATTTCATATTTTTTACATAATTTTCTCTTTAAAATTTGCAAATTCGGCTCGGACGGCAGAGGAATAAATATCAAAATTCGCTTAGGTCTTAACTCGTCAAGCAAATTTAAAAGCGGCTCAAACATCTTATAATGCGATGATTTAGCCTTGAATTTAAGCTCTCTTTTTATTCTTATTCTGCTATCTTTTCTAAAATTTTCTTTTTGCAAAATTTAACACTCATTTTATGAAAGTAATGTATAATTCACGCTGAACTTCAAATTTAACAACAGGAAACTATATGAAATTCAGACTACTGATTATAACATTTTTAATATTTTTTGTAAGCGGTTGCAGCGATACGGATAAAAAATCAAGCAATGATACTCCAAGTGTGCAACCAGCCAAAACAAGTGAATCAAAAGAGATAAAAAAAAGCGATAACCAGACAAATCAAGAGATAAAACAAGCGGAAATCAAAGAGGAACAAAAGCAAGAGGCCAAAAAAGAGACGGCCAAAAAAGACGATGCAACTTCAAATGATCCATTTGAGCTTACATTCTTAAACGAAGAGAAGATAAAACTTCAAAAATTTGATCGCGGAGTCAAGGTTGAAGGAAATGATCAGGCGATACTTTTTAACTTTTTTGCCACTTGGTGCCCTCCTTGTAAGGCAGAGATACCGCACTTAAACAACTTGCAAGATAAATTTAAAGGCAAGCTTAAAATCATAAGCGTTTTGATGGAGGATAAGGCAAAAGACGAGATTGAAGCGTTTGCTAAGCATTACAAGGTAAAATTTGATATAACTTACGGCGCGAACAACTTCCACTTCGCAAAGTCTTTAGGTGGAGTTGTCGGCATACCGTATATGGTGCTTTATAAACCGGACGGGACATACGCGACTCACTACGTAGGGCTAGTTCCTGAAGAGATGCTAGAAAGCGATATAAGTAAGGTGATTAACTGATGTTTGGATTTTTTAAAAAGGGGCTTGACAAAACACTTGAGGCGATTCGCTCCTCAAGACCGGCGGATAAAAAAATTTCAAAAGAAATTTTAGAAGAGATGCTTTTAGAAGCTGACGTAAGCTACGAGATAGTCGAAGAGATCATCTATTATCTTCCGCCTCAAGACGAGGTTAAAAAAGATGATCTAAAGAGAATTTTAAAGACTTATTTCATATACGAAAATGTCGCAGAGATAAAGCCGGATAAGCCCTTTGTAGAGCTTATTTTAGGCGTAAATGGTGCGGGTAAAACTACAACCATCGCAAAGCTTGCAAATTTATATAAAACTTCTAATAAAAGCGTTATTCTAGGAGCTTGCGATACATTTAGAGCAGGAGCCATCGAGCAGTTAAAACAGTGGGCAAAACGCATAGAAGTTCCTATCATAGCTACAAATCAGGGACATGATCCTTCGGCGGTCGCTTTTGATACTATCTCTTCAGCACTCGCAAAAAACATAGATAACGTACTTTTAGATACCGCCGGCAGACTTCAAAATCAGACAAATTTGGCAAATGAGCTTAGCAAGATAGTTCGAATAAGTGCTAGAGCTTATGAAAATGCGCCTCACCGTAAAATTTTAGTGCTTGACGGCACTCAAGGCAACGCCGGAGTTGCTCAAGCTAAGGCGTTTAACGACATAGTTAAGCTTGACGGCGTTATCATAACAAAACTTGACGGCACGCCTAAGGGCGGAGCGCTGTTTGGGGTAGCAAGAGAACTTGAGCTACCTATACTCTACATCGGAGTCGGTGAAAGCATGAACGATCTAGTTAAATTTGAGCCTAACGAATTTGTGGATACCTTAGTAGACGGGATGTATAGCTGAAATTTTAGCTATAAAATTTGTGTAACAAAATAAATTTATTTGCATGCTGAATTTAATCCTTTTCTCCTATTAACTTTGATAAAGAAAAACTATCAAAACCCACTCATTTCAGGGCTTTTATTGCCTTGTTTTTGTAGTTTAGCAAAAAGTTATGTCAAAGTTCAAGCAAAGTCTTCTCTAGCTCTAATTTTATATATAAATTTGTTATCATTAAAGAGCTGTGCTATAACATCTGTTAAGTTAATAGATGTTGATAGAGTTTTTGCCTCTACTATTGAACGACCGAGAGATAACGAATTTATAGAGTATAGAAGATGACGATATCATAGTAGAGCAAAGTTGATGACACCAAAAGGGCTTGAATTGCTAAAACAAAAGCCAAAGAGCTTACAAAATGGTAAAAGCTTTGGCGAGAGTCTGAAAGAATACGCTAAAAAAGGAATTGACGCAGGCATAAGCACGACGCAAACGAGATATTAAGCTCATCGTTTGCCTTTGTTTCTAAGCTTATGAGTTAGGATTTTTAAATTCTATGGTTTTTTGTTCGCCAGAATTAGGTGGGTATACTCCTAAAATCTTATCTAAAAAATAGTCCGTGCCGATTACTTTTAAATTTCTATCTACGTATGTATGTGTTATTAAAGTTCCAGCTATCTTATCGCCACATCCAAATACAACTTCATGATTTTTTAGTTTATTGATCCAATTGTTATCAATTATTTTGACATCTATGTTTTTGCCATGTATGATAGTCCATTTGCTATCTCCAGCCAAATCAGGCTTTTTAATAAAAAAGCTTCCTTGATACTCGCTCTTATCCTGCACGACACCCTCTACGTCTAGCGGGTCAAAAGTATAGTCACCCACAAGAGCTAAATTTTCATCTTGAACCATTATGACAGGAGGCCTTTTAAATCCTTTTGAATTTTTTGATATGTCTGAAAGAGATTTGAGTATAGAAGACTTATCTACACTATACCCATAGCTTTTTAACCCAGCTTCATCTATTACTTCAGCAATAATTTCATCTGTAGCTTTTGGTAGCTCTTTTGGCTCTTCTTGCAATTTTTTAAGAAGCAAGTGTTTTGCTTTTATAACAAAATGTGCCACTGTATCTTTTACGGCTTCTTTAGGCTTTTTAATAAAATTTGCTATAACTTCATCGGGTATTTTTTTAATATTGTCATGTAAAAAAGTTTTTAGCGATCCGCTAGATACACCATCAAGTATAACTTCTGTATCCATTTCTGCATTTAAACAAGAGCAGATAGCGTTGTTTAAATCGTTTATGCTATTAAGCAAAGAGAAACATCTTTAAAAAATTCTACGCTATTTTGTTGTTCTTCTATCTCAATATGTAGGCAGTATGTATTATCTTTTTGCATTATATCTCCTATATTAAGTTAAAATTTAGCCGACAAATCGGCTAAATTCAAAAGCTTCCCTCTCTTTTTTCAAACATCAGATAAGCAACGTAACTTATAGCAAACATCACAAGGCTAGGCACTATCCATCCAAGCATTGCGTCATAAAAAGGCATAGTCTTTACAAACGGAGTTAAAAGCGGTATAGATACGCCTATGATATCAAGACCGTTTACTAGCCCAACGACAACGCAAGTATAGACGCAAGAGCGATACACAAGCTTGCTTGAGTCGATAATAGGATTAATAAGCGAAAGAATTATCAAGATAATGGCTATAGGATATATAGCGACAAGAACAGGTATGCTGCCTTTTATAATGGTAGTAAGACCGAAATTTGCCACGCCAAAGCCTATTAAACACCACAAAACAACCCAAATTTTATATTTCACTTTGCCGTTTGTAAGCTCCTCAAAATACTCGCTCGCAGAAGTTATAAGCCCAAGAGTGGTAGTTAGGCAGGCTAAGAAAAACGCAGAGCCCAGTATAACGACACCTATCTTACCGAAGTAATAATCGCTGACTTTTGACAAAAGAGCCGCACCGTTTATTTCAGTAGTATCCTTAAATAACTCGGCTGAAGTTGCACCAAGATATCCAAGCATAAGATATATCACCATCAAAATAATTCCCGCCATCATTCCGGCCTTAATCGTAGAAACAACCATATGACGCTCATCGTGAACTCCGTTATCTTTGATAGCGTTAATTACGATGATACCAAAGGCAAGCGAAGCTAAAGCATCCATAGTCTGATAACCCTCCACAAATCCCTTTGATGCGGCGTGATTGGCATACTCTCCCACTGCCGTTCCGAATTCTCCGATAGGGTATAAAAACCCTGCCCCAAAAAGCAAAAGTATAAGTATCAAAAGCAAAGGCGTAAGGTATCTTCCAAGGAGCTTAACAAGCCTTGAAGGATTTAAACATACGTAGTAATTGAGCGCAAAATAAGCCGCCGAATATACAAAGAGCCAAATTTGAAGATTACTAGCCTCTATAAACGGCTTAATCGCTATATCAAAAGGCATATTAGCCGCTCTTGGTATGGCAAAAAGAGGCCCTATCGTAAGATACAAAAGAACTGTAAAAACTATCGCAAAAACAGGATCTATGCGCCTAACTAAATTTTGCAAACCCTTAGCTCTTGCTATGCCTGCAACCCCAAGAACGGGTAAAAGAACCGCGGTAGCGCAAAAAAACATAATAGCTATATAAAAATTCTCTCCCGCATCCTTGCCTAAAGTCGGCGGGAAGATGAAATTGCCCGCACCAAAAAACATGGCAAAAAGCGTTAATGAGATAACCAAAAACTGATTTTTACTTAATCCGGGTTTCATAAAAACCTCCATTTCAAAAACTTTAACCGTTAATTTTATTTTTATTAAGTTTAAAATAAATTTATTTTGGTGCTATTTTATTAAAATTTATTAAAATTATGTTTCATTTTGAAATAGATAAATGAAATTTGTGTAAATTTTGATTAAACAAATTTAAGAATACAAAAATTTAAATTCACTATTTTCGTAAATTTTATAAAAGGTTAAGTATAATCGACAAAAAGGATAAAAATGGCTAAAGCAAAAACTATTTTTGAATGTCAAGCGTGCGGAAATCAGCAAAGTAAATGGGTAGGCAAGTGCCCTGAATGTGGCTCTTGGGATAGTTTTTTAGAGCTTAGCAAGACCCAGATTAAGGTACTGGATGAAATTTCAAAAACATCAAATTCTCCAGCTCTAGCAAAAGAGATAAAAGATATAAAGATAGAGCAAATTTCACGCATAAGCACTCAGGATAAAGAGCTTGATTTAGTGCTTGGCGGAGGCGTCGTGGAGGGTTCTTTAGTGCTAATCGGAGGAAGTCCAGGCATAGGCAAATCAACGCTTCTTTTAAAAATAGCTTCAAATTTAGCCTCTCAAAATAAAAAGACTCTTTACGTAAGCGGCGAAGAGAGCGCAAGTCAGATAAAAATCAGAGCCGATAGGTTAAATGCCGTAAAGGACGGGCTTTTTCTGCTCACTGAAATTTTACTTGAAAACATTATGGCCGAAATCAGAAAAAATGATTACAAGGTACTTGTCATAGACTCGATACAAACACTATACTCCGAAAAGATCGCCTCGGCTCCGGGCTCCGTATCGCAAGTGCGCGAGATAACTTTTGAGCTAATGCGCCTAGCCAAAAACGAAAACATTTGCGTTTTTATCATCGGACACATCACCAAGGACGGCTCCATAGCAGGTCCTAGAATTTTAGAGCATATGGTTGATGTCGTGCTTTATTTTGAAGGCGATGCAAGCAGAGAGCTTAGGATACTAAGAGGGTTTAAAAACCGATTTGGCTCAACTAGCGAAGTCGGGATTTTTGAGATGAGTCCTCAGGGATTAATCAGCGCAAACGATATCTCAAGCAAATTTTTTACGCGAGGAAAAGCGGTTAGCGGCTCGGCAATAACTATCATAATGGAGGGTTCGCGCGCACTAAGCGTTGAAATTCAAGCCTTGGTATGCGAAAGCAGCTATCCTAAACGAAGTAGCACAGGCTATGAAAAAAATCGCCTCGATATGCTTTTAGCGCTACTTGAGCGAAAGCTAGAAATTCCGCTTGGGCATTACGATGTATTTATAAACGTTTCAGGCGGAGTTAAAGTAAGTGAAACGGCAGCGGATTTGGCGGTAATAGCGGCTATCATAAGCAGCTTTAAAAATCGTCCGATCAGCAAAGAGAGCGTATTTATAGGAGAACTTAGTCTAAACGGCGAAATAAGGGAGGTTTTTAACTTAGATCAACGACTCAAAGAGGCAAAAACACAAAAATTTAAAAACGCCATCATTCCTTCAAAACCGCTTGATAATCAAGGTCTTAAATGCTTCACAACAAGCGACATCACACAGGTTTTGGAGTGGATGTAAAGATATCAACAAAGACTGTAAAACCATTTAGAAATAAAGTTTAGGCATCCGGTTGATTTTTTATCTCCTCGGCTCTTCTTATAGCGCTTTGCTTTTGCAGATTGTCTTTGTAAATTTTAAAGATATGATCTTCTAAAACAACTATCTGAAAAGTTCCTTCAAAAACCTTTATATCTTTAGTTCTTCCAACTACTCTTACTTCACGTTTCTTACTCTCGCCAAAGTGCGCGTGAGCATCAAATTCTATCATCTCGTTAAGTCTGGTCGGGGCATAGAAGTGAATTTTAGCTCCTATCATCACGCTGTGAGTTTCATTTACGGAAGCAAGTGCCGCATAACTAGCCGCAGAGAATACAAATCCGCCATGTATAAGCCCTTCACTGTCCGCCACCATTTCGCTACTAGCGAAAAAATTCGTCTTAGCGTGATTTGGCTCAAGCGCCGTAACCGTTCCGCTTAAATTTAGCTTGATATTTGGAGATGTTTTAAGCTCATTACGAAACGGGTTTTCATCCTCGGGCAGTATTACGCTTTCTTGCACACTGTCATCAAATATATTTTCACTCATACTTTTCCTTAAATTCCAAGTTTTAGATATACTCTTTTTGGCGCAGGATACCCTTCGATAGTCAAATTCGGATCGTTTTCATCTAAGAAATTTTCCAAACTCTGACCCAAAATCCAATCCGTCTTTCTCTGCTCGCTAAAATCAGTATCCTTTGTAGCTAAAATTTCAATATCCTTAAATTTAGCTCTTTCGCACCAACCCGTTAGCGCATCTATAGTCGGCACAAAATATATGTTTGGTATCTTTGAATATGTCTTTTTAGGGCTCAGCGCAAATTCGCCGCGCATATCTATATACATCGTATCTAAAAACACCTCGCCGCCTTTATTTAGCGAGCCTTTTAGCTCTTTTAGCATTTTTACCGGATCGCTTCTATGATAAAGCACTCCCAAGCAAAAAAGCGTGTCAAATTTATGCTCATAATACGGCAAATGCTCAACTCCAAGCAGCTCATAATCAATACTCGAACGCACAAAACGATTGATAAATTTAAACTGCATAAACGTATTTATACTAGGGTCAAAACCAATCAATTTTTTCGGCTTAAAAGGTAGCATCTTAAATAGGTAATAGCCGTTATTGCACCCTATGTCGCCTACGATTTTGCCCTCTAAATTCATATGTGGCTTTAAGATGTTAAATTTCACAAAACTTCGCCACTCAGAGTCGATAAAAATATCATCTATCTTAAACGGACCCTTGCGCCACGAGCGTAAATTTAGCGCCATATCCAAGATATCGGCACGCTCGCTTTCATTTAAATTTGAGCGAATTTCTACACAATCGCCGAAATTTAGTTCGCTTTCACGCTCTTTCATATCACAAATTCGCTTCCAAATTTCAGCGTTTGTTTTGCTATGAAGCTCTTTTAGGCGTAAATTTCTGATTTCGTCTAAGTTCATTTTGGCCAATCGACTATATTTTTCGGGCAATCCTTGCGGTAAGTGCCCGTAGCGTCATAATACTCTTTACAATCATTATAATAATTCGTAGAAACTCCGCGCTCATTTACGAACAAGCACCCACCAAACAAAATTCCAACCGATATCAAAAGCAAAATTTGTCTCATAAGGCTCATCTATTAAAACTTATTTAAAAAATTTCGCGTATTTTTTCTTCATGTATTCAATTACTTCGATGACTTCATCAACACCTTCAGCCTCACTTCCCTCAAGCGCATCCTCAATGCACTCTATATAAGTTTCGGCTGCATCTTGCAAGCACTCTTTTTTCACGCCCGCGTAGTAAAGCATGCCCTCAAGCATGACCGAAAGTTCGTAACTTAACTCATCTATACTTAGCTCTTCTTCTCTCATTTTTGCTCCTTTTGCATAGTTTTTTTAGTTATCAGATCAACCATCTGCGCCTTGATATTTTCATAATTAAAGCTATCTTTAAACGCAGCAAACAGCCCGCCGCTAGCGTTTATATGTCCACCGCCATTTACCAGATGCTTTGCCATCGCGCTTACATCAACCTTGCCGTTAGCTCTGAAACTTAGCGTTTTTTTACTCGTAACATCAATGAAAAAATCAATATCATCATTTGCAACCAAAAAATCATTGCCTATCACGGAAGTATTTCCGATATTATAGGTTAAAATTCCTCTAAATTCGTTGTAGTTAATCGTAAATTTTTCTTTGTTTTCGCTTAGTAACTTCACAACATAGCTTGATATAAGGTTACTTAGCGTGTCGTCTTTGTCCGCTCTAAAAAACTCTTTTTTAAACCCAAACACAGCCTCGTCAAGTCCGATATAGTCGTTTTTGTCATTAAAAAACTCTCTTGCTCTTGAGATAAGGTAGCTTATATACTCAAAGCTTGCTTGCTCAAACATCACTTTATTTATCTCTTTTGCATTTGAAACAAGTCCCAAGCAGACCTTGCCCATCTCAAAATTTTCATCATCCTTAAGCCATATATCAACGGCATTTACAACGTCGCTAAATTTCTTAAGACTCTCGTCAACTCCGTAAATTCCTGCAAAAAAATCATGCGTTATCTTAGTGGCGCACCTTGAGCTATCAAGGAAATACCAGCTAAATTTGCTCGCGCACTCCGCTCCGCTTTGGTGATGATCAAGCAAGATCAACTTGGCGTTTTTACCGTCAAGCGCTTTTTCGAATTCTTCGCATTGAGTAACGGTTAAATTTAAATCCGTTATCAAAATAATCGCTTCTTCGTCATTCAAATTATCCAAAATTTCACTAAATTTCTCATCGATCTCACGCCCGTAGTTTGAGTTATAAAATTTCACATCTTTAAAATAGTGCGCCGTGATAGTCTGCGCGCCGTATCCGTCAAGATCGGTGTGAGAGAGGTGGTGTATCGTCATCTTTTTCCTTTATAAATTTTCAATCTCAATCGTGCCAAGCGTTTCAAAAGGCGTATTTGGCGCAACCTCGGCGAAGCTAAGCACCACGATATCTATGCCAAAATTTGTGCAGATATCGGCTATAAATTTTCTAAGACTTGGCTCAACGCAAAGCACCATAGCTCCGTGCTCAGAAAGCGCACGTCTAGTCCTTGCGTCTCTGAGGGCTTGAACGATAGCCGAAGTTTGAGCGACATTTATCATCAAATGATAAGCTCCGTCTTTATATTGCACGGCGTCTATTAACTTTTGCTGTGCAGAAGCTTCAACGATATAAAAATTTAGTCGTCCGCTCTCATCTACATACATCGAAGTTATCGCGCGAGCCAAATTTGAGCGCACATGCTCGATGATCATGTCGATATTTTTGCTAACCTCGACGATATCACTAAGAGATTCAAGTATACTAAGCATATCTTTTATTGGAATCGAGTCTTTTAAAAGAGCTTTTAAAACCTTTTGTATAAGCCCGATAGGCGCTATTCTAAGCGTATCTTCAACGATAACAGGATACTCTTTTTTAAGCTTGTCAAGTAGGTTTTGCACCTCTTGACGAGTTAAAAGCTCGGCTGAATTTTGCTTGATAAGCTCGCTCATATGCGTTGATATCACGCTTGCAGGATCAACTATCGTATATCCGCTTAAGATAGCGTCTTCCTTCACGCTTGAATCAATCCACAGCGCATCAAGCCCAAATGCAGGCTCTTTAGTAGCGATTCCTTCGATAGTATCGCTAACCAGTCCGCTATCCATAGCTAGAAATTTATCCGCGTAAATTTCACCCTGACCTATCACGATGCCCTTTAGCTTAAAGCGATACTCGTTTGGCGGAAGCTGAAGATTATCTCTTATACGAATTTTTGGCATTAAAAAGCCAAGCTGGGTAGCGATATTACGCCGCATAGCACGAATTCTCTCTATCAGATCGTTATCGGCTAGTTTTAGCAATCCATAACCAAGATCAAGCTCTAAAATTTCAAGCTTTAATATATCATTTATCTTCGCTTCCTCTTCGCGCGCTATCTCCTCATCGCTCTTTTTAGGAATTTTTTGAGTAGCGGCTTGCTGAGCGTTTTGCTCTTGGGTAGCCTGTGTTTTTGAAGCCGGCAAGATAGAAATTTTACCCTCTTGCGTCTGCTTCATAATGTATCCGATACCCAAAAAAAGCAGTCCCATAAAGCCAAGCGAAAGCGTAGGAAGTCCCGGAACCAAAGCAAACATAAACAGTATAAAGCCAACAATCAGCAAGGTTTTGTATTCGCCCAAAAGTTGAGTTAGCACTCCCTCTGCGAAATTTTCTTCATCTTTACTAGCTCTGGTTATGATGATAGCGGTTGCGGTTGATGTGATGAGTCCCGGAATTTGACTTACAAGCCCGTCTCCTATGGTAAGTATCGTATATGTCTGAGCTGCGCTTGCCATGTCCATATCATGCTGAAAAGCTCCGATTAAAAAGCCGCCGATGATATTTATAAGAGTTATGATAATGCCCGCTACGGCGTCGCCCTTTATAAATTTAGACGAACCGTCCATCGCTCCGTAGAAATTCGCTTCGGCGATTATGGATTCGCGCCTTTCGCGCGCTGTTTTTTCATCGATAAGTCCCGCGTTAAGATCGGCATCTATAGCCATCTGCTTGCCGGGCATCGCATCAAGAGTAAAGCGAGCCTGCACTTCCGAAACGCGAGTAGAGCCCTTAGTAACGACCATAAAATTTATAAGCACTAAAATAGTAAAAACGATAATACCGATTACGTAGTTGCCGCCTACGACAAACTGCCCGAAGCTTGAAATAATCTCGCTAACCGCGTCAGGACCGTTGTGTCCTTCGCTTAATATCATTCTTGTCGTTGCGATATTTAAAGAAAGCCGAAAGAGCGTAACGATAAGAATTAGCGTCGGAAAGGTGCTAAGGTCGGTGGGTTTTGGTATATAAACCGAGATTAAAATTATCAAAACCGAGATAGATAGCGAAAGCGCAAGGAAAAAATCAAGCACCGCACTTGGAAGTGGAACTATGATAATAGCTAAAATCGCCATTATCACGCCTACGATCGCTAGGCCCTTAAGCCTTAATATAGGCTCGATAAACGGCGCAACTAAAGTTATGATATTACGTTTTTTTTGAGCCAAGGCTACTTCTTAATGATATGTGACAGTTTTATCGTGTCTAAAAAATCATCGATTTGAATTTGAAGAGTGTTAAACGTCGACCAAATTTTACACATAGCGCCTTGATTACTAGGGCAATCCTCAAGCGACGAAGAGCACTCAAATACTGCCGTTTTGCGCTTTTCCGCGCTTTCAAATATACGCTTAATGCTTATATTTTCAGGAGCATCGGCTAGCAAAAAGCCTCCGTTTGCGCCTTTAAAAGATATCAAAATTTTCTCTCTGGCAAGCCCTTGTAAAATTTTTGCCAAAAAACTTTTTGAAATTCCAAGCTCATTTGACATCGTATCGACATCCACGGGAGAGTCCTTTTGAGAGATGTATATAAGCGAGAGCAAAGCGTATTCGCTGGCTTTTGTAAAAAGCACAAATTCTCCTTTTTTGGTTGTATTTTATAAAAAACTATCTGCAAATTTGATTAAATAGTAATTTTTGAGATATTTTAGCAAATTTTTAAATTTTATGATATAATCGGCTTTTTTAATTTCACCAATCAGGAGGTCATTATGGCTTTGGATTCGGCTAAAAAAGCAGAAATAGTTGCGAAATTCGCTAGAAAAGAAAACGACACAGGTTCGCCTGAGGTTCAAATAGCACTCTTAAGTGCGAGAATTGCTGAGCTTACAGAGCACTTGAAAGTATTTAAGAAGGATTTTTCTTCAAGACTTGGTCTTTTAAAACTAGTCGGTCGCAGAAAACGTCTTTTAAAATATCTTAAAAACAAAGACTATACAGCGTATTCAAAACTTATCGCTGAGCTTAATTTAAGAGATAAATAATTAATAAGCCCTTTTTAAAGGGCTTATCTTGCTTCAATTTAAAAATTACAAAATATCAAATTCAAATAACACGAGCAAAACTTAATTTCAAAGATAAATTAGCCTTAATATTGTATTATTTCACAAACAATCTCTACAAATAAGGACACTTAATTGTTCGGATATATTAGATTTATACTGGCTTATATGGTACTTCTTTCTCACATGAATTATAAATTTTTAGGGCACAATATCGGGGTATTTGCAGTTGTATTTTTCTATATCCTAGCAGGTCTTGTTACATCAAAAGTATTTATCAAAATAGCACCAAAAAATTCTCAGATTAGTTATTTTATCAAAGATAGATTTTTGCGTATATATCCTACATATCTATTTGCACTTTTAATTACGATTTTATTTTTTTGCGCAACTGGCTATCTTGAGCCAAATTTTAGCTTTAAAAATTTATTTTATCACTTAAGTATTATCCCGTTAAATTATTTTTTCTGGCTTGATGTGCAAGTCTTTAATGCTCCTATAGGATTAAATTTCCTAATTCCTCCTGCATGGTCGCTAGGAGCGGAGCTTCAAGCATACTGCCTTCTTGTGATAGCAATTAAATTTAAAAGACTTGGGTTTATGCTAGCCTTTATATCTTTCATTGTTTTTTGCGTAGCAAATTTAGGCTATATAGACTCAGATATCTATGGATATAGAACCGTTTGCGGTGTATTTTTTATATTTTATACAGGCTTTTTAATATTCCAAAGAGAGTATAAAGCTCTGGCACTTTTTTATATTGGCATAATTTTACTGCTTATGTTTTTGATCTATAAAAATAGATTTGGAATTTTTAGTGTAGAGATCGTTACTGGATACCTGCTTGGGGTTTTACTTGTGCTAACTCATGAAAAATTTAAACTCAAACTAAAATTTAATGAAATTTTAGGTTCACTTTCATACTCGATTTTTATCTCTCATTTTATGTTTATTTGGACTAGTGAATATATATTAGGTGTGCATAATTTATATTTTATCACACTTGGATCAATTGTATTTGGACTTATAAACTACTATTTAATAGAAAATAGGGTAAATAAAACAAGATTTCACAATAAATAAAAGGCTTAATAGCTTATTCTAAAAAACAATAAGATACTATCTTATCCAATACATATCTTGATCGTATATACAAAACAAGCTATAGATACTAATTTCATTTGCTCAAATACCAGTTCTTTTATTTTATAATATTTTACTTACTTGTCTTTTTTAAGCATGTATATAGGTTTTAACATACTTGTAGCAAACAAATTATAGACAAAATAAACTATACAGAACAAATTAAAGATTGGATAGTTTTACTCAAAAATAATACAATAAAATATACTAATATAAAATTAAAAAATATTTTGGTATCAAGTTGTTTTAGAGTATAAAATTGAAGCTAAAATAAAAAGCCCTCTCGCGAAGAGAGAGCTTATAAAAGTTTTAAGTTTATAAATTTATAAACTTATTGTTGAACACTGATACTATTAGCAGCTTGAGTATCAGTAAGAGTGATTGTACTATTAGGAACGCCGACCAACTCTACAACAGTATCTTGCTCACCGTCTTGGAATACAAATACGCTGTCATGGATAGAGCTTCCATAGTTACCGTCATTGTTGCCGTCATATCTAAACATGACTGTAGCACCTGTTCCGTCATAGTATTTAGCCAAATAAGCCAACGCATCTTTTAAGTTAGAAGCATTGATTTTAACCTCTGTACCGGCTGAAGCGACTGTATGTGCATCAACAGTATTATAGTTTGACTGAAGTCCTGTGTTGTTTTCAGCTGCTGTTAAGCTCTTGAATGTAACAAGACCTGCAGCTTCAACACTATGACCCATAATACCACCAACGTCATTACCGTTTAGAGTATGAGTTCCAGCAGCTGCAGCTTCATTGCCTGCAAATTTAGTTGCGTCAAATTTAACTTTAAGTTTAAGCACATCACCGCCTGCAGTAGCTCCTGTGTCATCAGCAGCGGCAGGAAGAGCTGCGTTTGCTGCTGTAACCGAGTCAAACATATAGATCTTATCCCAAGAGTCTATCTTAGAATCGCCCATAGCTATGGTTACTACGTCTGTTTTGCCATCATAGTCACCTGCTATTAGAGCTGCACCATCTATCTTATCATGAACTTTATGTTGCAATACTGCTACATCAGCACCTTCACCGCCTTTTATAAGATCGTTACCGTTACCACCTACTACGGCATCATTGCCTTCGCCGCCTGAGAAATTAACAGCTGAAGCAGCTTTCGTGCTTAGATAAACGTCATTTCCTGCTTTACCGTCAAAAGTTTCTGCATTTGCAGCTTCATTGATAAATAAGTTAGCGTTAGCATCAGTATCTCCTACTGCAGCTAGCTTACTTGCACCATCTAATGTAGCAGAAGCTGTTTTTAGAGTATCGCCTTCCCACTCTAATTGAAGCCCTTTACCGCCTTCACCGACTGCTATCCACTGTTTTACAGCCGCATTAGCCAAAACATCATCACCTGCAGCATGTATAAATACCATACCGGCATCACCTGTCTTTGTTACAGTCGTAGAAGACGTTCCTGCGTCGGTTCCAGAAGCTGCACCTGTGTAGTTGATTGCACCCTCAAAGAAATCGGCACTTGATAAATTAATGTTATCTACATAGATATCATTTCCTTTACCCAAAACGATAGTATCATTTCCTGCTAGTGCATTTACTAAATCATTGCCGTCACCAGTAATAACCTTGTTGTTTCCTTGGTCAGCGAAAATAAGATTTAGTCCGTTACCAACTTTAATATTATCGTCTTTATTGTTACCGGTAATTCTGTTATTACCATTGCCGGCTTCATAATTTACACCTGTACCGTTTGAAGTATAACCACTAAAGATGTTTCCTGTCCAAGCACCTGTTTTATCACTAGTTGCATCGCCAAGATTTACAGTAGCGCCATTGCCTAAGGCTTTAACGTGAGCTATAAAGTTGCCACCGACTTTAGTAGCATCAACCTTAGTAACGTTATCTCTAGTGCCTGCGCCTGAAACCACATTAAGATCAATGTTAGCTTGAGCTTCAACAGTTAATGTGCTCATAGTATCGGCAAAGATATTGTGGATAGTTGTTTTTGTATTTGAATAGTCTTTTACACCCTTACCGTTTTTAACTTCGCCTGGATGAGTTGCAATATCATCGCCTTTTAGTTTATAGTATTCGTCTTTTACAACTATGCTAATCTCTTTAGAACCATGAGCTGTGATTTGACCTATATCATAAGTCTCTGCACCTCTAAATACCTTATCAAGGCTTGAGTTGATGTTGATATCAAGTTTTTCAGCCTTGTTATTTGTAAGAGTAACGCCATTAAATACTTGAGCCTTATCTTCATCATCATAGAAGAACCCAGCATTAGTAGTTGCTCCATTTTTATCATCTTTATCTAAATCACCGAAGAAGTTAAGAGCATTTAGCTTACTTCCGTCAATAGTAATGATGTCTGTTACAGTTACACTGCCTGGAGCAATACCAAATGGCTCAGGAGTAATAGGCGAGTTGTCATTAGCAGCAGGTTGATTTTGATCAACAGCTTTATCTGACATAATAACAAGTTTTTCTACTTCAGCTTTAGCCATATTTAGCTTAACATTTTCTGTAGCAACGATATGAAGCTCTTCAATACCTGAAATGTCTAAAGTGCTATCTTTACTAAATGCCGCTCTAACCACGTCGTGTCCGCCTGCATCAGAAATTTTATCACCACTATCAAAGTCGTTAAGGTTATTAAATGTAAGGATATCATCACCTTTACCTAGCTTAATATCTTGAGCTATTATCTTGTCTGTATGAGTCTTATATGAGCCCTCACCAACTTGAAGTCTTAGATTGCTTGCTTGCGCACTACCGTCTATAACTTTAGATAGCAATTGGTTTTTGACAGTATACTCTTGACCCGCTTTTCCGCCTTTTAGAGTGATTGTCTCTTTGTGATCAGCAAATCTATCAAGCCCCACTATATTTGTTTCGGTATCTTGATCGTCAATAGTTATACTTTCTACTCCAGCTGCTATTACGTCATAGTTAAACACTTTTTGAGTATTGTTTGCATTTCTAACAGTTAAGCTAAGAGTATCTTGATCTCCTTTTGCATCTTTTAAGATAGCAGTAAGCTTTAGATCAACTTGATCTACAACACCTGTACTTTTATTTACAGTGTCGTTTTCGTTAATCATTGCGTCAACAGAGTGCTCTATAACTATATTACCGCTTTCTGCAAGAGCTTTTTTGATGTTTTTAAGTTCAAATTCAGCAGCAGCGTTAGCAGCCATATTTTCATTTCTTACTAAAACACCTGCTAATGCATCATCTTTAAACGCATCTAAATCAGCTTTTGCTGCAGTAGTTGTTTGAGTTCT
The DNA here is from genome assembly GCF_012978795.1 of Campylobacter sp. RM16188. Taxonomy (NCBI): domain Bacteria; kingdom Pseudomonadati; phylum Campylobacterota; class Epsilonproteobacteria; order Campylobacterales; family Campylobacteraceae; genus Campylobacter; species Campylobacter sp. RM16188. The sequence goes on along the minus strand of NZ_LIWQ01000002.1, from coordinate 169,468 downwards.
AAGCTCTAAATTCTCTATATTTGTTATAGAAGGAAGGTCTTTTGTGTCTATATTGGTGCTAACTAAAACAAGTTTGTCATTTCCACCATTTCCGTTAATCTTAGTCTTTTCTGTAGGGGCTGCTTTAGAGTAGAATACATCATCAGCTCCTCCGCCTATAATTTCTATAGGAATCACTGTGCCTGAAGCAAATGGATTTGTAGACGGGTCAATTACAGTTGTAAGATCAAGAGTAAGTTTGCCGTTAAAGCCGCTTGCATCTATTTTGTCAAGACCTGTAGTAGCAACAGCGTTCAAACCACCATCTTCAAGTTTAAGGAATTGATCAAGACCAGTAGCTGCTGTGGCAGGATTCGTAAGCTTAGCTATAGTTAGATTACCACTACCTTTTATAGTAAGCTCTTTTAGTTGGTTTAGAGTAAGTTCGTTTAATTTAACTCCCGCTTTAGAAATTAAAGCAAGCTTCTCATAACCCTCTTTATCGCCTGTTCCTTCATTGCTTGTTTGTACAACTTTATCCGCAAGAACATTATGTAGTTCTAGTAGTCCCGAATCTTCAGCTCCAGCTAAAACACCTTGCTTAAAATCTAGAGTAACATTACTTGTTGCTTTAGATGCATTTGCTACTCTCATGCCGTCAAGTTTTTGACCTATGTTTGTTACTTTTACTTGATCGTCTGTAAGTTTTGTTATCTTATCAATATTTACTTTATTTACAGAGTCAGCATATCTTAGATCCATTTCCTTAGAGTTACCGGTAAATTGGATATTTACGTTTTGTATATTATGAATTTGTGGTGTTCTTACTCCGCCATCGCCCTCATCAGCATTAATCTGACCCATCTCTACATTGAGAGTATTGTCTGTTCTGCCTGCTGTACCGGTTAGAATATCTTCGTCTTGTAGAGATTTAATTCTATCTGTTCCTGCAGGATTGTATGTCATAGGGGCATTAAACACGTTTGCAGTAGCCTTGTCTGTGCCAGCTGTAAGAGTGAAAGTTTCACCCGGATTAACAGGAGTAGAGATCCAATCACTGCTTGTATCCATAGCAGCATCAGGAATAGTATCCACGAAAGCTTTAGCCGCAGGAACGGTAGAAGCATCGTGAGTAACCATATTTAATGCATCAACAAATGGCTTAAGATCAGCTGCTGAAGCCGATGCTACATTTTGTACTTTGCCAGCTGTATAATCAGAGATAGCTACCTTATTATTAAATAGGTCTTGCGCTTGACCGGCATTTTTAGGATCTACAGCAGCCTTAAGAAGCTCAGAAGCTATAAATCCGCGTGAATTTCCAGCATTTAATGCATCAACCCAGAATTTAATACCTGCTGCATCCTCTACAACAGTTTTATTTAGGGTATTTTTATAGATATGCTCTATAAATTTTTGGTTGTCATCCATAGATGTACCAAAATATGTCTTAGCAGCAGCAGTATCTAGCATCATTTGCGCTGCAACCGCCATGTCTGACTGTGCTTGCCAGTATTTGTTTCCCGAACCTTCAGATGCTCTACCAAATAGAGTAACATAAAGTTGAGAAACTTGTGTTTGTGTTAAAGCCATAAGGACTCCTTATAAAATAAAATTTGGTAGTTGTAAAGACCATGTCTAGTAGAACCAACCGAGACAGGGTAATCGCAGATGAGCCTACTAGATTTGCTCTCTGTGCTACCTACTATCGATAGTACTTTTACAAATACTTAAAGCTATTATAACACAAAAACTTATAAAATAGTTTAATTTTGAATTAAAAGTAACGTAAATTCAATATAAAGTATCAAAAATTTAATATATTTTTTAATTACTTTGGCACTTTTTAATTTTATATTCAGAATAAAGTATTAAAATTGCGTCTTTAGATAAATTTTAAATTTTTACAAGAAAGACAAAGGAAATTATGGGAAGAAAACCGAGAGAGATATCATCGGGGGTTGTTCTGATAAAACAGAGCGGTGATTTTTGCCAAAATGATGATGAAGTAAAGATATATAAAACAAAACTTTTAGATATAGCAGATCGTTGCGATACTAAAATTTATGGATACTATATAGGAAAAAACAATGTAATACTATATATAGAAAGTAAAGATATAGTTAAATTTATGCAAATTTTAAATAGCTCTTTTGTAAGAGAGAGAAATAAAAATAGAGAGAATAAAGACGAAAACGGAAAGATAGATAGATACAGTGTAACATTGGTTGGAGATAACGAAAAAGACGATATAGCTAAATTTATAGAGCAAAACGGCGGAACGATTTTTGTAAAAAGTAGCAAAAGTATAAGCATAGATAAAAAACACAATATAAAAAATATCAAAAAAAGGAAGAACGTGAATATAGTAGCTTTAAACTCAGAAGAGCACAAAGACTTAAGATATGTAGGAGGAGATATACCAAATACTCCGGTAGCTAAAATAACAGCAACAGAGATGAAAAAATGCGCTGAAAATTTCTGTATAGTATTTACAAACGAAGTAGTACCTACTATGGTAGTTCTTTTAGGGCAAACCAATAATGTCATGATAGATGAAAATTTCAAAGGATATGTCCCAGCTAGCCTTAAAAACTATCCTTTTTTATTGGGTAATGCTGACGGCAAAAAGGTTCTTTGCGTAGATATGGACTCAAACCAATTAACAAAGAGCGACGAGGGTGAAATTTTATTTGACCAAGAAGAAAATAGAAGCGAATTTTTAAAAAGAGTTATAGCCGCACTTAAAAACTATGATGCGGATTTTGCAAGAACACAAAGCATGATGCAAGAGCTTAAAAAATCGGGTATATTGGTAGAAAAAGAGCTAAATTTAAAAGTAGCAGATGAAGAGTATGTGCTTATAAAAGGATTTTGCATAGTAAGCAAGGCTAAATTAAACGAACTGGATGATAAAACTCTTGCGATGTTTGTAAGAAACGGATATATGGATCTTATCAATATCCATTTAAGCAGCCTTTCAAATTTTCAAACTCTTGCTACAAGGATACTTGAAAAATGAAAGGTAAAAAAGAAAATGAACTAAAAAGCATACTTTTAAAATCAAAAAGGTGCCTTATATATGCGGGCATCTTTAGTATGTTTGTAAATATCTTGATGCTTACGCCGCCTTTGTATATGCTTCAGCTTTACGGGCGCGTAGTTACGTCAAGAAGCCTTGATACGCTTACTATGATTACGCTTATAGTGGTGTTTTTGTTTGTTACGATGGGTGCGTTTGAGATATTAAGATCAAGAGTGCTGATAGTCTTTGCAAATCAGATAGATAGAAATTTGTCGGGCAGAATTTATGACGCTATATTTAAGCTAGCCGCAAAAAATCCGTCAAAGACTACATCGCAGGCAATGAGGGATCTAAACACTATCAAGCAATATCTAAGCGCAAACGGAGTATTTGCATTCCTTGATGCGCCTTGGATGCCTATATATATCGGCATACTTTTTTTGTTCCATCCTATGTATGGCTGGTTTAGTATATTTGCGGCAATTTGTCTTTTTATACTAGCGCTTCTTAACGAAAAGGCTACAAAAGACGGTCTTAAAAACTCAAATGATAGCTACTCTAAAGAGATGAGATTTGTTGATCTAAACCTAAGAAATTCAGAGACCATACAAGCTATGGGTATGAATAAAAATTTAAGAAAAATTTGGGAAGCCAAACACGACGAGTTTTTAAATTCTCACTCGGAAGCCAGTGCAATGGCCGGAATTTATGCAAACATCAGTAAAACAGCACGCGTAACATTCCAGTCCTTGATGCTGGGTCTTGGTGCCTATCTGGTTGTAAAAAATGAACTAACTCCGGGCATGATGATAGCAGGTTCTATCATCATGGGTAGAGCCCTTGCTCCGCTTGATATACTAATAGCCAGCTGGAAAAACTACAAAGGCGCAAAAGAAAGCTATGAAAGGCTAGATAAATTCTTAACCGAATTTCCGGCTGAAAGCAACAAAACAAGACTTCCTGATCCGAGCGGATATATAGAATGTCAAGGTATCTCGGTGCTTCCTCCTAACTCAAAAAATCTCTCTTTGATAGATGTAAGCTTTGGCTTAAATGCAGGAGATATGTGTGCCATCATAGGACCAAGTGCTGCAGGAAAAAGCTCATTAGCGCGCGCCGTGCTTGGTGTATGGCCTTTGTTTAAAGGCACTGTAAGGATAGACGGAGCCGATATAAACCACTACGACAGTGATCATCTTGGAGAATTCGTAGGATACTTGCCTCAAGATATAGAGCTGTTTGAAGGAACAGTTGCTGAAAATATAGCAAGATTCGGCGAGCTTGACTCAGAAGAGATAATCAAAGCAGCAAAAATGGCAAACGTCCATGAGATGATACTAAATTTACCGGACGGATATGATACCAGACTAATAGGCGGAGGCTCGGGATTAAGTGGTGGACAAAGACAGAGAATCGCGCTTGCAAGAGCTTTTTATAAATCACCAAAGATAATAATACTGGATGAACCAAACGCTAGCTTGGATGAAGCTGGAGAAAGAGCGCTTCAGCAATCGCTTCTAAATATGAAAGGAAAGGCTACGATAATACTCATAACTCACAAGCTAAATATACTTGGCATAGTTGACAAGATAGCAGTACTTGCCGGCGGCAAGCTAGCTTATTTTGGCGCAAGAGATGCAGTCTTAAGAGAGCTTACCAAAAATCAAGCCCAAGTTAGACAAGAGGCAAAACCTGAATCCATAGAGGAGAGCAAATGATACTATCTGACGAAAGAGGAACGATTAGAGCTGGTTTAGTCGTTATATTTTTGCTTGTCGTGGTTTTTGGTGGCTGGGCCGCACTTGCTCCGCTTAAAAATGCTGCCGTTGCAGTAGGCAAGGTAAGCGTGGTCAACGATAAAAAGGTAGTACAGCACTTAGAAGGTGGCGTGATAGATAAAATTCACGTTAAAGACGGAGACAAGGTAAAAGCAGGAGATGTGCTAATAGAGATAAAAAACGCAAGACTTCAAGCCGAACTTGAGATAGCCCAGAGTGAATTTTTACAAAATAGCGTGGTAGAAGCTAGGCTAATAGCTCAAAGAGATGATGAAAAGGAGATAAAATTTAGCGATGAAGTAAGAGGCATGAAGGGATTTGAAGAGGCTGCAAAAGGTCAAATAAGCATATTTAAAGAGCAAAAAAAGTTGCTTGAAGACGAAAAAGAAATTTTAAATCAGCGAATAACTCAACTTCGTAAGCAGATCGACAGCTTAAATGCTATTATCGCCTCAAAAAAGCTAAGATCAAATTCTCTTGAAGAGGAGATAAAAGAGTGGGAGAGGCTTTATAAAGAGCAATTAAGCGACAAGATAAGACTAAGGGATTCTAAACGCGAAAAAGTTGCGGTTGATGGCGAAATCGCTTCAAGTGTAGCAGATATCGCAAGGCTAAATGTGCAGATAACCGAGACAAAATCTCAAATCATTTTAAGAGAGAGGACATTCAAGGAAGACGTATTAAAAAAGCTTGAAGACGTTAAAAAAGTTATAACCGATCTTAGATCAAGATATATCGCACTTAACGATCAGCTAGACAGAACTATGATAAAAGCGCCAATCGGCGGTACCGTAGTAGGGATGACAGCTCATACTATAGGCGGAGTTGTCAGATCAGGAGAGGTTATAATGAATATAGTGCCTGATAGCAGCGAATATCTAGTGGATGCAAAGATGAATTTGACGGATATAGATAAGGTTACGATAGGATTAATTGCAGATGTAAGATTTAGCGCATTTGAACTCCAACAAGCTCATGTAATAGAGGGCGAAGTGATATATATCTCTGCTGATAGCTTGCAAGATAACCAAGGGCATCAGTTTTACGAGATAAAGATAAAGCTTACAGAAGATGGCATAAAAGAGCTTGAAAGAAATAAATTCTTTTTAATTCCCGGTATGCCGGCAGAAGTAATGGTAAGAACGGGTGATAGAACCGTCTTAAGCTATATCTTAAACCCATTTATAGATATGTTTCAAAGGGCTTTCAATGAAGATTAAAATTTTAGCCTTTTTAGGTTTGCCTACACTAATTTTAGCAGAGAGCATAAGTCTCTCGCAGGCATACCATATGGCGCTTGAAAACGATCAGGAGTATAGATATTATATATATACGAATTTAGCTACGGCAGAGAGGTATAAACAAAGCGTTTCGCAGCTATTTCCTACCGTATCCGCAGATGCAAGCTACAGAGGAGACAAGTATGATAGATACAAAAAAGAGGTTGATGAAAGCTATAGAAGCTATGGAGTTACACTTAGACAGCAAATTTTTCAACCCTCTTTATACTATCAAAAAGATCAAGAAGTTTTAAGAAAAGAAGAAAGCAGGCTAAATTTAGAATTAAACAGGCAAGAGCTTGCCAAACGTGTTGCAAAAGCTTATTTTGATCTTGTTTATACAAGCGAGAATTTAAAACTAGCTCAAAGCTACAACGAGGCGAATAAAGCAAGACTTGAGCAGATGGAAAAATCTTTATCCTTGGGTCTTACGAACAAAATGGATATGCTTGAATCAAAAGTAAGATATGACGAGTCTATACTTGGGGTAAGCAAGGCTCAAAGAGACATAGATATAGCAAGAATCGCCCTTAATAAACTAATAGGAAAAGATGTAGAAGTAAAAAATCATCTTGCAAATTTGGATATAAATTTCTTTAAAAATATCGCTGTAGCTAAATTTAACGACACAAACAAAAACATACAATATCAGCAAAGCCTAATAGGAACCCAGATAGCTGAAAAAGAGTACTCAAAGAGAAAGAGCGAACATCTTCCGACGGTTGATTTTTCTATAGGATACTCAAAAAACGACTATATAGATAATAAAAATTTTGGAGACAAAGAAAACCGTGTGGAAACAATGATAAGGCTTAGTATCCCTATCTTTTCAAGCGGTCTTACGACATATAGGGCTCAAGAAGCCGAATTGCTACGACAAGCAAGCATCGCAAGGCAAAACGATATCCAAAAGAGCGTTGATATCTCGCAGAGACAAAAGATAAGCGACTTTCAAAACTACATACAAGAGTATGATATAGTCTTGCAATCTCTTGAAAATGCTAAAATTTACGAACATTCCATCGAAAGAGGATATCAAGAAGGCTTGAGAAATATAGTTGATTTGCTTGATGCTAAAGCAAGAGTGCATAAGATCAGAAATGACGCTCTTACAACCGCTTACAATGTAGTATCTTTATATCTTGAGCTTGAAAGTTTAGTAAACAATATCACTTCTGAAAGCATGAATAACCTTGAAAATGCTTTCAAATAGAGTTTTTTAGACTCAAAAATAGATCAGAGTGTGCTTTAGCCGATTTTGCCCAAGTAAAATTCTTGCAAAATTCCAGTCCACACTCTGCAAGTTTTATTTGCTTATCTTTATCAGTAAGTAAATTTAGCATTTTTTCTTTTAGATCTACTTCATTCAATGTATCGAAAAAAACAGCATTAGAACTATAGATTTCTCTAAAAACTTCTATATCAGAAAGCATCACCGGACATCCGCAAGCCATCGCTTCAAGCGGAGGGATACCAAATCCTTCATAAACGGAAGGATAGACAAAAACGGTTGCGGCACTATAAAGAGTGGCTAAACTCTCATCATCTATATAACCTAGAAATTTGATATTTGAATTTTGCTTGATCAGGTTATGAATTTCAGAATTCTCCCATCCTTTTGCGCCTACTATAACCAGATCAAATTTATTCTGCAAATCTTCATCTAAAAGATTGTAAGACTTAATAAGCGTTTTTAAATTCTTTCTTGGCTCGATTGAACCGACAAACAAAATAAACTCTTTTTTTAAATCAAGCTCATCTTTTAAGCTTGTTTGAGCAATTTTATCTCTTTTATAAAATACGTTTTCATCATAGCCGTTATATATAACCTCTACATCCTTGCTATCTATTTCAAGAGTAGCAACTATCTCTTTTTTAATAAAATTTGAAACAGTTATGATTTTATCGGCTTTTGAAATATTTTTCACAAAAAATTTATCAAAAAATTCAATTCTATCTTTTGGATGAAACTCTTTATGCTTGATAAAAGCAAGATCATGTATGGCAACTACTATAAATTTTGCATTTACGTCAAGCGGTATAAAATTTGGCTGAAAATATATATCAAATTCGCACTCTTTTAGTCTATATTCGTTTAATTTTTTTAGCACGACTCTCGCGGCGGTCTTAAACCATGTCGGAAAAAAAATAAAAATAGCTTTTAAGGCTCTTGTAATTTTTTTTCTATATAAATCTTTTACAGACAAAGCATCTTGCTTCTTAGGCAAAATGATCTCTTGCGATATAAAACCGTAATTAAAATAAGCATCAAATTTATCCTTATCAAGACCTCTTAAAACCTCATAAGCATATCTTCCTACACCAGACAAAGAAGAAAGTAGCGACTTTGTATCAACTAAAATTTTAGCTTTCATACATCCACTTTAAAATCTCTTTTATATCGCTTTTACAAATATTTATACCAAGCTCTTTTAGTCTTGAAATATCGGCTAGTAAAATTTCAGCTTCATCGCTTCTCATAAATTTTGGATTTTGCAGGACATTAATGTTATGTCCTGAAATTTCTTGCATAAACCTTACTATGTCACCCACGCCATAACCGACTCCGGAGCCTATGTTAAAAATTTTATGCTCGCTTTTTGTGTGAAGCAGTTTTTCATAAATTTTAACCACATCCAAAACGCTATTATACTCACGCTTTGGAGTTAAATTTCCTAATTCGATAGTAGATTTTTTTTCTTTAAAATGAGATACTATTTTAGGTATCAAAAAGCTTATAGCTTGCCCTACTCCCGTATAGTTAAATGGACGGGTGATAATGATATCAAGGCTACTTTTTAGAGCCGTTTGCTCCATTTTAAATTTGCTCTTTGCATAAGCCGAAAGTGGATTTGGCTCTAAATTTTCAGATAAAATTTCACTACTTTGCGCCCCATAAACAGAAGCCGAACTTGCCAAAATCACTCTTTTTGGTTTTTTTTCAAGCACCTCTAAACACTCAAGCAAATTCTCGCTTCCACCAACATTAACTTTATCTATAAGATCAAGATCGCTTGGAGCAAAGGATATTGCGGCAAGATGTATAACAAATTCGGGATTTATATGTTCAAGAGCTGTCTTTATGCTCTCTTTATTACATATATCACAATACACAAAGCCTTCTTTTTGTTTTTTTATTGAGGCTTTAATGACTTCATATCCTGATTTTTCTATATAGTGTGATAAATAAAAACCTGTAAAACCATCGGCTCCCGTAATAAAAACTTTAGAACTCAAATCCACGCTCAATCTTTTTAATATCCGCTTTTACCATCATTTTACAAAGCTCTTCAAGTGAAGTTTGCGCCTCCCATCCAAGCTCATTTTTAGCCTTTGTTGCATCGCCTATTAGAAGATCAACTTCAGCAGGTCTATAAAATTCAGGGTTTACTTTTACCAGCACGTTGCCGCTCTTGTCAAGCCCAACTTCACTCTCGCCCTCACCTTCAAATTTAAGCTCTATGTCAAGTGCTTTAAATGTAAGCGATACAAAGTCTCTTACAGTAGTAGTCTTACCTGTTGCAAGCACAAAAGTATCAGGCGTATGGTGCTGTAAAATTTTATACATTCCTTGAACATATTCATAAGCATATCCCCAGTCGCGCTTAGCATCAAGATTTCCAAGCTCTAGTACATTAGCCTTTTTTAACGCTATTTTAGCGGCAGTGTTTGTAATCTTTCTTGTTACAAACTCAAGCCCTCTAAGTGGACTTTCGTGGTTAAATAAAATTCCACTACTTCCAAATATACCGTAGCTTTCCCTATAATTTACCGTTATAAAATGGCCGTAAAGCTTTGCAACTCCATAAGGAGAGCGCGGATAAAACGGAGTATTCTCTCTTTGTGGAACCTCTTGAACTAAACCAAACATCTCAGATGTGCTTGCTTGGTAAAATTTAATATCTTTATCTACTATCCTTACGGCTTCAAGCAAATTTAATACTCCAAGAGCGGTTACATTTGCCGTATGAAAAGGCTCTTTAAAGCTTACACCGACAAAGCTTTGAGCGGCTAGGTTATAAATTTCATGAGGACGAATTTCTGAAACTACACTCAAAATATTAAACGCATCAGTTAAATCCATCTCAACAATTTTTAAATTTTTATTTTCAAGCACTCCAAGCTCTTCAAGTCTCCACAAATTTAAACTAGCCGTTCTCCTACATGTACCATAAACCAAGTATCCAAGCTCTAGCAGATACTTTGCAAGATACGCACCGTCTTGCCCGGTTACACCCGTAATCAAAGCTTTTTTCATTAAAAATCTCCTGTTAAAATTTTATATGCCTGCATAGCACTTTCCTGCCACGAAACAAGTTCAACTCTATCTGATCTAATATGCCTTGACTCCTTAAAATCCTCCAACCATTTGGCTATTATGCCAGCCAAATGCTCATCGCTTGAGAAAAATGTAGCAGAGCCATTTGAAACTTCTTTAAAGACATCAAGATCTCTTGCTATTATAGGAATTTTATGGATCGCCGCTTCAACAAGTGGCAAGCCAAAACCCTCGGCTCTACTTGCGGCTATTAGGCAACTTGAGTTTTTATAAATTTCATCAAGCATCTCATCACTTACAAAATTTAGATAAATTAGCTTATTGTCTTTTTCGTGATGATTTAGCACCATGCTTTTCAAAGAATCGACCATCCAACCCATCTTGCCAACAATAACTAAATTTATATCATAACCTTTTTGCCATAGCATATCAAAAGCTTTAATTGCGGCATCATGCCCCTTTCTTGGCTCAAGTGTGCCTACCATCAAAAATGTAGGCTTTGATGATATCTTTCTTAGAATTTCTTTCGATTTAACATCAAGTCCTAGCGCAGGCAAAGATGATTTAATATCACATCCAAGCTTCATGCTTTTGATTATAGGCGGCATATTTAAATTATTTTCTTTTATATACTTTTTAACTTCTCCCACCACACTTTCTGATATGCAAATAAGTCCATCTGCAAAGCTTGTTATCTCTCTTAACCACAAAACATGGTCTTTGTGTATTTCTGGTGGAAAGAAATGAGGATGAGATATAGGAATATTATCATACACAACAAAAAATACTCTTGCCCCCTTGGCTTTAAATTCTTTATAAATGCCATTTTTATGTGCATTAACAGAGTTTGCCGGTATATAATCAAGCCCATAAAATATATCGCCCTCATGAATATCTACGATCTCATTTTTACAATTTAACTCTTTTAAGCCGTAAATTTTCTTCATGAAGTCTCTTGCGTAAAAATAAGAAGAGTGTTTTTCATCATAATAGACAGGCTCAACTCTATAATCTTTAGTGACTTGTAAAAGCATAAGAAGTTGAGCTCTAACCACTCTTTGAATACCTGTTTTTAAATCATGAGTATATACTGCCGTAATATCAATAAAAATTGTTTTTTGTCTAAAAAGAGGTTTTTTAACTGACGATATGGCCTTTGAAAGCATTATCAAATCACTGTTTGAATCTTTAAAGTCTTTAATCATCTCTTTTAAAATAGGCTTTTTTGCATAAATTTGCTCCACAGTCTCATAATACATTTTGGCACAAATTTGAGGATTGTGAACTTTATCAAGATACTCTTTTGAGTTGCTTGCAAGCTCTTCTCTTAAAGCACGGTCGGTATAAATTTTATTAATTGCTTCAGCAAGCTCATCTATACTAAACTTTTCTTCTATAAAATATGCACTACCTCTTGGAAGGTCTCTCATGGAGCCGTGATTATTTATAATTGTAGGTAAAGAGTAGTTAAAACAATCAAGAACCGCAGCAGAGCTCTCCCCTCTAGAGTCACTTCTTAACTGTATAGCCAAATCGGTAGCGTTTAAATAATCTTTGTAGCTCTCATTGTCACTCCAGCCTACAAATTTAACATTTTCTTGTATTGAATTTTCAGCTACACTGTTTTTTATCATATCCATATAATGATCGCTCGTACTTTGACCAACTATAAGCAATAAAGAGTTATCTTTAACTATTGTATCTAATTTTGAAAATGATTTTACGATCTCCAAAGTAAGCTTTGTAGAGCCTATATATCCAAAAGTTGAGATGATAAATTTATGCTGAGGTAAATTTAGCCTTTTTTTGCTCTCGTTTTTTTCAATACATTTAGTAGGTTTTCTTAATAAAGGAATAAACGAAAAAAAATCATCGTTAGGTCCATAAAGCGAATCAAAAATCCTCTTTGGCTCATTAGAGTGAGTTATTATGCCAAGAGAGTTGTCGATAAGCGATAAATTAGCAGGATAATTTAGTATAGTTTGACCCAGCCCACTCTCTTTAAAAAAATCAAAAATTTTAAATCCGTGTGAGTAATAAAGCTCGTCATAAAATAAGTGTGTATACCGTAGATCCCCAGAATAATAAAGCTGAGACATATAAAAATCATGAAAAACAACAACACCTTCAAACTTTTTTATAATCTCATACATATAAAGATGATAGGATGAACCGCCCATTTGATAGATGATACGATCGAATCTATCGGCATTTTTTAAGAAATAGCCAACTTCTTGTACATCATATATTTTTTTTAAATCTTCTCTTATATTCGATAACTTTTCAACAATTATAGTTATTTGATAATAGTTGACAAGCTCTTCTAGCAACTCTTCACTATAAAGACTTACTCCTGTTTTTTCATTTGGGATTGGAGAAAAAAATGCAAGCATAGGCTTAATATTTAATTCTCTTTCAGTGTTTAGTATTATATCTTCTTGGATTTTTTTGTCTATAAATTCATCATATGAAACAATTGAAATCGAATTTGTATTTTTTAAAAAATATCTTTTTAACTTGTTTATTTCATTGATATCGCTTATATGCAATGTTGGTTCAAATATATACAATTTAAATTTTTTTAGTTTTTTTCTCAAATTTGAAGTATCAACATCTTTATTTGAACATATTAAAAACTCTATATTGCTGCTACTAAAATCTTGAAATTTTGACATGTCTATATCATTTTTAAAGCCTAGATCAATCAAGACAGACCGCATACTATTTCCTTTTTAGTCTCTTATAAATTTCAAGCTCTCTACTAGTTAATACATTAGAGTAACCGGAGTCAAAAAAGCTTTTTAAATTCATATTTTTTAGCATAGCATAGCATCTTGCAGAATAGCTTTTGGCTCTTGCTTTAGCGACTCTAGCAATACCGGCTATTGATCTTAGCGGCTTGGTTATGCGCCAAGATCTGCTATTTTTCATATCGTTTATCTCTTGCTGGGCGGAGATAATTTTACTTTCAAATTCATTATATATTTGCCTAGTATAATTTCTTAAAGAATTAGAATAAACATGAGATATTTGATCCAAATTTATACCGTAAGTCTCCAAAAAAGCATTATCAAATAGTTTTATACTATCGCCATCTTTTTGAGCTATAATCGCATAATCAGGGCTTACTTTTTCAAACACATCAAAAATATCCATTGAGTTTTGACTTTGATCTATCTCTTTTTCATTTGATCTTAATATAAAATTTCTTTTAAATCCGTGATATTCGGTAGCAAAAGCAAGAAGTTGGCACGGGATAGGATTTTTATGTGTTGCATCAAGATAAAACCATTGAGTTGAAACCATTATATTTTCAGGGTTTGGCGTCTCAAGAATTAAAATTCCGCACGGAGTTAAGACTCTCATAGCTTCTTTGCAAATATCTAGAACATCATCAAAATCAATATGCTCTACAACTTGAAAAGCGGAAATTATATCAACACTATTATCTTCAAGAGATTTTAATTTCGAAATAGCATCACTCTTTTCTACGTCAAATCCCTTGCTTAAAGATAGCTCGATCATATCATCATCTATATCTATACCTTTTGCTTTAAAGCCATTCTCTAAAAGCAAATCAAGCCATTCGCCTCTTCCACAACCTATATCAAGCGCATTAACTTCATTTTTTATATCCTTTAAAGGAGTAATAAATTTAAGATACTTTTTTTGTCTACTTTTTATAAGATCTTCATCCCCTCTAAATTTATTTTCAAAAGCCAGATAAAATCCCTTGTTCATATATTTTCCCTTATCAACACATTTGAATTTAGCCTGCAAATTCCTACAAAATCACGTTTATTCGCATTGACAACTTCAAATTTATATACATTATCTATCCAGTGATAACACTTGTCCATATGTGTTTCGCCTGCATGCAAAGCTACAGTTACCGTATACAAACCCGCTCCTATATTAAGATCAGTATTAAAATCTACAATGTATCTTTTGCCGGCTTGAGAATCAAAATTTAACCCTAACATCTTTGTATTGGCGCCATAAATATCTTGTCCAAATTTGTCTTTTATCAAAATTCCAAGAGAGATATCATTTAAGGTTTTATTAGCCATTACTTCTATCTGAAATTTAACTTTATCTCCCGATGTTGCCACCGATATCTCTTTATCTTGTTTTTTCATGCTAAATTTAACTATTTCAACCTCTTTACCACCATAATCCTTGTGATAACTCTTTACTTCATTATCGTCTTGCGATGCTTGAGATATAAGATAATTATACTTATCCATAACATCTTGAGGATTACCTTCCTGAACTATTTCTCCCGATTTTAAAAGTATGATGCGATCGCAAAGTAACTTCAACGAATTTAGATCGTGCGAAACAAAAATAATGCTTTTACCAAACTCTTTTACCTCTTTTAGCTTCTTAATGCATTTTTGAGAAAAGTGCGCATCACCTACGGAAAGTGCTTCATCTATTATAAAAGTTTGAGCATTTGAAAAGATTGCAATAGAAAAAGCAAGTCGCACGACCATACCGGATGAATATGTACTAATCGGCAAATCTATAAAATCATTCAATTCACTAAAATCTATAATGTTTTGCAAATTTTCATCTATATACTCTTTACTCATTCCAAGCAAGTAGCCGTTAAAATAGATGTTTTCGACTCCATTTAAATCATAATTAAAGCCTGTACCAAGCTCTAATATCGCAGCAATGGAACCTGATTTTGTAACAGTGCCCGAAGTCTGAGCCAAAACTCCGCTTATAATTTTAAGAAGAGTCGATTTGCCGGCTCCGTTCATACCTATGATACCAAGACTCTCGCCTGCGTGTAAATCAAAGCTAATGTCTAAATTTGCAAAAAATTTCTTATGCAGCTGCTTTTTGTGAAAAATTTCTTTCAGTCTATCTCGCTGGCGCTCATAAATTCTAAATTCTTTAGTCAAATGCTTGACACTTAAAACAACACTCACAGATTATCTCTTACGGAATCAATTAATTTTACATAAAAAAACACCCCTATAAAAAGTGATGCAAAGGCTATAATTACGGGCGCTATAAAATCGCCAAATTTTATACTATTAAATAAAAATATGTCCTGATACGGTTTTATAAAATAATAAAGCGGATTTATATACAGCAAAAATTCGGCTTTTTTCTCAAGCACATACGCAGGATATACTATAGGAGTCGCCCAAAATAGTAGCTGAAGCATTATGGGCGTAATCTCTTTTATATCTCTAAAAAATACCGAAAATACGGAAAATAAAAGCCCGAGCCCAAAAACAAAAATAGTCTGAAGTATCATAAGAGGAATAATCATCAATAAACTAAAATTTACCTCTTTAACAATCAATAAAAAAACAACGCCAATCATCATAGAAAACATAAAAATTATAAATTGTATAATAAGCGGACTTAGCTCAAACACATAAAGAGGAGTATTGATTTTCTTTAAAATTCCAGCCTTTGCAAACGGAACCTCCATCATTATACTTAAAGTATTGGAAAATGCCGAATAGGCAAAAATTCCGGGAATTAAATAGATACTATACGAATAAGCGTGGTTGCTCACACCAAGTCTTGCATTCATGAAATCAGAAAAAATAACCGTATAAATAAACAGCATCACAATAGGTGAAACAATATACCAAATTTGACCCAAACCTGTCTTTGCATAGCGGCTTTTGAAATCAAATTTTACGAGTTGATAGATGCTAATAATATCTTTTTTAAACAATCGTTGCAAACCATAATATAAATTTTTATTATTATATCCAAAAGAGATTAAATAAATATTACCCATTACTTTAAAAACTTAATCAATTTTTAAAAATTATAAAAACAGTTTTAAAGATAATCAAGATATCTTTGACAATTGAAACATTCTCCACATACTCTACATCCATTTCAACTCTCTCTTTAAACGAAATATCATTGCGTCCGCTAACTTGCCAAAGTCCTGTAAGTCCTGGTCTAACACTTGTTATTTTTACAATATTTTTACCTATTTTTTTCTTTTCCGATATCATATAAGGTCTGGGTCCTACCAAGCTCATATCCAGCTTTAAGATATTAAAAAGCTGAGGTAACTCATCAAGAGAAGTTTTTCTTATAAAATGCCCTACTCTTGTTATTCTAGGATCATTTTTGTATTTATGATATTTTTTATAATGCTCTACTTCATCGGGATTTTCTTTAAGATATTTAATTAAAATTTCATTGCCGTGCTTGCACATAGACCTAAATTTATAACAATCAAAAGGCTTACAAAACCTTCCTATGCGCTTCTGTTTAAAAAATACGCTCTCGTTTGGGCGCGAAATTTTTATAGCCATAGCTACTACCACCATAATCACCGACCAAATAGGTAGAGTAATTAAGATAATACAATAATCACAAAAAACCTTAAGAGCTACCCTATCTCTTAGCCTCATTATTTTCGCCAACCCTTACCTTCTATAAATTTCTCATATTCGATTTGCACAAACTCTTTTATCTCTTTTTCAAATCTCTCTTTTGAGAATTTTTGAGCATGCCTATAAATAAAACTAAAATCAAATTTATCAAACTCTTTTTCAAATTTATCAATAGCTTTATTTAGGCTTTGAACGCTTTGATTTTCAAAATAAACTCCACTAAGTCCATTTAAAACACTCTCTTTTGCTCCACCTTGACCATAGCAAATTACCGGAGTGCCGCAAGCTTGAGCCTCAACAGGAGCTATACCGAAGTCTTCAAGAGCGCAAAATATAAAAGCACGCGCCCTGCTAAGCATTTGGGATGTCTTCTTATCGTCTAGAAAGCCTAAAATTTCAACATTTGGTTTTGCGATACTCTTTATCTTTGACATCTGAGGTCCATCGCCTATGATAACCAACTTTTTGCCGTTTATATTAAAAGCCTCTACAATAATATCAATCTTTTTATAAGGAACAAGCCTTGAAACGGTAATATAAAAATCTTCCTTTTGATCTTTGAATTCAAATTTTGAAATATCCACAGGCGGATATATAACGTGAGCTTTTTTACCGTAAATTTTGTCAATTCTTCCTGCAACATAATTAGAATTTGCAATATAGCTATCAACCCTGTTTGCACACGCCAAGTCCCAAATTCGAATTTTATGCAAAAAATATCTAAGAAGAAGCGACTTAAGTCCTCTTTTTGCATTATTTTCTTCAAGATAGCTAAAATACATATCCCACGCATACCTCATCGGAGTATGAATATAGCTTACATGAAACTGATTTTGATGGGTTAAAACTCCCTTTGCTACGGCATGAGAGCTTGAAAGAATAATATCATAATCCCTTAAATCAAACTGCTCTATAGCAAAAGGGAAAAGCGGCAAGTAGTTTCTAAATTTACTCTTTGCGAACGGCAAATTTTGTATAAAGCTAGTTTCTGAATTCTTACCTTTAAGAATTAATTCTCTATCTCTCGGTTCTAAAAAATCAACAAGAGCAAATATATCAAAATCATCCCATATATTCGTAAAGCTCTCTACACAGCGTTCTGCACCCGCATATACACTAAACCAATCATGCACCAAAGCTTTTTTCATGAAAATGCCTAGGACCTTTTATAATCGTCATTAAGCCTTACGATATCATCTTCACCCAAATATTCGCCTGTTTGAACCTCTATAATGATAAGATCTGAATTTTCTTGATTTTCAAGTCTATGAATTTGACCCTTTGTTATATAAGTTGATTCGTTTTGTTCAAGATAAAATTTCTTATCGTTTATCGTCACTAAAGCTCTGCCGCTAACAACTATCCAGTGCTCATTTCGCTTAAAGTGCTTTTGCAAACTTAGTCTTTTATTTGGATGAACTATTATCTTTTTTATCTTGTACCCAAAGCTACTTTCAAGTACTTCATAGCTTCCCCAAGGACGAAAGACTTTAGTATGCGAATCGCAAATTTCGGGCATATATTTTTTAAAGTATCCATGGACCTCTTTTACTTTTTGACTGCTACCTTTCTTGGCTACCATTAAGGCGTCTTTTGTATTTACGACGATCAAATCATTTGCGTCTATTAAAGCTGTAGGCTTATTTGTAATAACAAAATTGTTTTTAGAGTCAATCTCGAATAATTCTTTGGAATTTTCAATCTTCTTGCCAAGCTCGTCAAAACTTCCCACATCGCTCCATCCTGCATCAAGAGAAACCATCTTTATCTTTGTGCTTCTTTGCATAAGAGCATAATCAATACTAATATCTTCTATCTGATCCATTTTGATCGGGTTTATCTTAAGAACATTATCTTCACTCCAAGAGTCTTTAATCGCACTCTCTACGCTATTTACTATATTTGGAGCAATTTTCTTCATCTCCTCAAGAAAAACTCCGGCTTTAAAGCAAAACATACCGCTATTAAAATAATATCCGCCTTCTTTAATAAACTTAACCGCGTTTTCTAAATTCGGCTTTTCTACAAAACGTTCAACATCCCCGTTGCTTTTTGATTTTATATAACCATAACCGGTATTGGGCTCGCTCGGATTGATTCCAAATGTTACCAAAAATCCATCCTGAGCATACTCTTTGGCTTTGCCAAGAGATTTTTTATATTCCGCCTTATCTTGTATCATATGGTCACTCGGAGTAACCAATAAAATTTCTTCTTTGTCACAATTTAAGGCGGCAAAAGTTATAGCAGCGGCGGTATTTTTACCAAATGGTTCAAGTACAAATTTATATATCTCTTTACCGCTACATTCGTCAAGAGCTAAAAAATAATGCTCTTCATTACAAACAATAATACTCTTTTCAAATTCAAAATTTCTCTTAAGAGTAAGACTGAAAAGAGATTCACCGTTAAAAATTTTAACAAACTGCTTTGGCATAAGAGTTCTTGAAAGTGGCCAAAGTCTAGTGCCGGATCCTCCACAAAGTATCACATTTACCATAAATTTACACCCTATTTTTTATATTTTCTACTAAGTTTAAAAAAGCATTTTGAAGTTTTGCAAGCGTTTGCTCATCCTTAGCTTCAAATCTAGTAACGATAACCGGAGTAGTATTTGAAGCTCTTACAAGCGCCCAACCGTCATCAAATCTAACACGAACACCGTCTATATCGATGATCTCTTTTATCTCCGGAAGCTCTTGCAAGTTATCTTGAAGTCTTATTTTTAAATCTTCAATTATCTTAAATTTTTCACTCTCTGTCGTATTAATCTTAATCTCATCCGTGCTGTAAACCTTTGGAAGCTTATCAAGTTCCGCGTCTAAATTTATGCCCTTTTGTATAAGTTCAAGCACCCTAAACATAGCATACAAAGCATCATCAAATCCAAAATATCGCTCTTTAAAAAATATATGACCGCTAACTTCCGCCGCCATGTCGATATTTAGCTCCTTCATAGCCTTTTTGATATTGCTATGACCGGTTTTGCCCATGAAGCTTTTGCCGCCGTTTTTATCAATCTCATCATACATATTTTGCGAACATTTTACCTCGCCCAAAACGCGTGGGTTTTTCATGGCAAGCGAGTATAGATAGGCTAGCTCATCGCCTTTTATGTTGCGATTTTTAGTAAGCACGGCTATACGATCGCCGTCCCCGTCAAAGCCAAATCCTATCTCAAATTCGCCCCTTAAAGCCTCTTTTATATCTTTTAAATTTTTCTCTTCGCTAGGATCGGGGTGGTGATTTGGAAAATTTCCATCAGGGTTAGGGTATAAAATTTCAGCATCTAAATTTAAACTCTTACAAATTTCAGGAAGCACAGCTCCTACGGCTCCGTTTGCACAGTCCATTATGATTTTTAGATTCATATTTTTAAGGTGCGCAAACTGATCTGTGATAAATTTTTTATACTCGCTTGCGATATCGAATTTAGTCGCTCTAAAATCATCTTTTATCTTCGTTTTAGCCTCTATCGTAGAGATAACATCATCTTTTAGCCTTTGAAGATCGGCGCCGAAATAGCTATCCTTAAAAATAGTAATCTTAAATCCGTTATACTCTTTTGGATTATGAGAGCCGGTTATCATGATATTTGCGTCAAATTTGTCGTTAAACACGCTAAAATACCCAACCGGAGTAGGAAGCAGTCCGATATCAAAAACTTCTATGCCAGCACCGTTTAACCCGCTAACAAGCCAACCGAAAATTTCATCCGCGCTAAGTCTGGCATCATATCCCACGCTTACGTTTTTAGCGCCTCTTTTTAGCATTTCGCGACCTAAATTCAGACCTATCGCTTTTACGCTGGTTTCATTTAAATCTCTATCAAAAATACCGCGTATATCATACTCTCTAAAAATTTCTTCCAGCATCAATCACTTCTCTTTAAAATATAATAAATTTAAAAAATTAAAGCCGATTATATCATCTTTTTATTAATTATCATTTAGCTATTAAGGCTATTTTCATACCCACAGCCTCTATCAAGTCGCAAGGATTGAGTCGCAACTGCTTACCTCTAACGCCTGCGCTTATATAAATGAAATTTTGCTTTAAAGCTCTTTCATCGATAAATGCATCAAAGGTCTTTTTCATACCGATCGGAGAGCAACCGCCCCTGATGTAGCCCGTTATTTTCTCAAGATCTTTTAAATTTAAAAGCTCGCAACGTTTACGCCCGCTAGCTCTTGCCAAAGCTTTTAGATCCAGGCTTAAATCACCCTGTATACAAGCCACTACAAAGCCTCTTGGCTCACACTCGCACACTATCGTTTTATAAACTTGAGTTATATCGGCTCCACATTTTAAAGCTACGCTAACGGCGCTTAGATCACCCTCATCAACTTCATACTCAAACAGCTCATACTCTACGCTCTTAATGTCTAAAATTCTTGCCGCATTAGTTTTATGTATCATATTTTCTCATTTTTTAAATTTTGTTATATAATTATACAAAAAAAGGAGTATTGATGGCTGAAGAGATGGAAGAAAAGCAAGCTAAAAAAGGAAATAGCTTCATTCTCATAATAATAATTATAGTTTTGGTATTGCTTTTAGTTATAGGCGGTCTTATCGCGTATCTTGTATTAAGCGGTAACGATCAACCAAACAGTATGCAAGACGGACAAACTCAAGGACAAATGGTTTCTAAAAACGCTTCTATCAAGCGCTCAACCGACTATATAAACATGGGTCCTGTCTATCCAATGGATCAATTTATCGTAAATTTGTTAAGCGACAGCGGGTCAAGATTTCTTAAAACAAAGGTCGAGCTGGAGCTAAACGCCGAGGCATTAACCCCTGAAATAGACAAGAAAAAACCTCTCATAAGAGACATCATAGTAAGGACGCTATCTTCTAAAACTTTTGAAGAGGTAAGCACGATAAAGGGCAAAGACCGCCTAAAAGACGAGATCGTAGATCGCATCAACGAAGTGCTTGCAGACGGTCATCTTAAAAATATCTACTTTACCGACTTTGTGGTTCAATGATAGGGATTGATATCGTCGCTATAGAGAGAATTTCAAGACTTAAAAAGCGTTACGGCGAAGCGTTTGCCAAACGCTTTTTAAATGAAAACGAGATGATTTTAGCAAAAACCGATGCGACTCTAGCGGGGTTTTACGCGCTTAAAGAAGCCGTTAGTAAGGCTCTTGGTTGCGGTATCGGCGATGAATGTTCGTTTTTTGATATAGAAATTTATAAAACCGAAAAAAACGCACCAAAAATCAAACTTTCAGAGAAAATTAAATCTAATTTTAAAATCTCGCAAGTAGACGCAAGTATAAGCCATGACGGCGGCTTTGCTATTGCGGCAGTTATATTAAAATGAACTCACAAAATAGCTCAAAGCTTTTATACAGGCTTGATAGCAGAAATAAAACTACTTTATTTATAGCTTGCACACCTATACTCTTACTTCTTATATTTCCGACATCATTTATGCTCTTTAGCGATGGAGCGAAGCTTGTCATAGGAGTAGTTTTAGCTACGGTTTTGCTTTATAATCTTTTTGATAAGTTAAATTTCAGATATATTGAAATTTACGATGACAAAATTATCATTGCAAAGCTTTTAAAGGAGATAAGCTTAGCAAAAGATGAAGTTGTCTCATGTCACTTCAAAAGCTTTACTTTTATGCCGTATAAAGTTGATATCATAGTCAAACAAGATGGAAATAAACGCAAATTTTACTCAATAGACGGATTAAATTTTAGCCAAAGTAAGCGTATATGCTGGTTTGTTTTATCATCCGGTAGCTAGCATAAATTTAGCTTATAAAATTTTCAAGCACTCCGATACCCTCTATCTCGCAACGAACCACATCGCCGCTTTTTAGAAATTTAGGCGGTTCAAGACCCATACCGACTCCGCTTGGCGTGCCAAGAGATATTATAGTGCCCGCTTTTAGCGTCATAGCGCTACTTAACTCCTCTATCACGTATCTTTCGTTAAATATCATATTACAAGTGTTTGAATTCTGTCTAAGCTCGCCGTTTACATAGCATTTTATGGTCAAATTTGAGCTATCCAGTTCATCAGCCGTAATAACCGCAGGACCCATCGCACAATGCGTATCAAGCGACTTACCGAAATAAAACTGCTTATGGCGAATTTGCAAATCTCGCGCACTAAAATCATTTAATATCGTGTAGCCAAAGATATAATCTTTCGCATCTTTTGCGATTACATTTTTAGCATCTTTTTTGATGATCAAAGCCAACTCAACCTCGTAATCAAGCTTTTGCGTTACGCTTTCGTGAGCTAAAATTTCGCCTCCATGTCCCACCGCCTCATTTACTCTCTTTGAGAAATAAACGGGATATTCGCGCTTACCGTCAAATTTTTCGCCTTTAAATTTTGCAGATTCGGCTGCGTGATCCATGTAATTTATGCCAAGACAGATGATATCTTGACGAGGCGTTATGATAGGCGCAAGAAGCTTTGCCTCGCCAATCTTAAGCCCGCGTGCTTGAGCCTCAAAACCGCTTAAAAGCTCATAGTCTTTATCACTTGCACGCTCTATAAAGTCATTTAAATCTTTAAATTTAAGCCCTATTTCATCAAAACTTACAAGCCTGTTATCACTACTTACTATGCCCGTTTTTACACAGCCGTCAAAAAATGTTACAAATTTCATCTCATCCCTTTATCAAATTCTATCATCTTAAACCTCTCGCCTAAAAATTCAGGGCTAGTTAAAAATTTAAACTGCTTTAAGAAGTTTTTATAAGCACTATCTCCGCCATTTTTTAGCACATATTCAAGCACCTCAGCGCCGCCAAAATCCACTATCGCTGCGGACTGTTTTTTAAACCCTTTGAAATCAAAACCGCAATCTTTAAATTCCTGCCTAACCTGCGCGAAATTCAGATTATAAGTTATGTCGCTTGCTCCAAAAAACTCTTTTAAATTTCCAAGCTCAAACGGACTAAAAACCCTATGCTCTTTATAAATTCTAAGAGTTATATCGCCTTTAGAGCCCATATCTCCGTAATCAAAAGTTATAAACTTAAGTTTGCGCGTCGAATTTGCAAGATCTTTTGCAAATTCGCTTAAGCCGGTTGTGATCTCGCCTTTAGTGATTTCAAATTTCTTGCAAGCTGTCAAAATTTCTTTATCCGCGCTATCCCAAAATAACTCATCATCCTTAACGTAAAGCATCTTATCGCCATCTACTACCTCGCAAGAAAAGCAGTCAAATAGCTCATTTGAGATGAAAAACGCCTCATCAAATTTACACTCCTTTAAATGCAAAAAATGATTTATGGTAACCTCGTCGCCAAATTTTTGCTTTAAATTTTGAGTTTGGATTTTGCGCAAATTTGCGTGAGGCTCTATGATGTTAAATTTCAAAGTTTTTAAAATTTCAGGCTGAAAAGTAAAAATTCCGCTTATAAAATCGCCCATCATAGAGCCGTCATTTGCGCCTATCTCAACGATATTTGCATTTGGTGAGAATTCGCCCTTTTTAAGCAAATTTAAAAAATGATAAGCAAGCGTAACCCCAAAGAGGGCTCCTACGCTAACGGATGTGTAAAAATCGCCCTTTTTGCCTATATTAACACCGTTTTTATAGTAGTTTTTATTTAGCCAATTATCAAAATACGAGCTAAATTTTATACTCACTTATAGCCTTTGTAAGCCTTTTAAATCCCTCTTTGATCTCGCTTTTTTTGATATTTAAAGAGGGTAGAAATCTAAGCGTTTTTACTCCTGATTTTAATATCAAGACACGGTTTTTATTTGCCAAATTTATAAGCTTTGATATATCAATTTCATCTTTTAAGCTAAGCCCTAGCATTAGTCCAAGACCCTCTTTTTTATCAAAAATTTGAGGAAATTTAGAGCATAGCGCATCTAAATTTTCATTAAAAATTTCTATCGTTTCATCTAGCTTACCGCTTTTTTTGATCTTTTTAAGCTCGCTTAAAACGGCAAGTGCCGTGCTAGTAGCAAGAAAATTACCGCCAAAAGTAGATCCGTGATCTCCCGGAGCAAATACACTATGCCTGCAAGCGCAAGCACCGATAGGAACTCCTGCGCCAAGCCCTTTGGCAAAGGTAATGATATCAGGCTTTATACCGTAAAGCTTAGATGTAACAAACTCGCCCGTTCTATACACTCCGCACTGAACCTCATCTGTTATAAAAAGTAGTTTTTTCTCTTTTAAAACTTTTGCAAGGCGCTTTACTTCGCTCTTATCAAGCGCGTTTATACCGCCCTCTCCTTGAACAAGCTCGATCATAACCGCAACGGTTTTTTCGTTTATATTTTTAATTATCTCATCTATGCCGTCATAAAATTTAAAGCCTTCTATGTAAGGAGCGTAAATTTCAGGATGAAATTTATCCTGTCCGGTTAGCTTCAAAGTAGCTAGAGTTCTGCCGTGAAATGAATTTTTAAGAGTTATTATCTCAAATTTTTTCTCTTTAAAATTTGTCGCACCATATTTTCTGGCTAGCTTTATGGCGCACTCATTAGCCTCTGCTCCAGAATTACAAAAGAAGCTAAAAGCCTTAAATCCAAGCTCCTTTGATATCGCTTTAGCGAGCTTTTCTTGAGGCTTTATAGCGTATAAATTTGAGCTGTGAAGTATCTTTTGGCTCTGCTCTTTAATCGCTTTTACTATGCTTTTATTTGCATGTCCAAGAGAATTTACGCCGATACCCGAAGCAAAATCTATATAATCTCGCCCCTTTTTATCAAAAAGCGTGGCGCCGTTTCCTCTTTCAAATCCAAAATCAAATCTCGCATAAGTGTCTAAAAGATACATTTCATCCTCCTTTAATCAAGCCTTGGCAAGTGCCAACCCCTATAATAGGCCAAAAGCCTAAAAACAATACCGAAAGCAAAAAGCCCCATTATCCACCATATATTAGTAAATCCAAAATGATGCATCACAAAATAGACCGCACCGACTACGATGCTAACGGTCGCGTAAAGACCCGTTTTTAAAAACCAAGGAACTTCGTTAAATAAAACATCACGCAAAATTCCGCCGCCGACACCGTTGCAAAGCGCAAGCATAACA
This sequence comes from Campylobacter sp. RM16188, assembly GCF_012978795.1. Taxonomy (NCBI): domain Bacteria; kingdom Pseudomonadati; phylum Campylobacterota; class Epsilonproteobacteria; order Campylobacterales; family Campylobacteraceae; genus Campylobacter; species Campylobacter sp. RM16188. The sequence continues at coordinate 143,704 of NZ_LIWQ01000002.1, read as the reverse complement.
ACTCCAAAGATATTATATCCATATTGCAAAGCAATTATCGCTCCGACTATAGAAAAGCTTACCAGATCCACGGCGTCTGTCGTTACAAAAAGGAATTTCTTCTCTATATCGCTACGCTTGTGAATCCTAAAAAGAGCGGAGAGAACAAGCATGACTATAACTATAATGCAAGGCATGTAGTGAGTAAACGAGTATAGCGGTCTAGATACTATGGTATCTCTCATAAATCCTCCGCCAAGTGCCGTCAGTAGCGCCGAGACAAATATGCCAAGCCAGTCGCAATTTCTCTTAACCGCAAACAAAAACCCGCTAACCGCCGCAGATGCGATACCGATATATTCGGGTATTAAAAAAATTTGTAAATCGTCCATACAAGCTCTAAAGTTAAAATTTAAAGGCTATTTTACATCTTTAAGCTATAAATTTGGTTGAATTTTAACTTTTAAGCAGTTAGTTTCATCGCCAAAAACGGTCTTTAAATTTAGCCAAAACAGCCAAAAAGACCATATAAATTTCACCCTGATGCCTGCTTAAAAATACTTGAAATTTATCTAGCCGTATCAAAAGGCGACTTTAAATTCCGTCGTGCCGTTACCGCTTTTGCAGCTTATTTTAAATTTCAGCTCGTCGCAAAATTTCTTAACGATATTAAGCCCTATGCCAAATCCTCCGTTTGCCTCGTCAAATCTCGTGTAAAGATCGAATATATGAGGCAAATTCTCTTTTGATATTCCCTGCCCGCTATTTGTAATAATAAGAGCTTTTTTATCTAGCTTTACGCTCACGCTTCCGCCTTCGTTTGAGTATTTCACGGCGTTGCTTAGGAGGTTATCAACTATCTTTCGCACCTTAAATTTTGAAGTTACAAGCGTGACATCCTTGATATCAACAGTTAAATTTATGCCTTTTTGCTTTAAATTTAGCGAGAAAAACTCAAGCCTCTCGCTTACAATATGAGCTAAATTTACCTCTTCATTCTCTTCGTATTTTTTATTTAATCTTAAGATCGTAAGGTCTTCGTATAAATTTGATATCGTATGCGCGGCGGTTTTGATATTGCCAAGATATTTTTCAGGATCTGTTTTAAATAGCTCTATACTCATCAAAATCACGCTTAAAGGAGTGTTTATCTCGTGAGTCGTATCGCGGATAAATCCGTCTAAAAACTCTATCTTTGCGTATAGTGGACGCAGAGATAGCCTGATGATAAGATAAGCTATTAGCAAGATCGCAGCCAAGACTCCAAGCGAAACGAGCAAAATTTGAGCCTTGAGTGCCAAGAGTTTAACCTTAACATCAGCGCGTTTAATGGCTACGAGATACTCGTTTTGACCCTTTTTATCATGAACTCTAAACTGCACGACATTTTCCTCGCCGTCCATGTAGTTACGCGCCATTCCTTGCTTTGGCTTAAAGTCATCTTCTATCACTTCGCCTGTTTTTAAATTTACAACATAAGCTTTCATATCGTCAAAGTCGTCATCATCAAGCTCGCCGTTGTTGTGAAGTTTTATCTGAAGTTCACGCTTAAAATCCCTAAAATCAAATGCATCCTTGTCCATTATGAAGTGTTTTTCTCTATCATAAAAAACTTTGCCGAAAAACACCAAAAACGCAACGCTGGTTAAAAAATACAGCAAAAATATAGGCAAAACATGGCGTTTCTTAAACATATCTATATCCCAGCTTTGATGCGCTTACTATACGCTCCTTGCCAAAAATTTTGCGCAGTTCGGTTATATAAACGCGCAGACTAAGCTCGCTTGGACTCTCGTCATAGTCCCAAATTTGCTCATAAATTTCATCTCTGCTTATGAACCTATCTTTGTTTTTAAGCAGCAGAGTTAAAAGTTTGGCTTGTTTTTTAGGCATGGTTACTATCTCTTCGCCCTTATAGAGCACGCCTTGCTTCATATCAAAGCTGAAATTTTCATCAAGCATTTCAAATTCGCTTACGTTATGCACAAATGTTCTTTTAAGGATGTTATTTACTCGCAAAAGCAGCTCTTTAAGCTCGAAAGGCTTTTTGATATAGTCGTCGCAACCGCTCAAAAAGCCCTTTTGAAGATCGTTTATGGTATTTAAAGATGTGGTAAATATGCAAGGAGTAAGCCTTCTAGCCTCTCTTAGCTCTTTTAGTAGCTCAAAGCCGTTGCCGCCGATGATTTTAACGTCAAATATCCATAGATCAAAGCTGTTTTCATAGGCTAGATCCAAAGCCTCATTGTAGCTTTTGACACCCTCTACTTCAAAATTTTCGCTTCGAAGATACGAACACATCATATCAAGCAGCATCGCCTCATCTTCAACTACTAAAATTTTAGCCACCATTACTCCTTAAGCTAAATTTAGAGATATTACTATTTTTGGTTTTAATAAAGCATAAATTTTAGCTTTAAGCTCTTGAGCCAAAGGACGCAAGAGCCATAAATTTACTGCCACATACAGCCAAAGCCTGCACCATATCCCTGCGCGCCGTTTTTATTCATACCCATTCCTTGTGCTTGATTCATACCGCAATTAAAATTTTGATTGCAGTTTTGATAAGCTTTCATCTTGTGTCCTTTGCCTGATTGATGATGCCAGCCGTGACCGTTACCTTGACCTACACTATAAGCGTAAAATCCCATTTCACGAGCCTCTTTTACGCTTAAAGCGTCTACTTTATCTCTCATCATTGCTCTATACTCTTGCATAAATTTTACTCTCTCATCAGGACTCATCGCAGACATCTTCTTTCTCATCTGCTCTCTAAAGTCGCCTCTTATATCCGCTATCTGCGAATCAAGCTTGCCTGTGCGCTTATGAATTTCAAACGAAATTTCACTTAGCGTCTTTGCGTCCGCACCCGCTATCATGCTGTTTAACTGCTCGTTTGAGCTATCGCTAATCGAGCCTGCAAACAAACTTCCTGCGATTAATATCGCGATTAAACCTAACTTTTTCATCTTCTCTCCTTGTGTTGAAATGTAAGTGAAGTATAAAGAAAAGTTGTGAAGAAAAAGTTAAGCAAAATTTATAAAATAATCTATAGTGTGAATTTAAATTTATCTTTTTAGTTAAATTTGGTATGTAAATTTAAGATTATAAGAAAGTCAAATTTGACCGAGTAGTTTCGGTCAAATTCCGTGTTGTTTGGATTAAATTTCTATAGGCTTAAGTGCCAGTTCGTTTGCCTCTTTAACGCTTAAATTTAAGACTTTTTCATTGTAGCTGGCGATAAATTTTTCTTTAAATTTCGCTTGCTCGTCTTGGCTTATAGAGGCTATCTTTTTATCAAACTCAGCCTTAAAGTCTTGCTTTGAAGCCTCGGCTTCAACTCTTAGCTTAGCCGCTCTTTTATCTATCTCAAATGAAATTTCACCCAAAGTCTTAGCATCGGCGTTTTTTATCATTTTGGCAAATCCGCACGACTGAGCCTTGTCAAATTTCGCCGATAAATAGGCTTTAAAAGCAACTAATATACTCATGATTTTTAATCTTTTCATATTTTCTCCTTAAAAGTTATGAAAAGATTTTAAAAAGAAGTTGTGAAGAAAAAGTTAAGTCGTCAAACTAAAAAAGAGCGTTTATCTTTTTGATGAAATTTATCGGATTTACCTGCACGCCGTTTACGATAACGCCAAAATGAAGATGAGGACCGCTAACCCTACCGCTAGCTCCGCTTAGTCCGATTATCTCGCCCTTTTTTATCTTCGTGCCAAGCTTTACGTCAATCCTACTTAAATGATAATACTGCGTATAAATTCCCTCTCCGTGATCTATCACGACAGATCCTCCAGCGTAGTATCTATCCTTGGCGATTACGACTATACCGTCATTGCTAGACACTACAGGAGTACCGATAGCCGCACGAAAATCGGTTCCTGAATGATAGCTCTTAACCAGATCGTTAAAAACTCTAGCGGTTCCAAATTCACTTGTGATAACAGAGCTCATGGGACTAATAAACTCGGAGTTAAATTTAAGCCTTTTTGAAGAGGTTGCATAAATTTTACTAGCCTCTTTGCGCTCATTTTCGATTCTTTCTAAGACATCTTTTGGCGGAGTTACTTTTGAAGGCTCTACGCTTATCTTTTCTTTTTTATAATCTCCTTGCTCCACTTTAAAAATAACGCTCGTAATTTCGCCGTTTAGCTCGTTTTTTAAAACCACTTTGCCCTTTTTATGATAGCTTGCCGAAACTATGGCAAATTTTAAATTTTTATCTTTTGGATGAGGATGCCAACTTCTTTTTTTACCGTCGATACTCAAATTTCCTGCAAAATTTGAACCAATCTGAACTATTTCAACATCGCCGTTTATAATGCTCTGAGCTACCAAATTTAGGCATATTGCCACTATTAAAAAAATCTTTTTCATGTAAACACTTTATATAAATTTAGCAAATAATTTTTAAATTTAATAAAAAAATACTATAATAATGCAATTAGTTTATCAGAAAAAGGAAAACGATATGAATAGATTGTTCAAAGTTACGCTTGGACTGCTTGTAATGTTTCAATTCGGGCTTGCCGATCTTACTCAAAATCAAAAAGTAAGAACAGCGCTTAATATACTTGATAGCTTTGGAAGAGGAAACAAAAGCTACAACTTAAAAGATATTAAAGCAATCGCGATCATTCCAAACATGACAAAAGGTGGAGTTATCATAACCGGTCATAGCGGAAGCGGAATTTTTGTCGCAAGAAACGATGATAACGAGTGGAGCAGCCCTGTATTTATCGATTACAGAGGTGCAGGTGTTGGCGTGCAGGCAGGCTATCAGTCAAGCGATTTAATTTTGCTTTTTAAATCAAGTAGATCATATGACGGATTGGTAAACGGTAAAGGCTCAATTGATGTAAGTGCAGATGCTTCATTTTTTAAATCGGGTGTTAAAACAGGCGTTATGACGGATTTGCCTGAAATTTCGGCTTGGGCTACTACTCCTGCCGATAATTCGGGGCTTTTTGTAGGCGTTAGCATGAACGTTTCAAACATCGTAGTAAATAATCAAGATACAAATGACTACTACGAGAGAATCTACAATATCGAAGACATATACAACAACTCTCCAAAAGAGAGCAGATACACTCAAAAGCTAAAAGAAGTTATACTAAAATATTTTGATTAAAATTTAGAAGATATGGTTTAGTCTTTGGCTAAACCATATAAAGAGAAACGAATCTTTTTTTATTGATCGGAGAAAATTGAGTCATATATTCAAAGGCCTCTTCGTAATCGCCGTCGGTATATTTTGCAACCTCTTCGATTAGTTCAAAAAGCTCTTCATCATCCATTGACTCAAAACTGCCTCTATTTTCCAAAACTTCCAGCAACACGGCGTCTAGCTCAAGCTCATCGTACGTCATAATCCACCTTTTAAAAGTTTTTGCGGAATTATGCCAAAAGAAACTTTAAATTCGCTTATTTTAATAATTCTTAAAATTCGCAAAATATTTCCCGGTCGCTCTTAATTTTATAACCAAATCAGCTTATCTTAACTATAATATAAATTATGATAGCGATTATAAATTCTGCAAATAAAATTCAAAATTTCAAACCTAGAAAGTAATGCAATGCAAAATTTTGATAAATTCTATTCAAAATTTTCAGCTTTCTTAAAAGACTTTAACTATAAAAATTCTATCCAAAAAGAAAGAATCCTAAAGATACTTTATGTAAGTGATGAGCACTTAAGCGCAGCCGATATACAGGCTATTTTTAAACATGAATTTGAAGAGAGTATAAGCCTTACGGCAATTTATCAATTTTTAAATTTTCTTAAGGAGATAGCTCTTGCCATCAGCTTTGAAGAAGGCGGAGTTAAGAAATTTGAGCTAAATTTAAAATCGCATCACGATCATATAATATGCATAAAATGCGGTAAAGTGGCTAGCTTTTACGATGAAACGATAGAGCGAAGACAAGATGAAATTTGCAAAGAGAGAGAATTTAAAAACGAAGGACACACAATGATACTTTATGGAGTTTGCGCACAATGTCAAATTTAGTTATAAAGTCCAAAATAAACGGACGCGTGAGGCTAAAATCAAAAGAATTTAGCCCGGCCAATATAGACAAGATAGAAAAAATATTACAAAATAAAGTCAAAAATTTAAGGCTCAATCCTTACTGCCACTCGCTTATAGTGCATTTTGACGAGAGCAAGATAAATTTAGATGAAATTTTTAAAAATTTAAAAAGAGCCATTCCGAATTTAGTCCCGGATCAAAATTTAGCAGACAAACCAAGCTTAAAAGATAAAAGCAAAAAGATTTCAAAAATCGCTTCAAAAGCCTGCTTACCTTGCAGCGTGGATACTAAACCCAACTGGAAAATCAAACTTCTAAATTTTTCAGCCCTTACTCTGATAGCAGGAGCTATTTTCGTTAAAGAGCATATCATGCTAACTCCGATCGGCGTTATCTCTAAACTTGCTCTTGGCGCATTTAGTCTCTATCTTTCCGTCCCGCTTTTAAAAGAGGGCTTAAGTGAGCTAAAAGAGAAGAAAATCAGCCTTCAAAGCTTCATCGCATTTGCGCTTATTATCGCGATTTTAGGCGGAGAAGTAACGGCTGCATTTGAGATCATCTACATACTTAGAGGAAGTATGCTCTTTGAAGAATACACGGCGAACAAATCTCGCAGAGAGATTGAAAATTTAATAAGCTTAGATGCCAAAAAAGCGTATGTGCTGCAAGGGGATTTGGAAGTGGAAATTCCGCTTGAAGAGGTAAAAGAAACAGACATCATAGTATGTAGAAGCGGAGAGAAGATCGTAGCCGACGGAGTTATCGTAAACGGAAGTGCAGAGATAAACGAAGCCATCATAAACGGTCGAAGCGAGAGCGTTTATAAACAAAAACACGATAGCGTCTTTGCAAATACGCTCGTTGAAAAGGGCAGAATATACATCAAAGTAAGCGCAACGGGCAGTGAAACGTATATTTCAAGAGTGATTAGCGAAGTGCAAAAAAGCCTTGCAAACAAAAGCCAGAGCGAACTAAGCGCCGATAAGCTGGCTAGCCGCGTTCTAAAGCTGGGCTCGGCTTTAAGCGTTGGGACGTTTTTTGCGACGGGTTCGTTTTTAAGAGCTTTTAGCGTGATGATCGTGATGAGCTGTCCTTGCTCTACGGTGCTTGCAGCAAGCTCGGCAATAAGCGCCGGCATCGCAAGAGCCGCAAAAGACGGAATCCTCATAAAAGGCGGAGAATTTTTAGAAAATATCAGCCAAAGCGATGTGTTTTGCTTTGATAAAACGGGTACTTTAACTACAAGCAAGCCGGTATTGGTGCATTTTGAGCTTAAAAAAGGCATTAGCAAGGAGGAGTTTTTCAAAATCGCGGCAAGCTGCGAATACCACAACACCCACCCGCTTGCAGTCTCAATCCTTGAATATACAAAATCACTTGGCATAAACGTAAATTCAAAATTTAAAAGCGAAATTTTACCCGGTCTCGGCGTAAAAGCGACATTTAAAAACAGCGAGTATCTGCTTGGAAATTTAAATCTGCTAAAACATCACGGAATAAAAAGAGTAAATTTTAAAGTTGATGAATTTAAAAACAATGCAAATACTATCGTATATCTCGCAAAAGACGGCGTTGTGCTAGGATTTATGGCGTATGAACACGAGATAAGAGAAGGAAGCGTAGAAGCGGTGCAGGCTTTAAAAAACAGAGGCGTAAAAAAGGTCGTTTTACTAACGGGAGATGACGAGAAAGTAGCGACCGCATTTGCAAAGAAATTTAAATTTGACGAGGTATATCACTCGCTAATGCCTGATGATAAGGCTAAGATCGTGGAGGATTTAAAAGCCCACGGCAAAGTCGTGATGATAGGAGACGGCGTAAACGATACGCTTGCTATGAGCAAAGCGGATGTGGGCGTATCCTTTGCCAGCGGAGGAAGTGAAGCCGCGATAGAAATTTCAAATATAGCCATAACAAACTCAAGACCTATGGATATAATCAGGCTTTATGATCTAAGCAAATTCGCACTTAAAGTAGTAAATCAAAACTACCAAATCGGCACAAGTACAAATATGCTAGGAGCCGCTCTTGGAGCTCTTGGAGTGCTAAACCCTGCCGGAGCGGGTCTGGTGCATATCGCTCATACAGCAGGGATCATAGCAAATTCAAGCAGAATAGGCATAAAAAGTTGATAACGATATGCAAAAAACTTTAAGTTAAGCTTAAGTTAAGAAGTGGATAATAACGACAAATAAAGTAAATTTCAAAGGAAAACATTGACCGCAACGCCAAATTTAGTAGCCACGGATATGATTTTAAAGATAGCTTCGTATTTTACGCCGATTCACCACACTGCAGGACGCTTAAGAGTGCGTGTTAGCAGCAAGATAAAAGACGAAGCGCAAAATTTAGATATAAGCAAAATAGACGAGATGATAAACAGTATAGACGGCATAAAAAGCGTCAAATTTAATAAACTTATAGGCTCGGTAACCATAGAATACGATAAAGAAGTATTTGAAAAAGAAATTTGGGACGATCTGCTTGCGGGTAGAAACATGGATCAAATTTCAATCAGGATAAACGAACTTGCAAGGAATATATATGCAAAATGAGAATTTTGATGAAATTTTAGTTACGGCGTGCGCGCTTGAGTCAAGAGGCGTAAAGCTGTATGAGAATTTGCAAAAGCAAGATGATGTCTTTGCTCAAATTTTAGCGGTTAGAAAAAGCGGTCTAACGCTTTTAGAGCAAAGCTGCGGAAGCGTTAGTTATAAGGAGCAGGAATGCTTTTTTGCGCCGTCAAACAACATTCAAAGTTCGCTTATAAAAACACTTAATTACGAGATAGAATTAAATGCCGCATATGAAAATTTAACTCAAAATTGCAATGATGAGGGCTTAAGAGATATATTGTTTAGACTTTGGGCCACTTCTCATAACGAATACATACCTGCTCTTAAAGCAAAGCTATGTACCGAGCTAAATACCCAAAATGGCTACGCATCAAATTTTAACAAGCAAGAGTATAAAGAGTATAAAAAAGATGATTGCGATGATGATAAAGATGAGTATAAAAAGCATGAATACAGCGATAAATTCGGCTTTGGCGGATTTAACGAGAACTCATTTAAAGAGATGAGTAAAATTTTAGAAAAAGTAGCCTCAGGCAGAGGATCGCAAGAGGATATTGCGGCACTTTTAAACAGTCCTCATATATCATTTTTCGGTGGGCTTGCGCTTGGTGGGCTTGCGGGGGTATTTTTAAACAACATGATAAAACAAGAAGGCAAAGAAGATGATAAACAAAACCAACAATAAAGGATTCAACATGGCACTACCATTTATAGCAGGAGTTGTGGCAGGCGGACTTGTCGTAGCGGCATTTAACAACAGAAAAAAAGTAAAATCGGCACTTGAGTGCGGACTTGAAAAAGGTAAAAACGTAGCAAACGAAGTAAAGGAATTTACTACAGAGAAATTTGAAAAAATTTCAAAAGACATCAAAAAAGAGGTCAAAAAAGGCAGAAAAAAAGCTGAAGCCAAAGTAGAAAAAACCCAAGAAAAAGCTCCGGCAGCAAAGAAAAAAAGAGCGCCAAGAGCTAAAAAACCGGCTGCTCCTAAAGTAGATACAACACCGGTGGCAGGCGCTGAATAATGAACCCGCTAACTTCAACAACAAGGCTTCCTATCGATCATATGATAAGCGGAGCCTTAATCGCAGGCATAACGGTGGGCGGACTAAGCTACAACGAATACAAAAAAGGCAACATAAGCTGCAAAGAAGCGACTAAAAAAACTCTAAAGCTAGGCTTGCAAGGAGGCATAGCCGCAGCTTGTGCGATCAGCGCTTCAAATAAACTCGTAAGAAGAAACTATATAGGTGCGGCGCTTACTACGGCAATCGGCGTAGGGACTATAGTATTAACAGAAAAATTAATAAATCCAGAGGAACAAATATGAACAACCCTTATATAAATTCAACTCAAACCGTAAATAAGCTAAACGATGACGGAAGCACTACTACCACGACAACAACCGTAAGAACTACGGGCATGCCAAGTGCTTTTGACAAGAGCGTAAATGGCGCATTAAAAGATTTCGTTCCTGAGAATTTTAACGCCGCTCACTTCATCAAAGGCGCTTTAATAGGCGGTGCGGTAGCTTACGTATTATCAAATGAAAAAGCTCAACAAGCGATATTCTCGGCTATCGTAAAGGGATCAAATTTGCTTCAAGCCGGATTTGAGGAGCTAAAAGAACGATTTGAAGACGTAAAGGCTGAAATTGAGTCACAAAAATAAAATTCGCATAGCTCATCAAAGCAAAAACCGAGTTAGGTTTATCTGTGATGAGATCACTTCAAACTGCGATGAAAGTTTTTTAGAAGCTCAAATTTCGGAATTTAAATACGTAAAAAGCGTAAGGCTCAATAAAAAAGCAAAGAGCATAATCGTAGAATTTTACTCAAATTTAGATGATATAACTAAATTTTTAGAAAATTTAAAGATCAAAAACCTAACCAAAACAAAAGAAGAGCCAAGCAAGGCAGAGATCTATAAAGCGGCTTTATCTATGGCGCTTAATCCGCTTTTGCCCGATCATAAATTTAAAGGATTAGCTACGCTTTACGCATCGGCTCCGCTTTTTAGCGAAGGTATTAAGGAGCTTTTTAGCGAAGGTGTCACATCAAAAGTACTTGAATCAATGGCTGTTGGAGTAAGTCTTGCAAGGCGTGATTTCTTGGCGGCAAACAGTACAAATTTGATGCTTGCGCTTGGTGAATACATGGAAGAAAGCGCGGTTCACAGAAGCGATGATCTGGTAAAAGAGCTTGCAAAGCCAAATATCGAAGAAGTCTGGGTAGAGAAGATAGAAAAAGGCAAAAAAACCCTTACAAAAGTAGCCACCGAAAGCGTAAAGATAGGTGATATCGTAGTAGTGGGTGCAGGCGAAAGTATCGGCATAGACGGATATATAGTAGAAGGCTCGGCAAGCGTAAATCAAGTATCCATGACAGGTGAAGCCGAACCTGTAAAAAAAGAGCGCGGCGATCGTGTGATGAGCGGAACGGTAGTTGAGGATGGACGCATAAAAATTTGGGCGGAGGGAGTCGGTGAGGAGACTGCAACCGCTCGCATAAAGCAATACATCCAAAGCTCGCTTAATGAAAAATCAAGCGTCGGGCTAAAGGCTACTAAGCTTGCCGATAAGTTAGTGCCGGTAACCTTATCGCTTGCCGGTCTTTCTTATATCATGAGTAGCGACATGACTCGCGTCGCTTCGGTGCTTCAGGCTGATTACTCATGCGCTCTTAAGCTTGCAACTCCGGTTGCCTTTAAGTCAAGCATATCAAAGGCGGGTCGCAACGGAGTTCTCATAAAAGGAGCAAAGGCCATAGAGGCGCTTGCGGCTGCGGATACATTTGTATTTGACAAGACCGGTACGCTCACTTACGGAAGCTTGCAGGTAGTAGAAATTCACTCATTTAAAGAAAACGTAAGTAAAAGCGAGCTTTTAAATTTAACGGCAAGCGCAGAGGAGCACTACTTCCATCCCGTAGCAGAAGCCATCGTAAAAGCGGCTCGCGAGATAGGATTTCACCATATCCACCACGATGAGGTTGAATTTATCGTAGCTCACGGCGTTAAGACTTATGTAGGCGGCAAGGAAGTCGTGATAGGTAGTAGGCATTTTCTTGAAGATGATGAGAAAATTTGCTTTAAAGAGCATGAAAGCATCATAAGCAACGCCATTACCAACGGACTAACCCTTCTTTACGTAGGATACGATAAAGAGCTATTGGGTGTAATAGCCATGAAAGATACGATGAGAGAAAACGCCAAAGAAGCGCTTGAGGAGCTTAAAAAAATGGGCGTAAAAGAGCTCATAATGCTAACAGGCGATATCGAAAGTAAGGCTCATCAGGTAGCAAGCGAGCTTGGTATCGATAGGGTATTTGCCAACTGCTTGCCTACGGATAAGGCAAAGATCATAGAGCACCTTAAAAAAGAGGGCAAAAACGTAGCTTTCATAGGAGACGGCATAAACGATGCGCCGAGCCTTATGCGTGCAAATGTCGGTATAAGCATGCAAAAGGGTGCCGATATAGCAAAAGCCACGGCTGACATAAGCCTGCTAAAAGACGATATATACGCAGTTGTTACCGCAAAAGATATGGCAAATAAAACCATGCGACTTATAAATACGAATTTTAACGCCACGGTCGGCATCAATTCGCTTATATTAGCAGGCGCTACATTTGGGCTTTTAAACCCTATCGCAACTGCATTTTTACATAACGGCACCACGATAGGACTACTTGCAAATTCCATGAAAGGCGTAAAGCTTAAAAAGGGTGATTTATAAAATTTTAATCTTGGGACAGTTAATGGATAAATTTTTAAACGACATAAACGATAAATTGGATTTTTTAAACGGGTTTTTATATAGCTATTTTTTAGTTATTATTCTTATTTTTGCGGGAATTTACTTTAGCTACATCACTAGATTTGTTCAGTTTAGGATGTTTGTTGAGGCTCTTAAGGTGCTAGTTGAAAAGAAAGATAAATACAACAAATACCAAATTTCGCCGTTTCAAGCACTGATGATCTCAACCGCCTCAAGAGTAGGCATAGGCAACATCGCTGGAATTTCCGCAGCCATAGTCGCAGGCGGTCCGGGAGCGCTATTTTGGATGTTTATCATGGCGTTTTTAGGCTCGGCTTCTGCGTTTGCCGAAAGCACCCTAGCGCAAGTTTATAAGACTAAAGACAGGCTTGGGTTCAAGGGAGGTCCTGCGTATTACATCAAAAACGGACTTGGCATAAAGTGGCTTGGAAGCTTGTTTGCAGTTATCCTGATTATTACTTATGCTTACGGTTTTAACGGACTTCAGTCATACACGATGACTTCGGCTTTTGAAATTTATTATGATCAAAGCGGAAGCGGAGTTTCATTTCAGGACAGCCTTCTTCCGTTTGCCATCGGGATAATTTTAATGGCGTTTAGCTTCTTGCTGTTTTTCTCAAAAAGCCACGTCATAGGCAAGGTAAGCTCTTATGTAGTTCCTTTCATGGCTCTTACTTATGTAACGCTTGCTTTTATAGCCATCATCATGAATTTAGACGAAATTCCGCAAGTTATGAGGCTTATATTAGATAGCGCATTTGACTTTAAGGCGATTTTTGGCGGATTTGCAGGCAGCGTAATAGTTATCGGCATTAAGCGCGGTCTGTTTTCAAATGAAGCCGGTATGGGCTCAGCTCCAAATGCAGCCGCAGCGGCACACACAAGCCATCCGGTAAAGCAAGGGCTAGTGCAAGCTCTTTCGGTTTTTATCGATATGACTATCTGTATAGCTTCAGGGCTTATAGTATTATTTTCCAAGGCCTATCTTACAAAGCAACTAGCCGCAAACGGCGAGCCACTAACGGCGCTTCCGCTCATTCAAGCGGCTATGAGAGAGTATTACGGCGATATAGGGCTTCACTTTACCACGGTTGCGGTGGTGCTATTTGCGATCACTTCGCTTATAGGCAACTTCTACTACGCACAAGCGAATATGAAATTTTTAACCAAAGACAATAAACCCATGCTACTATTTAAAGCTACAGCGGTTATTATGGTATTTGTAGGCTCGCAGATGAATTTAAAAATAGCTTGGAATATAGCAGACGTTACCATGGCATTTATGGCCACCATAAACATCATAGCGATACTTCTGCTTTCAAAGGTCGTCATGAAGGTATTAAAAGACTATGAAAATCAACGCAAAGCAGGTGTAAATCCTGAATTTCACCCTGAAAGCCTCGGTATAGAAGGCACAACTTGCTGGAAAGGAAGATAATGATAAGCGGAGAGCTTTTAAATTTAAACACGCATAGAAAGGTTGCTAAAGTCGGCATGAGCGTAACTTTAGCGACAGTCTGTCTTACTTCATTTAACCTAAAAAGCAAAGCCGCTAAAAGACTTCATGTCGTTTCAGGATGGGCTTTTGTAGGCTTTTCTTTATATCATGCGGGACTTTATGATAACGGAATTTTTAAAAATATGATAATAAACGCGCAAAAGAAGCAAGCCGTAGAGAAAAGACTTGCCAAAACCGCAAAGACGAAAAAGATCAAAGATGATGATAAGCGAAGCTGAAATTTTAGACTACATCAACGAGGACTTGCCCTACTTTGATCTTACGACAAGCCTTCAAAATATATATAAAAACGCTGTTTTGGAGATAAAAACAAGAGAGGATATCATCGTAAGTTGCGTTGATATCTCGGCTAAGATCGCAAATTTACTAGGATGTGAGGCTAAAATTTGCGTGCCAAATTCCAAGCAGGCAAGAGAAGGTGAAACGATAATTAAAATTTCAGGAAGCTACAATGACGTGCATAAGGTTTGGAAACTAGCTCAAATTACGCTTGAATACGCTTGCAAAATTTCAACTTATACGAATTTGATGGTTAAAGAAGCAAGAAAAGTAAGCGACAAATGCCAAATTTTAACCACAAGAAAGACATTTCCATTTGCTAAAAAGCTCTGTTTAAAGGCGGTTTTAGAAGGAGGCGGAGGAGTTCATAGACTAAATTTAAGCGATAGTGTGCTGTTTTTTGATAATCACATCAAAGCATACGGTAGTTTTGATGATTTTTTAGCACACATTCCAAATTTTAAAGCCAAAACTCCCGAAAAAAAGGTCGCCGTGGAGTGTGAAAATCTTGAGAATTTCGCTAAGCTTTTAAAGGCCGGTGCAGACGTGATTCAGTGTGACAAAATGAATATAGATGAACTCAAAGAGGCTGTAAATTTAAAAAACAGAGCTAACCCAAATACTATCGTTATCGCAAGCGGCGGTATAAACGCTAAAAACATAGCTCTTTATGCGGCTACCGGGATTAATGCGGTTACAACCTCAGCCTTATATACACAAGGGATGGCTGATCTTACGGCTGTTTTAAGCGTGTTAGATTGATATTTTTGAAATTACTAAAAATAAACAGGTGCGATTTTATAAATTATAAAAGCATTTTAAATTGAGCCATTATCGCTTCTTGCACGCGGATCAGAGTAAAAACGGCGGTACGGCCAAGCGACAATACCGCCAAATTTCATCAAAGACTTATCTCTTTTATGTCTGCGATTTTTAAAAATTCCTTGTAAATTTGTCCGATTATCGCAATGCGATTCTTACGAATTTGCTCGCTATCAACGTTTATCATAACCTTATCAAAGAAGCCGTCAATCGCGCACTTTAATCCAAACAGACTTTGCAAGCGCTCTTTATAAGACTCGTCTTTGCTTATAGCCTCTTTAAATTTCGCTTGAAGCTCGCTTTCGGCATTGTTTTCAAACAAAGCTTCATTAACTAAGCCTATCTCTTCGTCTTTAATGATATTTGCAAGGCGTTTAAAGGTGCTGAAATTCTCTCTAAAATCACTCGCCGCACTAATTTCACTAAGCGCATTTATGGCTTCACACTGAGCTAATATATCCTTTTTCTCGCTTGCTAGACAAGCTTTGATGATTGAAGGATTAACGTCAAAAAATGTATAAAGCCTATCAAATATAAAATTTTCAAGCGTTTTTAGATCAAATTTAGCATAATTTGGCGCAAGCGAGCTAAGAATTTCGCTCACGTTAAATTTAAGTCCTTCATTTAGCACAATCCTTATAATGCCGTTTGCGGCGCGGCGCAAAGCGTATGGGTCTTTATTCCCGCTTGGAATTTTGCCTACGCTAAATAGCCCCATGAGCGTATCGATCTTTGCGCTTATCGCAACAACCGAACCAAATACACCGCTTGGACACCGGCTATTTTCACCACTTGGCAGATACTGCTCGGATATCGCCAAACTTACCGCCTCACTCTCACCCTTGGCCCTTGCGTAGTATCCGCCCATCACGCCTTGAAGCTCAGGGAATTCATAAACCATCTGCGTTGTCAAATCAGCCTTGCTAAGCATTACCGCTCTTTCAAGCAAAGCTTCATAATTCTCGCCCACCTCTTTCTTGAGTCTATCTGCATAAATTTTAGCTAGTTCATGAGCCGCCTTAAGCTCTCTTAATTCTTTATCGTAAGTGCTTCCAAGCTCTTTTAGATATGTTATGTTTTTAAGCTTTTCAGGGCTAAATTCAGCCGCCAAATCGCTTTGCCAAAAGAACATAGCATCGCTTAGTCTTGCGCGAAGCACTTTTTCGTTACCCTTTATAATAAGCGCATAATCATCACATATAGCGTTACTTACCACTACGAAATGATTGCTTAGTTTGCCATTTTTAAATACCGGGAAATAGCGTTGGTTTTCTTTCATGGAAGTAATGATAACCTCGCTTGGCACTTCTAAAAATTTTGCGTCAAACCCGCCAAGCAAAGAGGTCGGAAATTCCGTAATCGCCACAACCTCATCAAGCAAAGCCTCATCTATCTCTATGCTAAAGCCGCTTTCTTGCTCTATACTCTTAAACTGAGCGAGAATTTTCTGCCTGCGAGCTTCTTGATCTAAAATAACGCCTATCTTATCCATGCTATCAAAGTATTCGCGAGCGTTTTTTACACTAAATTTCTCATAGCTAACGCTCCTGTGCTGATAGATGCTATTTGATGACGCCACGTCAAATTTATTAAACTCAACAACTTCACCGTCAAGCAGACAAAGAAACGATCTAATCGGACGGATAAACTCGAATTTGCCCTCTCCCCAGCGCATTGATTTGCCAAAATTTAGGCTTAGCAAAAATTTCTCTATCATATCGCCAAGTAGCTCTTTACTAGGTCTTCCTTCAACCGGCTTTTTATGATACAAAACTTCTTTACCGTTTATCATCTCAAATTTCAGCTCACCAATACCTATACCGCACTTTTTAGCAAAGCTAAGCGCAGCAGGCGTAAATTCGCCATCTTTCATCGCAACTTGCTTTGGAGCGCCTATAAATTCGGCAAATCCGTCAGGCTGCTTAATCGCAAATTCAGGATGATAAAAGACAATCCTTCTAGGTGTGTAATAAAACTCGCACTCGCTTTTTAGGCTATTTTCAGCCAGCACCTCTTGCCATTTGGTCTTGATATTTCCCGCCTCTTTCAAAAACGGAATCGCCGGCAACTCTTCAACGCCGATTTCAATTAAAAGCTCTTTTTTCATAACTCACTCTCTTTAAATTTCATCTTTTTTATTAAGTTTTCTTTTTTCATTTTTATCTCTCATCTGCACGACAAATCCGCGCACCAAAAACACCATAAAAAGCACAAAAGCAACCAGTATCAAGCTATCAAGCAACGCCATCACTCGACCACCAACTGAATTTCGCCTTTATAAACCCCCACGCGCACGGCTTTAAATTCCGCATTTTTTGTATCAGCCAATTTGCCTTTAGGATTATAAACCCTAACGCTTCCGTAAGGCGTGATGAGTCTGCCTTTTTTTATCTCGCCCGAAATACTTGCTATCACATCTCCGGCTCTGGCCTCATTTAGCCTGCTAGCGCTTAGCATTTGCGTTTTGACATCGGCAAGCTTATCGTGTATTTTAACCACTCTCATGGAATTTACTTCAAGAGCGCCTTTAAATTCGCCGATACTATTTACGACCACGTCCATTACGCTTCCGAGCAAATAGCTATTATCAGGGTCATATACGTAAATTCCGCGTCCGTTTTGCGATATGATAAAGCCTTTTTTATCCTTGTATATGACGCAAACTTTTTCAAGCTCATAAGGTGCTTTGCTTGGGTTGTTAAAAAGAGTGTCGATACTTGCTTTAGTAAATTCATTTGCCTTTTTGCCAATGCTAATTTTAAATCTAAGCGGAAAATGATCGGAATTTAGTCCTGCAATCTTTTCGCCGAATTTTGGCTTTGAATTGGCGAAATTTAGAGGTTTTACGACTTCAAAACTGCCATAAACATACTCTATGCCTCTTTTATCAAACATACTTTTTGACATCACGACGTGATCAATCGGGCTTAAATTTATATGCGAATATCTTTCATCTTTTGGCAAAAACTCCCACAAATCGCTCATCTGCCTGCTAATCAGTATATCGTTTAGCAAAGATTTTTCTCCGTATGGAGTGTTAAAATCACCCAGCAAAATAGCGTTTTTATCCTCTTGTATAGCGTTTTTGAGCGTTCTAAAGGCTGCTTGTCTGCTTTTAAGCGAGTTTTTTTGCGCAGGCATATGATTTACATATACGCTAAAAACCTCGCCGTCAAGCTCAAAATCAACCATTACGATATCTCTTGTTTTTACGTTTGGCACTTTGAAAATTTGAGTTTTAAGCGGCTTTATTTTTGACAAAAGCCCAAGCCCTATAGGCGCTCTTTTATCCTTTGAAAAGGCAAAATACTTATACCCCGTATGCCTCATAAGCTCTTTTAAAATTTCTTCATTTTCTATCTCTTGAAGCGCTATTATATCGGCATCAAGTCTTTTTATATCCTCTTTGATACGGTCAAATTTGGCGTTTGCCTCTTTTAAATTCCATGCCGATTTACCGATTACGAAGTCTTTATACTCGCTTCCGTCGTTTTTAGCGTCAAAGAGATTTTCAACGTTATAAGTCGCTATGCTAAGCTCACTAGCCAAAGCAAAAGCGGCGGCGACTAAAAAAAGTAAGAATTGTTTCAAATAGTGTTCCTTAAATCAAATTTATCGATATTTTGGCGTATTGCTTCGTATGTTATAATTCCTGCGCTCGTAGCCAAATTTAAACTTCTTCCGAGCTTCCCCATAGGAATAGTTATAGCGTTAGCGAAATTTCTTTGCATAAGCTGCATAGGAAGCCCCGTGCTCTCACCTCCAAAAAAGATAAAATCCCCTTCTTTAAATTTAACGTCAAAATAAAATCTATCCGTCTTTGTCGTAGCGTAAAAAAACCTATCTTCAAATTTTGCATTTGCGTGCAAAAACTCATCCAAGCTCTCCCAAACGCTAAGCTTTAAATCCTTCCAGTAATCAAGTCCCGCGCGTCTAACTGCTTTTTCGCTTAGATCAAACACGGTTGGCTTAATGATGTGCAAATTCAAATTCGCATTGACGCACATTCTGCCTATAGAGCCGGTGTTTTGAGGAATTTGCGGACTTACAAGAACGATGTTAAACATTAAAAGACTATGACCTTATTTTTATGCACGAAAAGTCTATCTTCCAAAGCAAGATCAAGTGCAGCCGAAAGCACGTTTTTCTCGCAGCTTCTGCCTGCTTTTTGCATCTGCTGCCAGCTCATTTCGTGATTTACGCTAATAACGTCTTGAGCGATTATCGGACCCTCATCAAGATCGTCATTTACAAAATGCGCCGTAGCGCCGATGATCTTAACTCCTCTTTCATAAGCTTGCTTATAAGGATTTGCGCCGATAAATGCGGGCAGGAACGAATGATGTATGTTGATAATTTGCTTTGGATAGCGCTTAACGAAATTCGGCGATAAAATTCTCATATATTTTGCTAAAACCGCATAATCAAATTTATACTTACCCATAGCCTCAAGCACCAATTTTTCGTGCTTATCGCGCTCTATACCGTCTGCGTTGATATAGTGAAACGGGATATCAAATCTCCCTACAAGCTCTTTTAAATTCTCGCGATTTGCGATTACAGCAAGGATGTTTGCATTTAGCTCGCCGCTATCGAATTTTATAAGCAAATCGCCGATACAATGCGCTTCCTTAGTCGCTAAGATAATGATATTTTTCTTAGTAGCCTCGATGCACTCTATGATAGCACCCTTTGGCAAAAACGCCTCAAGCGTGCCGACAAATTCGGCAGTCTTAACCTCGCCTGCAAGCGAAGCCCGCATGAAAAATCTATTGCTGTCATAATCGACAAATTCATTGTTCGTTTCGATATTAAGGTGGTATTTAAAGACCACATCGCAAATTCTATAAATCAAGCCCTTTTCGTCTTGACACTCAATTTTAAGTATGTATTTTTTCATCTAACCTCTTTTAAATAAGCTCTGATTTTAGCCAAATTGCGCTTTTATATCTATTAAATGGAGGTTTATTTTAAAAATTTAGCGAGCGAAATCTTTTAAAAATTTATCTATGGCTAGCCTTTGGCGCCTTAAAATTTCAGCCGCGATCCGCTCATTTTTAAAGCCCTCTTTTATAACTGCTGCAGAGTCTATTTTGGCATCAAATTTCTTATCATATACGCCAAATTTCTTAGCTCTTTTTACAAGACTGTCCGAATTTAGCCCTAACCACTCTTTAAGCGGCATTTTAAGAGAAATTTCCAAAAGCTCCTTATCGCTTACTCTGCGGCTAAAAAACAGCTGAGTAAAGCAAGCCTTAAAGCTATTTGGCAAATTTAGCTCCTTTAAAATTTGCTCTTTTAAACCAAACATACCTGCAAGCAGATACAAAAACTCTCGCTCATCTTTTTGAAATTTGATAGCGCTTGCTAGCTTTTTGATAAAATTATCAGCCTGATTGCGGCTTAAATTCAATCCAAAAAGAGCTTTAAAAAGCCCAAGCTTATATAGATATCTAGCTCCCACATCTTGAAATTTGGCTCTAAAAAGCTTCATTAGCTCGGCTGATATCCTATCCTTGCTAAGATCGTCTATGCTAAGCGTTTTCATTAGTTTTAACGTCTTTGGCACAACCATAAAATTTAGCCTAGCGCTAAACTGCACAGCCCTTAAAACCCTAAGACTATCTTCGCAAAATTTCTCATCATCGATATGCCTTAAAACACCCTTTTTAAGATCGCTCATCCCGCCGTTAAAGTCTAAAATTTCGCCGCTAAAGATGTTTATCATCATGGAGTTTATAGTAAAATCCCTGCGCTTTGAAGCCTGCTTTTCGTCATTACAGTAACTTACTTCAAACGCCTTATGACCATCGCCTACTTTACTTTCGGTGCGAGGCAAGGATAGATCAAAATTTTCAAATTTATAGACAAAGTAGCTTTTCCCAACTCCGCTTGCACCGTTTTCATTCATCAAAGCATCAAATTTGGCAGGTTCAATGTCATAAATTTCTATATCAAAGTCTGTTTTTTCGGGTTTAAATTTCGCTTTTAAACCGGTAGCTCTAAGCTCGCTAAGAAGTATATCGCGCACAACTCCGCCTACCAGATATGCGCGACTCGTGTGAGGCGAGAGTATATCTCGCACTCTATTTAGTTCATTTAGTTTGGAGATTTTCGAGCCTATTTTCGACATTTGCAAGCACAAATTCCAAAAATTTTAGCGTAAGTTCAAGTCTGTCTTCTAAATTTTCCCTACCGGTTGCGTTTAATCCTTCAAAAAGCACTAAAATTCGCTCTTTGAGATTGCGCAAAAATATCTCTTCGCCGTTTATCTCGCCGTTAATTTTACTCTCTTCTATGATTATAGGTTGCCTTGCAGGCTCTTTTGGCTCATGTTCTTTAGCGTTTTCAAGCTCTGCGGCAACCTCGTCGATAGCCATTTTTGCAATATCTTCAAGTTTCATATCTTAATCAGCCACCTTTTAAATTCATTTAACTCTTCGCTTGTCTTCATGTTTATAAAAAAATCCCGCATCTGCTCATTAACGCTCTTATCGCGCTTTCTAAGACCGCTAAGACGCTTGATGGCGTTTAGGGCGTCCTTATTATCAGGGCTTGCTTTAAGAATGTTTCTATAAACCAAAAGCGCGTCATCTTTAAGCCCCTGAGCCTCATATATCAAAGCTTCGGTTATCGTATTTTTCATCATGCGTCTATAAAATCAACTATGATTCCGCCCATTTCGCTTGTAGAGCAGACCTCTTTAGCGCCAAATTCGGCTATGTCTTTTGTCCTATAGCCCTCTGCAAGTGCTTTTTGCACGGCATTTTCTATATCTTTTGCCGCCTCTTCTTCGCCAAATGAATATCTAAGCAGCATTGCAGCGCTTAATATCGTAGCGATAGGATTTGCTATGCCCTGCCCCGCGATATCGGGAGCCGATCCGTGGATAGGCTCGTAAATGCCTACCTTGCCGCCTATGCTCGCACTTGGAAGCAACCCTATCGAGCCTACTACCATGCTTGCCTCATCGCTTAATATATCGCCGAATAAATTTTCAGTAAGTATCACGTCAAATTGGCGCGGGTTTCTTACCATCTGCATAGCCGCGTTATCCACATACATAAAATCAAGCTTCACCTCAGGATAGCTCTTAGCCACTTCGGCAACCGTTTCGCGCCAAAGCTGGCTGGTCTCAAGTACATTTGCCTTATCAACCATACAGACGTGTTTCTTGCGACTCATCGCCGCTTCAAAGGCAACCTTTGCTATGCGCTCAATTTCAGGCTTTGTATATATCATAGTGTTAAAAGCGCTATCATCTTTTTTCTCACGAGGCTGTCCGAAATAAATTCCTCCCGTTAGCTCGCGAACTACTATAAAATCCACATTTTGAAGCACGCTTGGCTTCAGGGTGCTGGCATCAACAAGCTCGTCAAATACAAATGCAGGACGCAAATTTGCGTAAGCACCAAGCTCTTTTCTAAGCTTTAAAAGTCCGCTTTCAGGGCGCAAATGGCGAGGCATATTATCCCATTTATCTCCGCCTATCGCTCCAAAAAGTACCGCATCGCTATTTAGCGCACCTTGCAGTGTAACATCGGGAAGCGGCTCTTTAAAAACATCAATCGCGGCTCCGCCCATTAAAAAAAACTCATAATTAAGCTCAAATCCGTGCTTTGCACTAACCACATCAAGAACCCTTACGGCCTCATCTACTATCTCAGGACCGATCCCGTCGCCTTTAATTACCGCAATATTATATCTCTTCATTATTTTCCTTGTAAATTTTTCTTCGCATATTCGATAAGTCCGCCGCTTTTTAAAAGCTCTTGCATAAATTCAGGTATCGGGCTGAATTTATACTCTTTTTTAGTACTTAAATTTACTATCACACCGCTATCAACGTCGATTTTAAGTTCATCTCCCTCGTTTATCTCGTCAGTCTCGCTTATCTCTAGTATCAAAAGACCCGTATTAAAGCTATTTCTATAAAAAATTCTCGCATAAGATTTTGCTACTATAGCTCCTATGCCTGCTGCCTTAAGAGCCAAAGGAGCATGCTCTCTACTGCTTCCGCAACCGAAATTTTCGCCCGCCACTATAATGTCGCCGCTTGAAATTTTAGAGCTAAATTTAGGATCGGCATCTTCCATTATGTGCTTTGCAAGTTCATTTTCGTCAGAGGTGTTTAGATAGCGTGCGGCGATGATGATATCGGTATCTATATTGTCGCCAAATTTCCAAACTTTACCTTGTTTCATATCAAACCTTATCGTTAAATTTTGTCTGATTTTAACAAAATAAAGCTAAATAATTCATCAAATATAATTAAGAATACCGAATAAAAGGGCTTTAAAAGCAATCTAAAAATCGCCTTTAAAGCCCTAAATAAGAAAGGATAAGCAAATTTATCTTTTTATGGAGCACTTGCCCATAAAATAGCATGCCGGACAAAATCCCGTAAGCCCTACGATGATAGGCACAAGCCCTATCAAAGCCCAATAGCTTTTAAAAAAATACCATATCAAAGCCATCAACAAAATTCCAAAAATCACTCTTATAGCTCTGCTTTTCGTGCTTAGCATTTTATGTCCTTTGTTTTAGTTTATTGGAATGATAGCTAAAAACAAATTTTTTATCTGTAACATTATCACTTAATTTTAATCCATAAAAAACATAAAGCGTATAAAGATAAATTTGCTTTAAAAACAAATTTAAAGAGTGCTATCAAGCAGATAAATTTTGCCTCTTTTTTGAGATATCGCTTTGCTTTTTTCCATCTCTTTTAATATCCTTGAAACGGCTTCACGCGCGCTTCCAAGGTGATTTGCAAGCTCTTCGTGAGTGATGGCTATTTCGCCGTTTTTAGAATTTTCCATTAAAAAATTTTTAACCCTACTTACAAGAGGCGCAAAGAGAGCTTGCTCCATAACGCTTATGGCAGCGGCAAACCTAGCAGAAATCAGACTAAGAGCATGATTTAGTACGCTTGCATAGCTGCTTTTAATATCCTTAAAAATTTGAATCGGTATAAGTATCGCCTCGACGTCTTCTTGTATACTAAGCGTTATCTCGGTATCAAAAGAACTCATGGTGCAAGATGAACAAATAACGCAATTATCGCCGCTTTCAAGCTTAAATATCGTTATCTCTTTGAGATTTTGAGAGGTTATAAACGCCCTTAAAACACCGCTTTTTACTATGATATATCCGCAGTTTTCATCTTTGCTATATATCAAAGTTCCCTTTTTCAGCCTCTTTGCAACTGCGCTTTCATAAATTTTCTTAGCGTCTGTGGGAGAAATTTCAAACCTGTTTATAAATTCATCATCTAAAATTTTCTTATCTTCTTTGCTTAGCATAATAATCCTTTGTGACAACGTCACTGAGAAATAGAGCCATTATAGGTAATATTGCATAAAAATAAATTAAAAGGATTTTTATGAGCGAATTTCAAAACAAAAGCGACGCAATGAGTAAGATAAAAAACTTTCCGATTATGTTTTTTGCCGTTATTATGGGGCTTGGAGGGTTAGGCCTTGCTTATGAGAAGTTAAATTTGGTCTTTAGTCTATCAAATTTCGTATTTGAAATTTTAAGATCTATAACGAGTTTTGTTTTTATACTTATCGCTACTATTTATCTCGTTAAATTTATAAAATTTAACGAGCAGGTTAGAGAGGAATTTGCCCATCCTATCAAGATAAATTTCTTTGCGGCATTTAGTATTTCACTATTTTTGTTATCTGCGATGTGGCGTGAATTTGATCTTTTGCATCAAATTTTATTTTATTTTGCACTTGCGATTCAAAGCTTTTTGACGCTTTACGTAGTTTCGTTTTGGATAAATAAAAACATGCTCATAACCCACTCAAATCCCGCTTGGTTCATCCCGATAGTCGGCAACCTCGTAGTAGTTATCGCAAGCAAAGAGTCTAGCTTGTTTTTGTGGTATTACTTTAGCGTGGGTATGTTTTTTTGGGTGGTTTTATTTACTATCGTTTTTTATCGCATTATATTTCACGATCAGCTCGCACAGAAATTTATCCCTACTCTTTTTATACTCATAGCTCCGCCTGCGGTGGGATTTTTAGGCTACTTGAAACTTACGGGCAATTTCGATACAACGACTCAAATTTTGTTAAATTTAACGCTGTTTTTCGTATTTCTGATACTTTTTATGTTTCGTAATTTCACAAAGCTAAAATTTTTCCTGTCATGGTGGGCATTTACCTTCCCTACCGCAGCTTCTAGTATGGCGTTTTTAAGAGCATACGAGCTAAGCGGCGAGCTGTTTTTTGCGATTTTAAGCGTGATTTTATTTATCTTGCTTGTCTTTTTCATATGCCTAGTAAGCTATTTTACGATAAGAGCGATTATCAAAAATGAAATTTGCGTGATCGAACAGCCCTAGATGCTAAGCATCCAAACGCCCACTATACACATCAAAGAAGCGGTTGCTATCTCAAGTGCGCGCAAGTGGTTTATAAGTAATTTTTTAAGCATGCTTCCGCCAAGAGCGTAGATGTTTAGGCAGATAAACTCGATGAAAACCAGCAGAAACAAAAGCAAATAAGCCTCTATACCAAAAGGATCGTTCGGGTTTAAAAACGGCGGTAAAATCGCAGCTAAAAATATCCATGCTTTCGGGTTTGATATGCTTACTATAAGTCCTTTAATAAATAGCTCTTTGTGGTTTTTATCGTTTTTCACGCTTTTAACGCTTAATTTACCGCGACTAAAAAAGAGCATAACGCCAAGATAGATGATATAAAGCGCACTGCAAAATTTTAAAATTCTAAACGCCGCTTCAAATTTAAGAAGCAAAGCTCCCGCGCCAAATATACAAATGGAGGCTATAAATCCGACCGAAAAGAGCTGTCCAAGCAACATAGCAAAAGAGCGCTTATATCCTATGCTCATGCTAAGCCCCAAGATAAAGGTCATATTTATGCCCGGCATTAAGCTTATAGGAAAAAATGTGGCGATAAAAAGAAGATAGTTCAAGCAAAATGCCTTAATTTAAAAAATTAATTTTGAATTTTAAAAGAAAAAGGATAAATTTAAGATAAAAATTTAATAGGCGACACCGAATTTGCCGCCTATTAAAACTTAATGAGTAAGGAAAAATTCTTGAATTTTCGCTTTATCGTTAGTTGTCGCAAGACCCAGCATAAGTAGAACGCGAGCCTTTTGAACGTTTAGATTATCGCTTGTTACGAATCCGTATTTAGTGTCATCAACTTCGCCGTTCATAGTAGTCTCGCCTGTGCCTACACGAGAGTCTCTAACCACGACTAAGCCGCCTTTTACCGCTTCACCTAGAGCCTCAAGAGCACTTGGGAATGGATTTCCGTTGCCCATACCGGCATTAATTATACCTTTTGCACCCATTTTAACTGCAGTATTTACAAAATCAGGATTGTCGTTTGAGTGGCTATAAATGATATCTACGCGCGGAAGTTCTTTTATCTTAGCGATATCAAAAGCGCTATTTACGGTATGCTTTCTAGCAGGGGTCATGTAGTATTTTACGTTTCCGTAAAAGACGGTTCCGATTCTACCCGTATTTGGCGACTTAAAGGTATCAACGCTTGTCGTATTCATCTTAGTAACCTCTCTGGCAGCGTGAATTTCGTCATTCATCACCACAACCACGCCTTTGCCTACGCTATCTTTGCTCATAGCTACATTTACGGCGTTAAACAAATTCAAAGGTCCGTCTGCGCTTAGCGATGTCGAGTTTCTCATAGCGCCAACCATAACTATAGGCTTATCGCTCTTAACGACTAAATTTAAAAAGTACGCAGTCTCTTCCATGGTATCGGTTCCGTGTGTGATAACCACGCCGTCTGCTTTACCGCTTGATAGCAGCTCGTTTACTCTGTTTGCAAGTTTTAGCCAAACTTCATTATTCATCTCTTGAGAGCCGATATTTGAAATTTGCTCTCCTTTGATCGTTGCGATCTTGTTGATATCAGGCACGGCAGCTATTAGTTTATCAACCGTTACGGTTCCTGAAGTATAGCTTGTATCAAGAGCTCCCGATCCGCTTCCCGCGATCGTTCCGCCTGTTGCTAAAATATAAATTGTAGGCTTTGCTAAAGCCATCGTAGCACTAAAAATCATCACGATAAACACCTTTAACGAAAAACGCATATTAAATCTCCTTTTAAGTTTAAGTTTCAAACCGACAAGATCTTGTATTTTGAAATTTCAGCTTGAATTATACACTTTAAACTATATAAAGTCAATTAATATTATTTTTTTATTATTTTTTAATTTTTCTACCAAATTCTCAAAAGAAACATATAAAGAGCCGTTGAAAAAACTATGCTCAAAAGCGCATTTTTAAATTTAAGATGAATTAATATAGCGCAAACAGTAGAAACTATCTCGCGTCCGCCAAAAGGAAATTCCTTAAAATTGGTATCCTTAAGGGCATAAAAAACCAAAATAACCATTATAAAAAGCCCCATATGTCGTTCAACGCTTAAAAGCCACTTGCTTGGCTTATCCTTTTTAAATATCCAAAACGGCGCAACTCTGGTTAAAAACGTCGCAACCGTAGCGGTTAGCACAACTAAAGACATAACAAGCGGGCTTGAGTTTAAATTTATGCCTGAAGTTAAGATATCGCTCATTTGACCCTATCTCCTATGACAATAACCGTAAATCCAATAAAAAGCGATAGTAAAAGCATATATGACGGAGGGAAAAATGCAGTTGCAAACACGCCCAGTCCAAGCGAAAAGAAAAGAAGCTTGTAGTTTTTATCATCCTTAAACATCTCGATAGCAAGGACTATAAAAAGCGCCGTTAGACAAAATTCAATCCCGCTATAATCAATCCTAATGCCCTTGCCGACTAAAATTCCAAGCAGAGTGCCGACCACCCAATAAGTTTGAGTAAGCAAATTTATAAGCGTATATGCCTTATCCTTTTCTTCTTGCGAATTTGTCTTAAGCGTCTTAAATATCGCAAAACTTTCATCGGTTAAGGCAAAGATGTTGTAGTATTTAAACTTAAGCCCCTTAAAGTCCTTCAAAAGGGCGAGCGAATAAAAAGTATGGCGCAAATTTATAACATAACTTGCGAGAAAAATTTCAACCAAACCCGTGCCAGCACTAAGCATCGAAAGCAAGGCAAATTGCCCTGCTCCGGCATATACTATCAAGCTTAAAGCCATAGTCATAAGAGGAGCTACGCCTATATTTTCCGCAAGCAATCCAAATGCTATACCAATCGGAATAAAACCGAGCATAACGGGAATTGTGATCTTAAAAATAGTATAAAAGCTCAATATTAGCCTTGCGATTTAAAATTTAAGGCGAATATTACTCAAATTTTATTAAATTTTATAGTCCTTTTGAACTCTCGCCAAAATATATTGCATCAAACACCCAAATTCCAAGGATAAGCGCGATTATCAAGATAAGATATATCATGGCTTATCTCTTAAGATTATTTACGATTTGAAGCATATCATCGCTTGTCGTTATCGCCTTTGAATTGGCTTCATACGCACGCTGACCGGTGATAAGATCGGTCATCTCTTCAACCAGCTGGACATTACTCATCTCGACAAATCCTTGCTTGATCTGACCAAATCCGTCAAGTCCTGCCGTTCCTACGACCACATCGCCGCTTGAGCCTGTAGGAAGATAGTTGTTATCGCCCATCGCGTGAAGCCCGCTTGGGTTTATAAAATTTGCAAGCTCTATCTGACCGATCTGCGTCATCTCGACATTACCCGGTTGCAAAACCGAAACCGTGCCGTCCGTGCCTACCGAGATATGCGTAGCATCGGCAGGTATGCTCATCTGCGGGATCAAAGGATATCCGTCTGAATTTACTATCGTGCCTTCGCTATCAAGCTTAAACGCACCGTTTCTGGTATAAGCCGTGGTGCCGTCAGGAAGTTGCACTTGAAAAAATCCATGCCCGGCGATAACCATATCAAGGTTGTTACTTGTCTCTTTAAAATGTCCTTGCGAGAAAATTTTAGTTATCGCCGTAGGGCGCACGCCAAGACCCACCTCTATACCTGTAGGGCTTTTTGTCGTAGAGCTGGTCGAAGTGCCCGCATACTCCATAACCTGATACATAAGATCGGCAAATTCGGCTCTGTTTTTCTTATATCCCATCGTATTTACGTTTGAGATATTGTGCGAAGTTACGTCTATTTGGGTCTGCTGCGCTATCATGCCGGTTGCGGCTGAGTAAATAGATCTCATCATGACTTATCCTTTTAAATTTTTTAAACTTATATTTAGCAAGTTGTGTTCCAAATTCTGTTTTTTATATTAAATTCTCCAAATACTTGCAAATTTTTACAGCAATGTTTTAAACTGCAAAAGCGAAGTATTTTAATATAGATTTAAATGTTGTGCAGTAAAATTTTGGCGCAGATAGGACAAGTACTCCATCAAGCCAAATTTTGCAAACTCATTTAAATACGCTTAAAAAACGAGCTTTTACACCTTAGTTGAAGCCAGCTTGCTGATAGCGTCTTGATTAAGATCGTCCATATGGCTTCTCATCACTTTTTGATACATATCAACTAATCGGTTTGTCTCAATAAGCCCCACCATCTCGGTTACGGCATTTACGTTTGAAATTTGAGTATAACCCTGAGCAACGGCATCAACATCATCGCCAAGATCTCTTAACTCCTTTAAATTCGGCACAACATATAGATTATCACCCTCTTTTGTAAGATTTCTTATCTCTTTTGGTTGAGCCAGATAAAATCTTGCGATCTGCTCATCATTTGCGTAAATATTTCCGTTTTTATCCACACTTAGCCTTTCATCTTGAGGAATTTGTATCCCGCCTGCTCCGCCTTCAAAATAGTTATTCGGAAGCACTTTAAAGCCCTCTTTTGTAACCAAAAATCCCTCATCATCAAGGCCAAAAGCGCCGTTTTTAGTAAGCCTAACTTCGCCTGTTTTGGTTTCAACCAAGAAAAAAATATCCTCGCGCTTTATGGCAAAGTCAAGCGTATTGCCGGTAAATTTCATTCCGCTATTACTAAAATCAACATATTGTTCTGAAATTTGAGGCACTCTATCGATAGTTCTATTTAAAAATTTAGCAGCCTGCTTTGTGTGATTTTCAAGCGGCAAAACATCTCTAAATTCCTGAAAAATTCTCTCAAAATCACCCACAACCACATCGTCACGCTTAAAGCCGATTGTGTTTATGTTTGCAAGGTTATTTGAGATGACATCAAGGCGGTTAAACTGCGTAACCATCGCACCGGTAGCTTGATAATATCCGTTTTGCATTATAAAATTTCCTAAATTTTAATATCTCAAAAAAGATTAAGCAAGTTGTGTTCCAAACTATATTTTGGCAAAGATTAAGAAAATCTCGGTATAATACATACTTTTTACTTCAAACAACTACGGACGGCAAAGGAACCTAATGAGCAGCGCAAAAAAAGAGACTTTATCCCTCGTTGAAGAGTTATTTAAAGAGAATTCCAAAGGCTACGTAACATACGAAAAACTTATCAAATTTTTTGAAAAGGCTCCTACAAGCGCAATCGCAAAAAAAGTAGAAGCCCTAGCCAAAACACACAAAATCAAACTAATAACAGCAGCTGAAATAGCCAAGATGAAAAACATCGAGGATGCTAAAAAGCGCAAAGAGGAGCGCGAAAAGCTTCAAGATGAAATCTTGGAAGACGAATTTGACCTTGCTAGCGAAAATGATCTGCTTGAGTGGTCACGCTCAGATAGTCCCGTGCGTATGTATCTACGCGAAATGGGGCAAATTTCGCTACTTACAAAAGACGAAGAGGTAGAAATAAGCAAAAAGATCGAGCTTGGCGAGGATATCATCATCGATGCCTTTTGCTCTGTGCCGTATCTGATTGATTTCATACTTGATTATAAAGAGCCTCTTATCAACCGCGAAAGAAGAGTCAAGGAGCTGTTTAAGAGCTTTGATGATGAAGATAACGGCGAAAACGAAGAAGAGGAGGAATTTGACGAAGAGGCGGAATTTGAAGAGGAAACCTCAAAGAAACCTTCTAAAAAAGAGGATAAAAGAGCCGAAAAAGTTATAGAGAGCTTCAAAGCGCTTGAAAAGGCCAAAAAAGACTGGATGAAAATGGCTAACAAACAAAGCGATGTCGAGCAAGAAGATGAGCTTTTAGCAAAGCTGACATTAGCCTTTAAAAAGAAAATTCTAAAAGACAAGCTAATGGATCTGGGACCCACAAGCAAACTTATAAGCGAGATCGTAAAGTCGATGGAAACGGCTCTAAAGAGTGATGATGAGTTTGATAGAGAGCTTAAAAGACTTGAGTATAAACTTCCTATGTTTAGCGACGAGCTTAAGAAAAATCACAAAAGCATCCTAAAAGACATCATCAAGCTTAGCAAGGAAGATATCATAGCTCGCGTGCCCGAGGCTACGATGGTTTCAACTTATGTAGAGATTAAAAAGCTATTTCAAACAAAAGAGGCAAGTAAGCAGGGATTTGACCTTGATCCTGTGCAGCTAAAAGAAATTTTAGAGCAAATCAAACGCGGTAAGAAAATTTCAGACGAGGCAAAAACAAGAATGGCCAAGTCAAATTTGCGTCTTGTGGTAAGTATCGCCAAGCGTTATACAAATCGCGGTTTGCCGTTCTTAGACCTCATCCAAGAGGGAAATATCGGTCTTATGAAAGCGGTTGATAAATTTGAGTATAAAAAAGGTTATAAATTTTCAACCTACGCCACATGGTGGATACGCCAAGCTATAAGTCGCGCAATAGCCGATCAAGCCCGTACTATACGCATACCTATCCATATGATCGAGACTATAAACAGGATAAACAAGATCAACCGCAAGTATCTTCAAGAAGAAGGCAAAGAGCCTGATGTGAGCGTGATCGCCAAAGAGGTTGGGCTAACCGTGGATAAGGTTAAGCAGGTTATCAAGATCACAAAAGAGCCAATCAGCCTTGAAGCACCAATCGGTAACGAAGAAGACGGTAAATTTGGAGATTTTGTCGAAGATAGAAGCTCGCTAAGCCCTATGGATCATATACTTAAAAACGACCTTAAAGAGCAAATAGATGAGGTTCTTGATCAGCTTAACGAGCGCGAAAAAGCGGTTATAAGAATGAGATTTGGTCTGCTTGAGGATGAAAGCGATCGTACTCTTGAAGAGATCGGCAAAGAGCTAAACGTGACTCGCGAGCGTGTCCGTCAGATAGAAAGCTCGGCTATCAAAAAACTAAAACATCCAAAAGTAGGACGCAAACTTAAAAACTACATTGAGGGCTAACAAATTTAGCTAGCCCTCACTCGCTTGCCCCGCACGAATTCATAAATCGCTCCAAAATTAATTTTATAAACCTACGTATTTCAATCCAAAAATACCAAAAATGCTAAGAGTAAAAGCCAATTTTATACTCGTAATCTCTTAAATTTAAGTGAAATGAGCGTAAAAGAGTTGCAGAATTTATCTGCTTAAATTTTAAAAAGTGATTAAAACAATATCCAAAGCATCGCTTGGCAAGCAAGCAAAGAGAATTTGATAGCACAATTATAACTTGGAAGAACTTTAAAAAATATGCAGAGAAATTTATCTTATTTAAATACGTTTTTATATAAAATCAAAGCCAAATTTACAAAGGATAAAAATGCAAGAATTTAAAACCACGCAAAAAGACCAGCAAGAAATATCTTACATGTTAGCAGGTGCTAGAAAAAATGGTATAATCGCCGCTTTGGTAATGAGCTTTTCATCTTTATTAAGTGCTATGTTTTTATTTTTTTGCAAATAATCTACCGCAATTAACAACCCAAAAAACAGTCGGTTTTAAGCAAATTTTTAGCCTTATCGCAGTGATAATATCAATATATTTTTACTACAAAGCCCTAAAAACGATATCAAATTTAAGCGGTAGTAACGCGCTAAGAAGCTATCAAAAATTTATCGCCTCTTGTATATTTATTATCGCGAGCATAGGCGTCTCAGTATTCATATTTTTTACATATATGCCAAATCCAAACGAAGCTATATTAATGCAACTAAAAGCGCAAACTTATATGAATATCTCCGCCTATATCGTAATGCTTGGGCTAAATTTTATCTTACTATTTGCTTGGATTAAGGTAGAGGAGATAAATTTAAATCCCGCTTAAGCTTAGCGCGGATAGGGTGCAAGCAAGTTGTTTAAAAACAAAACGATGATTTTAAGCCGGTTTTGCTCAGTAAAGCAAATTCAAATAATAAAATTTACGCACAAGCCATTTGGCTTCATAGCTACACGGCATAGTAAGCGGAGTTGGTCGGGCAAGAGCCTAAACTCTCGCCTCGCAAGATTAAAAATTATAATGAAAATTCATTATAAACGATCTCTCATCACCCAGCCTTGCGTTTGAACGCCAATATTTTTTATCTAAAAGATTGTTTATAGCTAGCGTTATTTGAGCATTTTCATTAAAGTTGTATCCCGCACTTAGATCCACTCTTGCAAAGCCCGGCAGGTGGTTTTGTTCTACTTTGCTACTTGAAACCGTGTAGTTGTAACGCTTAGAATATCCAGTAACACCGCTTTCCACATACCATTTCTTATCTTCTACGTAGCGAAGAAAGACGTTACCTTGCAGCTTAGTGGTGTTGTTTAAATTTAGCCCTTCGTATAGCTTGTTTGACTTGTCTTCGGTAGTTTTAGCGTCCGTATAGCCAAGGGAGCTTCTTAGGTATAAATTCCCATAAATTTGCCCCAGTACGTTTAGTTCTACGCCCCTGCTTCGCTCTTTACCGCGCAAAGCCCAAGTGTATGGGTCATTAGTGGCGTCAGGTTGATAACGTATGTTTTTGTGCTCTATTTGAAATACCGCCAAATTTGAGCTAAATCTATTATCCGCCCAGTTGCTCTTTAATCCGATTTCGTATTGGACGTTGTTTTGAGGCTTTGTATCAAGTGTTGATATATCGTTTGTGCTTATATTTATATTTCCTCGTCCGCCATAAGGAGCAAAGCTCTGCGAATACGAAACGTAAGCGGTATGATTATCGGTAAAATCCCACAAAAGACCCACTCTTGGGCTAAATGAATTTCCGTCATAGCTATTTGTTTTGCCGTTTATATCTCTTGTCTTAAATTTATAAAAGTCAAATCTTCCGCCGATTAAAAGCCTGTATTTATCATCAAGACTGATGAGGTCTTCAAAAAACACCCCGTGATTTATAGCCTTGTGTCTATTGTCGGTAGTAAGCTTTTCTAGTCTCGGCGACACCCAGCTGCTAGAAGGTGCATAAGGATCTACTACTGCGGTATGACTTCTGCTAAACCAAAGTTTTGGCGCTCTTTTTTCAAGGCTATGGTCGTATCCAAACGCTATATTGTGCTTAATTCTTTCAAATTCAAGCTCCTTTGTTAGCGTAAGCGTGTTTGAGATAGTGTTGTTATCGGTCTGTTGTTTTGCATAGTTTTGCCTGATCTTGTTGCCGCCTACTATTGTTCCGCCGTAAAAGTGGTCGAAATTTTGACTGGCTTGCCTATAACCAAAGATCCATTTTAGGTTCATATCCTTTGCCAGCTCGGCATTTAATTCCGTGCGAAAGAAATGAAGCCTATCCTCGACGAAATCGCCGCTATGCGCAAAGCCCTTTTTATAATCAAGCCCAAGCTTATCGTATATATCCTTAGTAGGCGTTCTATCAGGAACTCTCCACGCATTATCAAAGGTGTATTGCGCCTCAAAGCTGATATCACCCTCTTCGTTTGTTACTATAACGCTAGGACTTATCATGAAATTTTTATACTTGATATCATCTCGCCACGATTTACCTCGCTCGCCGTCTGCGGTTAGCCTAAAGGCCAACTTGCTATTTACAACGTGATTTACGTCAGCTCCCATACCCATTCTATACCAGCTGCCGTATCTGGCGGATATCTTTTGCAAAGGTATGAAATTTGCCTTCTTGCTTACCAAATTCACAACCGCTCCGCCGTCGCTTCTTCCGTATAGTATAGAAGCCGGACCTTTTAGAATTTCAACCCTTTCTACGTTTGCGGTGCTTCTTCTGATCTGACCGGAATCCCTCACTCCGTCTCTATAGATATCTCCGCCGTCTATACTAAAGCCTCTTATCCTTATACTCTCTCCGCGCATATCATATCCAGCATCAACGCCCGCGTTTCCCTCTAGTATGCTTGAAAGATCGTTAGTGCCGTAGTTGCGGTTTTTTTGTATGTCGATTGTCTCGATGGTTTGTGGGGTCTGTTTATTACTTAAGCCGTTTCTATTTAGCTCCGCGCTATCATAAGTGATGTAGCCTTTTAGACTATCTTGCTCTGAAATTCCTTCAACTTCTACACTTGGAAGCACAACCGAATAAGATCCGCCGGCATCGGCCAAAGCCAAAGTAGCCATGATGACGCTTGAAGCAAAAATACTAATTCTCATTAATTTCCCTTAGATAAAAATAAAACTGATAGTATATATCATTATTTTTTAAAAACTTATTAATTATAAATTAAACATATGCAAAAGATAAGTCGTCTCTTTAAATTTTGAAAATTTGCAAATATAAATTTATATAAATTCAAGCTCTTTTTTTTAATTCGGCAAGCAAATTTAATTCAAATTTATTCAAGAAGTAATACACAAATTTAAACCTCTTGTCTTCAAGCCGTGCGGGTACAAAAAGACAAATTTATAGCTATCTTTATATTGATTTTATATCAAATTTATATAACAAATTTTATAATATATTATTTTATATTTTATATATTATAAATACTAAATTTAGGAATTTTAAAAATATATTTAAATAATTTAAAGGAGAAAATATGAGCAAATTTTTAAAGTTTGCATTAGGTCTTGCGCTTTGCGCTTCATCTTTATTTGCAGATCGCGTCATCACCGATCAGCTTGGCAGAGATGTGACTCTTCCTGATGAAGTTAAGCGAATAATCGTGCTTCAGCACCAAAGTCTAAACGTGCTTAATCAAATAAACGCCATGGATAAGGTCGTTGGCGTGCTTGAAACTTGGGAAAAAACGCTTGGCAAGAACTATGCTCGCCTTGCTCCAAGCCTTAAGGATATGCCAACTCCTGGCGACCTAAAGGTCATAAACCACGAATCGGTTCTTAAGCTAAAGCCTGATGTCGTTATCGTAACAAACTACATCCCAAGCGAATATATCGCAAAAATGGAAGAGCTTAAGATACCAGTTGTTGGCATCAGCTTTTCAAAAAGAGAGGATAAAGAAAAAGATAAGCTAAATCCTACTCTTGAAGACGAAGCCAAAGCTTACACAGAGGGCTATTATGAAGGTGTTGAGATACTTGGCAAAGTGGCAAACCGCGAAAAAGAGGCGGCCGAGCTCATTAAATTCGTAAAAGATCAACAAGCTTTCTTAAAAAGCAAAATGGACAATCTAAAGATAGATAAAAAAGTTAGAATTTACATGGCAAATCCCGATCTCACCACTTACGGAAGCGGCAAATACACGGGAGTGCTGTTTGCAAGAGCGGGCGGAGAAAACGTAGCCGCAAAAGATATCAAAGGCTATAAGCAAATTTCAGCCGAAAATTTAATCGCTTATAATCCCGACATGATATTTGTCCAAGAGCGCTATCCGCAGGTCCCAAACGAGCTTAAGTCAAGCCCGCAGCTTGCAAACGTAGCGGCTATCAAGATGGATAAAATTTACATGATGCCTGAATTTGCCAAGGCTTGGGGCTATCCTACGGCAGAAGCCATGGCGCTTGGCGAGGAATGGCTGGCTATAAGGCTATATCCTGAGCATTTTAAAGGTGTGGATTTTGATAAGAAAGTTGAGGAGTTTTATCAAAAATTCTACCGCACATCATACTCTAAATGATGCTTCCGGCCCTCATAATCATCTGGATTATAACCTGCCTCGTCTCGCTTGGGATGGGGCAGTATCACATCGAATTTAGCGAAGTTTTAAGCATTTTAATAAGCAGTAGCGATAACGAAACGGCTAAAAGCGTTATTTGGGGCATTAGAGTGCCTAGAATTTTGCTCTCAAGCCTTTGCGGCGGAATTTTAGCGCTTAGCGGGCTTAGCTTGCAAGCCGTTTTTAAAAACCCGCTCGTAGGCCCTCATATCGTAGGAGTTAGCACTGCAGCGGCATTTGGTGGAGCGCTTTGTATACTCATAGGTTTTGGCTCGTTTTACATCGTAGGCTTTGCCTTTTTCTTTGTAATTTTAGCTCTTTTGGCACTATTTTTCCTAGCCAAATTTGTCTCAAAAGCAGACATTTTCTCGCTCATCCTGGCAGATATCGTCATAAACGGCGTATTTGCCGCACTTACAAGCTTGGTGCAGTATCTTGCAGACAACGAAGAGGTGTTGCCAAACATCATCTACTGGCTGCTTGGAAGCTTCGTAAACGCAAACTACCATAAACTCACGCTTTTAGCCGTTATAAGCCTGCCTTGCGCGGCACTTTTGATCATGCTTAGATACAGGTTTAACCTGCTTAGCCTAAACGACGACGACCTTAAAGTTTTAGGCGTAAACATCACGCTTCTTCGCTCGTTTATACTGATCCTTTGCACCCTTCTTATCGCCGTGCAACTAAGCGCAAGCGGAAACATCGGCTGGATCGGGCTTGTCGTGCCTAACATCGCAAGGCTCATATGCGGAAGCGACCACACGCGCTCAATGCCAGCTTGCTTCATCATAGGCGCTATATTTATGCTGTTTGTGGATGACTTGGCTAGAAGCATAAGCAGCGCGGAAGTGCCTCTTAGCATACTTTCAGCACTGATCGGAAGTCCTGTTTTTGCGATACTCTTAAAAAGGAGCGCGTCAAATGCAAAATCTGCTTGAGATAAAAGATGCGGGATTTTACTACGAGGAGCAAAAATTTCTCTTTCGCAGGCTAAATTTCGCCCTTGCCAAAGGCGAAACACTAGCGATACTTGGACTAAACGGGCAAGGCAAAAGTACGCTTATGTTTTGCATGATGGGAGTTTTAAAGCTCAAAGAGGGCGAAGTAAAAACGCAGGCTAAATTTGCTTTTTTACCGCAAAATTTTAGCGTTGCGTTTGATTATAACGTGCTTGATATAGTTTTAATGGGGCGGATTCGTGAAATTTCGCTTTTTTCAAAACCGAGCAAAGAGGATATCAAAATTTGCGAAGACGCACTTCATAGCTTAGAAATTTCACATCTTAAAAATAAAAGTTTTAACTCCCTTTCGGGCGGACAAAAGCAGCTTGTTTTACTTGCTAGAGCGATTGCCAGCAGAAGTGAAGTGATGTTTTTAGATGAGCCTACAAGCGCGCTTGATCTAAAAAATCAAGATAGGGTTTTAACACTGATTCGTAATCTAAAAGAGCAAAGCAATGCAAGTATCGTCTTTACCACTCATCAGCCAAACCACGCTCTAGCCGTAGCCGATAGCACTCTCATCCTTAAAAACGACCTTAGCTACGTCTTTGGCAAAAGCAGTGAGGTGCTAAATAAAGAAAATTTAAGCTCGCTTTATGATGTGGATATAAGAGGAGTTAAATTTGATATAGGCAGCAAGCAAATACCAAGCATAACGCAAATTTTTAGCACACAGAAGTAAAATTTAAGTATAATTACGAGAAGTTTTATCAATTTAGGAGAGTTTAATGAATAATAATGAAATTTTAGTCGAGCAAGATGAGAGGCTAGCAAAAGCTAGAAGAGATGGTCTTATATCAAGCGCTATCATGTTTGCTAGCTTAGCAGTGCCGTTTCTAATCGGATTTTTCATCAAAATCGAATATCCAAGTTCAAGACTCGCCTTGAATGTGATACTACTTATCGTCTCTATCGCCGGTATCGTATATATGTGGAATGCCTTAAAAGCTATTCAAGATATCTCTCAAAACGAAGTATTTGAGATATTTAAAAAGAGTATTATGGCGACATTTGTAATAGTAGGTTTAGCCGCCCTAATGCTCTTTGCCAAAAACAACGAAACGATTTTTAGCGTCTTAGGTTTAGCGGTGTTTATTATACTAATATACGTCGGGATAGCATGGCTTAGGATAAATTTAAGACTAGCCAAAATAACGCAAAACGGACTTTTTAAAACATACGTTTTCGTCTCTATTTTTTGTTTTGTAGCGGTGCTGTTTTTAAGAGCTTTACCAAGTTTTGGTCTATCGTTTTCACTGCAAACACTTATATTTCTTTATATGGCATCAGAGATAATAACTACAATCCCGCTACTGGTACAAATTTTTGCATGGCGAAAAGTAGAAAAAGTAATCAGAGATATTTAGCTATCTCTGATTATCAAAATTTAGCTTGAAGCGTTAAACTAGCCTTTCATCTTAGAAAAATTATCATTTTTCAAATTCGCTTCCATAAGCCTTATCTCATCTTCGCCGCTTCTTACGATATCAGAGTCGCATTCAAAATTCTTCGCGTCTATCTTCTTTGGATATTCGACATTTGCCAAAATATGCCTAAATATATTTATCCGCGCGTGCTTTTTGCTATCGGATGACACTATCGTCCAAGGACAAGCGGGAGTATTTGAAGCAAGTAGCATGGAGTATTTGGCGATGGTATATTGGTCCCAAAGCTCTTGGCTTTTGGCATCCACGGGCGAAATTTTAAACTGCTTAAGCGGATCGGTGAGGCGCTCTTTGAAGCGTTTTTTCTGCTCCTCTTTTGAAACCGACAGGTAAAATTTAAAGAAAATTATGCCCGAGTTTTTTATCATCTCTTCAAATTTTGGCACCTCGCGCAAAAACTCCTTGTGCTCTTCTTGTGTACAAAATCCCATCACGGGCTCAACTCCTGCTCTATTGTACCAAGAGCGGTCAAATATCACGATCTCTCCGGCGCTTGGAAGGTGCGCCACATACCGCTGAAAGTACCACTGTGAGCGCTCTACGTCGCTTGGCTTTTCAAGTGCTACTATGCGACATCCGCGCGGGTTTAGATGCTCGGTTAGGCGCTTTATACTTCCGCCCTTACCCGCCGCATCACGCCCTTCAACGATAATAAGCACTCTTAGACCCTGCTCTTTTACGTGGTTTTGAAATTTCAAAAGCTCGATCTGAAGCTTTCTAAGTTCATGTTCGTAATCAAATTTAGCCTTTTTATCCTCTTTTTTGTTTTTTGACATTTAAACCTTTCAAATTAATAGCTTGCTATTCTCCTGTTAATATATTTTTATCACTCAAAACTACACCGGTATCGCTATTTGAAGTTAAAATTCCTAAAAGCGATACTTCATTAGCATTCAATACATCGTCATTGTTTGCATTTATTCTATAAAGCTGCGTTATATCATTGCCTTTTACCACTACGATAGCTATAGTCTTAGCTCCTGTAGTAGAATTTTTAAAAGCGGTATTGCTAGGAGAGAAAAGATCATTAAAATTTTTCCCGCCATAATCTTTACCGGATATATTAGCGTCTATAGTTGTGCTATAGATATTTGTATCTTCAATAGCTTTTGAAGCTCCTGATTTAATGTCTAGATTTATGGCATCCGCCTTACTTATGCCTAAATTTTTAAAATCTATCTTGTCGCTTACAGAAAAGTTAGATATGCTCAAATTTGAAGCATTTTTAGATAGTATAAATACATCCTTTAGCTTACTTGCCTTAAGCGCACCTGTAACACCATCAACTTCCAGGCTATCATTTGGGTCTATAAATTTATCTGACAACAAAGAGTATTGAGCCAAAGTAAGATTTAAAGCGTTCTTGTCGTCTATGATATCTATAGCATCTACGCTCTTAATGACATTAAGCCCTGCGCTATCGGCAAGAAACTCTTTTATATCGCCTAATCCATCTTTAATAACCACGCTCTCTTTTGATGCAAGTTTATCTGCAAATGCTCCAAAACTTTTAATAGCTCCTGTTTTATCACTTGAATCCGTAAATTTATCTTTTATACTTTTAAACTGCGTCAAACTAAGATTGAGCTTGGCTTGGTCTTTATTTATATCAATACTTTTTATTTTGTCGCTCAATAAAGTTAAAACCTCTATAGCGCCGGTTTTTTCTAAATTTTCAGCAGTATCCAAAATTCTAAAGATTACATTTTCGGCTATCTTTATTCCTTCAAGTTTTCCAGTATAATTTATACCCACTATCGTTTCAACATCGGCTAAAATTTCTTTTATATCACCCTTTTCTCCAAATAAAATAGAAGCTTTTTGGGCTGTCAGCATATCGCCGTCTTTGCTGTTTTTTATTAATTTTTCTAAATTATAACCCTTGATCTCATCTTCTTTTTTACTTTCGGTATTCTTAAACCTATAAATTTTACCGTCCGCCAACTTTACTGCACTTATTTTAAGTTTATCCAACGATATATCAACAAGAGTTTTTTTATTATTTTCATCTTTATAAAATTTACCATCATCTCCTTTATACAAAGTATAATCAACTTCTTTAGCCTCTATGAGAATCTTACTATCTTCAAAAAGCTTTAAAAAGCCGTCTTTATCACTTATCTGATTAAATTTTATAAATCCGTTTGCGACTAAATTATTTAACATATCCTCTATTTGATCGGCATTTGCATTTTCAAAGCTCTTTGCAATAATAGTTGCAAATTCTTTGTTTGACACGATAGGTATATTGTTTACAATAGCTTGTGTCTTGATAATAGTTGCAATATCTTCTGCTGTGCTTTTGTCGGTTATGTTTTTTAAGATATTTGAAAATGGAGCTATCTTTTCATTTATAGTACCATTTGGCGCCACATTTTTAATAGATTTTGCAGCAACTTCTGCAGTTTTTAACTTATTAAAGTATAAATTTTGAGCTTTTATTGCATTAGGATCGCTAAATTTTCCATATTCCGCAGCTTTTAAAAGCTCATTGACAACTAAACTTTTTGACATGCCTGCATCTAAAAGACTACTCCAGTAAGATACTCCTTCAGGATCAGTTGTCTTATCTTTTTCAAGCAAATTTGTATATATGTGATTTATAAAATCTTCATTATTTTCTTTGCCTTTAAAAAACTCTTTTGCCGCATTACTTTGAAGCATTATCTCGGTAATAGAATTCATGTCAAAATTATTAATATTAGCCTCATTTAGCCAGTACTGCTGACCGTCTCCTTCGGGAACTCTATTAAAAATCGCTATATAAAGCGAATTTATATCTTTACTAGTTAGTGCCATAAACATCCTTTTGTATCGAAATCAATTTTTAATTATATAGCAATTTTATTTATTTTTTAATATTTCTACGACTTTACATATTTAACACTGGCTTTATATTATTCTTGTAAAATACGACTAGAAATTTTTAAGGACAAATATGTTTAAAAAAGCGATTTTTTCTATATTCTTACTTATCGTATCAGCATTTGGCGATCCGCTTTCGGTTGCCGAAGCTTTTGGGTTAAGCGCGAAAACCGACAGCCAAAATGTCGAATTTAGATTTGATCTGGCAAAAGATATATATGTATATAAGGACACATTAAAAGTAATCAGCAAAGGCAAGACGCTAAACGATCAGCTAAATTTGCCAAATTTTATAAACGACGGCAGTTTTGACGTATATCCTGAAAAATTTAGCTTATTTGTGCCTATAAGTTTGCTTAAAGAGATAAATCAAAGCGACAGCTTTAATATCACGCTTGAGTATCAAGGCTGCGCCAAAAACGGCATTTGCTACCAACCGCAAGTAAATAATTACAACGTATCAAGCGGCTTAAGCGGATACAAGATAGCGTTAATTCCAAAAGATGGCGATACGACCGTAGCCTCTAGCCTGCCTAGCGAAAGTGAGCTATCCGAGCAAGACAGCATCGCTAAAAATTTAAGCGACAAAGGGTTTGTTTTATCGCTTATTACCTTTTTTGGCTATGGAATTTTACTTTCTCTTACCCCTTGTATATTTCCTATGATACCGATACTTTCAAGCATTATCGTATCCAAATCAGGAGACAAACTAAACGCTAAACGCGGATTTTGGCTTTCGTTTATCTATGTCTTTGCCATGGCTTTAGCCTACGCAGTAGCGGGTATAGTAGCAAGTATCTTTGGCGCGGGACTTAGCGGCATGCTTCAAACTCCTGCGGTGCTTATCGGCTTTAGCTTGGTCTTTGTCGCACTTGCTCTATCGATGTTTGGACTTTATGAGTTTCAAATGCCTTTAAAAATCCAAAATTTACTCAACAAAAAAGCCGAAAATAAAGACGGAGTTATAGGAATTTTCATTATGGGATTTTTATCCGCTCTCATTGCAAGTCCATGCGTTGCAGCGCCTCTTGCAGGCGTGCTTCTTTATATAGCGCA
Source organism: Campylobacter sp. RM16188 (assembly GCF_012978795.1). NCBI lineage: Bacteria > Pseudomonadati > Campylobacterota > Epsilonproteobacteria > Campylobacterales > Campylobacteraceae > Campylobacter > Campylobacter sp. RM16188. The sequence continues at coordinate 100,520 of NZ_LIWQ01000002.1, read as the reverse complement.
AAGCGGAAATGTGCTCTTTGGCGGATCGGCTCTATTTATCATGGGGCTTGGCATGGGTGTACCGCTTCTAATCATCGGTGCAAGCTCGGGCAAACTGCTTCCGCGTCCTGGCATTTGGATGGATAACATAAAAAGACTCTTTGGCTTTATCATGATATTTATGGCGATATGGCTTAGCGCGCGAGTACTTGGCTCTCGCGTCGAGTTTTTGCTGTATGGTATCACGGGAGTGTTTATGAGTGTATATTTTGGAGCGTTTGACAGCACAAATGAAAACAGCAGCTCTAGCAAAAAAGCTCTTAAATCGGTATCTCTAATCCTATTTATCTACGCGTTCATACTTATCATAGGCTCTTTTACGGGAGCGAAGTCGCTTGCAAATCCCCTTGCAAATTTCGGTACATCGGAAGCTATAAATAACAAAGAGGCAAAATTTATCAGCGTATCAAACGTAAATGAGCTTGAAAATGCTATAAAAAGCTCAAGCAAGCCGGTTATGATTGATTTTTACGCTACTTGGTGCGTAAGCTGCAACGAACTTGACGAGATAACATTTAAGGAGCAAGCGGTATTAAGCAGGCTTGAAAATTTAACTTTAATACGAGTAGATGTTACTAAAGGAAGCAAAGAAGACAACGAACTTATGAACAAATTCGGGCTTATAGGTCCGCCTGCGCTGATATTTTACAAAGGCGAGAAGGAGCTAAAAAGTGCAAGAGTTATAGGTTTTTATGAACCTCAGAAATTTATAGCTCATCTTGATAAATTTAAATTATAGCCTCTAGTCGTTGTTGCGTGTCGTAACACAAATTTTAAGCAAATTTAGCCTATACTTCTAATCCAAGCTGGTAAATTTGCTTGCTCATTTTTTAAAGTAGTAGCTCCGCCATGCCCAGGGAAAAGCTCAAAGTCACCGCTCATGCCAAGACATTTCTCAAGGCTTTTTTTCATATCGTTTTCATTTGAATAGGGAAAATCATAACGCCCTATCGAGCGATAAAATAAAAAATCCCCGCTAAATATCACGTCATCAACTATTACCATCGAACATCCAGGAGTATGACCCGGAAAATGCAGATAAGATATATCAAATTCGCCGATTTTAAAGCTCACGTCTTCAAATTTAGCGCCTCCTACCGTTACGGCATCGCTCATAGTATCGTATCCTTCACCGAAAATATCGCTTTGTAGCATGAAATTATCGTCCTTATGAATATACACGTCAATATTAAATAAATTTTTTAAGCTAACGTTTGAAAAAATATGATCGGAATGTCCGTGAGTATTAAGTATGGCGATAGGATTTTTTACATTTTCGGTTACAAATTTAAAGGCGTTTTCGCCAGGGTCAATGATGAGCTCAAAGCCGTTTTTAGAAACTATATAGCAATTTGTCTGGTATGAGCCGCAAGATTTAAATAACACTTTCATCTAAAATTTCTTTAATGTAAAATAAATATAATTTTTATTGTATATTTTTTAAGCTTAAAAGATTTTTTTATAAAAAAATAAGTATAATGCTAAAGAATAAATTAAATACTTGGTAATAAATATATGAAAGATTATAATCAGATCAGCTCTAAGTTACAAATTTTCTTATCTGACTACCTTGCAAAAAGCGGAGCGGAGAATTTTGTCATCGGTATTAGCGGAGGTATCGATTCAGCAGTTGTAGCAACGCTTTGTAAGATGGTTAAGCCTAAAAACACTTACGCTCTTATAATGCCTACTAAATTTTCAAACGAAGATAATTTAAAAGACGCCTTAACGCTTTGCAAAAAGCTTGACATCGGCCATAAGATCATAAATATCCAACCCATTTTAGATAGCTTTAGCGGCAGCATAGGCGAAAAACTATCGAATTTAAGAAGCGGAAATTTAGCCGCCAGGGTTAGGATGAGCTTGCTTTATGACTATTCGGCAAGCATAAACGCTTTGGTAGTAGGCACAACAAACAAAAGCGAACTAATGCTTGGATATAGCACTATCCATGGAGATTTAGCATGTGCTTTAAATCCTATCGGAGAACTTTTTAAAACCGAAATTTTTGAATTTGCGAGATTTTTAGGAGTAGATGAAGGTATCATCGCAAAACCGCCTTCGGCAGACTTTTATGAGGGTCAAACGGACGAAGGAGATATGGGATATGAATACGAAAAAATCGATAAGGTTTTAATAGATATAGAAAAAAAAGAGAGCAAAAAAAAGCTGTTAGGCAAATTTGACAACGCGCTTGTAAATATGATACTTGCAAGAATATCAAGAAACAAATTTAAGCTTAGCATGCCACCGATTGCCAAGATAAACTAAATTAAGGAGTTGAAATTATGGAGGAAATTACATTTTACAAGCCATCTATCGACGAAAAAGAGATAGAGCTTATAAAAGAAGCCCTTAAGGACAACGGAGCTTCTATGATTAGCAGGTTTGAAGCGGAGCTTAAGAAGTATTTTGGTGTAAAACATGCGGTAACGACAAACAACGGAACGGCGGCACACCATCTTGCGCTTTGCTCTATCGATTTAAAACGCGGAGATAAGCTTATATGTTCGGTCAATTCAACTCCAAGCGTAGCGCAATCAATCAGGCATTTTGACGCCGAGCCGATATTTGTAGATGTAAACGAAGATGATTTTAACATGAATCCAAATTCACTAAGAGATGTCCTTAAAGTAAATAACCACAAAAAACTAAAGGGCATATTTGTAAATCACGTAGCGGGTCAAGCTACCGATATGGATGAAATTTACGATATAGCTAACGAATACGGTATAAAGGTATTTGACGACGCAGGCAAGGGCATAGGACTTACCTATAAAGATAAGAAAATAGGCTCTACTGACGATTCCTCCCTTGCTTGCTTTAGTATCCATTCTCAGCTTACAAATCCGATCGCAACTGCCGGCTTTATGGTAACAAACGACGATAATATCGCAGAAAGAGCTAAGCTACTTAGAAATCACGCCATAATAAACGGCATTGATAAAGACGGAAATTTAAGCTATATATACGATGTGGTTGATATCGGCGTTAAATACGATCTTACGGCACTTTGCGCAGCTTATGCGATGGGTCAATTCGGTAAAAACGATAAATTTATCAAAAGACGCCAAGAGATAGCTAAAATTTACGATGAACAGTTAAAAGACTGCCCGCACATCACGACTCCGATTAAAAAACGAGATCATACCTACGTACAATACATCATAAAAGTCGACAAAAATCGCGATAGCTTTGCCAAAGAGCTACTTGAAAACGGTATTCACACTTCGCTTCATCATATACCGATGCATCTTTTAAGCTATTACAAAAACAAATACGCACTTAAAGTAAATGCTTATCCAAACGCGCTTAAAGTCTATCAGCAAGTGCTTTCGTTACCGATTTATGCGGCTTTAAAAGATGAAGAGGTTTATAAAATTTGCGAAACGATAAAAGAGATAGCTAAACACCGTGTTTAAGAGGTTTGTGCATAGTTTTGCGCAGCAATATTTTTATAGTCCTGATTTAGCCTGTAAGCTTCTTGCGATACTGCTTTTGCCTCTTAGTGCTATTTATTTTATAGTTATTTGGGTCAAATTTAAGCTTGCTTCTAAAAAAAATTTTGATATCCCGATAATAAGTATTGGGAATTTAACACTTGGCGGAAGCGGAAAAACTCCCCTTTGTATAGCTATAGCAAACGAATTTGAGGGCGGTTTTATCATTCTTAGAGGATATAAGCGCGCCTCAAAAGGACTTAAAAAAATTTGCATAAACGGCGAAATTTTAACCGATGTCAAAACAAGCGGCGATGAGGCGATGGAGTATGCAAAAAGCGTTAAAAACGCAAATGTCATCGTAAGCGAAAACCGCGATGAAGCCATAAATTTAGCTCGCAGTCTTAAAGCCAGATACGTCTTGCTTGATGACGGCTTTTCTAAATTTCACATCAAAAAACTTAACATCCTAATTAAGCCCTCACACGAGCCATATTTTGATTTCGTCATACCAAGCGGTGCTTATAGATATCCTAAGAGCTTTTATAAATTTGCAGACCGTATCGTGCAAGAAGGAGTTGATTTCACCCGAGAAAGCGAGATCATTAACCCAAGCGATAAGATGGTTTTAATTACCGCCATAGCAAATCCGGCAAGACTTAGCCCGTTTTATGAAAAATGCATAGGGCGAGAGTTCTTTGAAGATCATCATAGCTTTACCAAAGGCGAGCTTGAAGAGATTTTAAAGCGTTACAAAGCCACTTCGCTACTAGTTACCAAAAAAGATTTCGTAAAGATAGAGGAATTTGGCTTACCGATATCTCTAATCACTCTTAAAACGACTCTTTCAAGCGATTTTAAAGAGCTTATCAAAGCTACTCTCTAGGCAAAATTTGCTATAATCGCCCAAAAAGGATCAAATTTGCAAAAACATATCAAAACAGCCGAAATTATCGTATCCGCACTCCCATATATACAAAAATTTAGAGATAAAATTTTCGTCATCAAATACGGTGGCGCAGCACAAATAGACGAAAAGTTAAAAAACGACTTTGCGCGCGATGTAGTGCTGTTAAATTTAGTAGGCATAAAAGTGGTCATTGTCCACGGCGGAGGCAAAAAGATAAACTCCATGCTTGAAAAACTTGATATCAAAAGCGAATTTGTAGACGGACTAAGAGTGACCGATGAAGCGACGATGGAAGTTGTTGAGATGGTGTTAAGTGGGCTAATAAACAAAGAGATAACGGCACTTTTAAACAAGCATGGCGCAAAAGCCATAGGCATAAGCGGCAAGGATGCTAATATGCTAAATGCGGTCAAGTCAAATAGCGGTAAATACGGCTTTGTGGGCGATATCACCGATGTAGATGAAAATATCGTGCTAAATTTGCTTAAAGAGGGATTTGTGCCCGTTATCGCGCCTATCGCAACCGATAAAAACGCAAACAGCTACAACATCAACGCCGATCTTTGCGCAAGCGCGATAGCATGCAAACTAAAAGCTGAAAAGATAATGTTTTTAACAGATACAGCTGGGATTTTAGACGGAGAAAAAAATCTTATAAGCAAGCTTGATGAAGCAAGTATAAAAGAGTTTAAAAACTCAGGCGTAATAAGCGGAGGCATGATACCAAAAGTCGATGCCGCACTTGCTTGCGTAAAAAGCGGAGTTAAAAACTCACATATCATAGACGGCAGACTGCCCCACTCCATACTTCTTGAGCTATTTACCGATGATGGAATAGGAACGATGATAAGATGAAATTTGTAATAACCTCCTGCGATAAAAAAGGCGCAAAAAAACTTTCAAAAAAACTCATAAAGCGTAAATTTGCAGCTTGTGTAAGCGTGATAAAAGCTAAAAGTACCTATGTATGGAAAAGTGAAATTTGCTCTGAAAAAGAGAGAATTTTACTTATAAAAACGGCTAAAAAATTTAAAAAAATAAGCAAATTTATAAAATCCAACCACAGCTACGAGCTTCCTGAAATCGCACTTATAAAAGCTGACGGTGCGCTTAAAAAATACGCAAAATGGGTTAGAAAATCGACAAAAGGCAAAAAATGAAACTTCACCAAACAAGAGCCAATGAAAATGAAAATTTAAACGCGGTTGAATTTAGCCACGCGCTTCTTGCGCCTAGTTCAAATTACGGAGGGCTTTATGCTCCGCTTAACCTGCCTAAGCTGGATGATGAATTTTTCGCGCAAGCAAAGGAGTTAAATTACGAGCAAATCGCGCTTGAGATCATTAAAAAATTTGAATTTGACGTTAAAAACGATGTCTTTGAAAAAGCCCTTAAAAGATATCTGAAATTTGACAAGCCAAACGAGCCCGTTCAGATAAGAAAAATCGGCGAAAATTTATACATAAACGAGCTTTATCACGGACCTACTAGAGCTTTTAAGGATATGGCGCTTCAGCCGTTTGGAGTTATATTAAGTGAGCTTGCTAAGAACAAGGGCGAAAACTACCTCATAATGTGCGCTACAAGCGGAGATACGGGTCCTGCTACGCTTGAAACATTTAGCGATGCTCCAAATATAAAAGTAGTCTGCCTCTACCCAAAAGACGGCACAAGCGAGGTTCAGCGCCTTCAAATGATAAACGCAAGCGCTAAAAATTTAAAAGTTATCGGCATAGAAGGCAACTTCGACGATGCACAAAGAGCGCTTAAAACGCTTTTGGCTAGCGAAAATTTCAAAACAGCCCTAAAAGAACTTGGAGTATCTCTAAGCGCTGCAAATTCGGTAAATTTCGGGCGAATTTTATTTCAGATCATATATCACGTCTACGCTTACGTATATCTGCTAAAAACAGGTGTTTTAAACGCGCAAGAGAGTTTTGACATCATCGTACCAAGCGGAAATTTCGGCAATGCGCTTGGAGCATACTACGCTAAAAAAATGGGCGCAAAAATAGACAAAATCAAAATCGTCTCAAACGCAAATAATATCTTAACCGAATTTTTTAGCACCGGCGTTTATGATCTCAGGGGCAAAACTCTTATAAAAACCATAAGTCCGGCTATGGATATATTGATCTCGTCAAACGTAGAGAGATTGCTTTTTGATAAATTTGGAGCGGTTAGAACAAAAGAGCTTATGCAAAATTTATCTGAAAATGGCTTTTATAGGCTAAATTCAAGTGAGCTAGAAGAGCTTAAAAAAGATTTTGAAGCTGATTTTTGTAGTGATGAAGAGTGCGAAGAGATAATTAAAGAGCAAGCGATCAAAGACGTCATAATCGATCCTCACACAGCCACTTGCTTTAAGATGAGTTCAAATTTGACCCGCCCAACCGTGATCACCTCTACCGCTCACTGGGTTAAATTTGCGCCAAGTATGTTTAAGGCGTGTAAAAATGAAGATCTAAAAGATGAAAGGTTAGGACTTGAAGCCTTAGCAAAAGAATTTAGCGATATCGTTCCTGAGTCTATAAAGTCGCTATTTAGCTCGCAAGCCGTTCATACCGACATAGCGCACAAAGATGAGATAGAGGATAAAATTCTAAACTGGATAAAGCAATGATAGTAATACCCGCTCGCCTTGCTTCAACAAGGTTTCATAATAAAATTTTACAGCCCATCAACGGCTTGCCGATGTTTATCGCAACCGCAAAAAGAGTGCAAAACGTGGATGAAATTTTAATAGCGGTTGATGATGAAGAGGTGCTTGAAATAGCTAAAAAATATGGATTTAAAGCGGTCATGACAAGCAAGGATCATCAAAGCGGAACTGACCGTATAAATGAGGCGGTTACAGTTTTAAACCTCAACAAAGACGAAATCATCATAAACGTTCAAGCCGATGAGCCATTTATAGAGCCTGACAATATAGCTAAATTTAAAGATTTCTGCGAAAAAAACCGAGAAAAAGCATTTATGTTTTCATGCTACAAAACTATAGACGATAAAAATGCCGACGATAAAAATTTAGTTAAAGTCGTAACCGACAAAGACGGCTTTGCACTGTATTTTTCTCGATCAAGGATTCCTTTTAACAGAAGCGAATGCAACGCTTATAAAGCGCATCTTGGCATCTACGGATATAGCGTAAAGGCGCTTAGTGAATTTTGCGCATTTGAGCCATCTTTCCTTGAGGATACGGAAAAATTAGAGCAACTAAGAGCGCTTGAAAACGGCAAAAAAATAGCTATGCTTGAAGTAAGTAGCCAAAGCATAGGTATTGACTGCGAAGAGGACTTGCAAAGAGCCTTAAATAAATTCTTAAACAAATAGCCTTGTGTTGATTTAAATTAACTATTTGCGCGATGAAATTTGCTAAATTTACGCCAAAGGAAGCAAAATGACGCAAGAAAAATTTATAGAGCAAGTTAGCACAATGGCAAAGTTTTTAAGCATAAATTGCAAGGATAATCATCCAAGCGCTTTTAAAAACGAAATAAATTTAAATCTTGCATACAAAGGCGAAAACCTCAACTTTAATGTTTCCACCTCGCTTTGCAAAGAGTGCGAGGAGTTGTTTTACTATGCTCATGAACGCCTTGGCGAGTGTCCGCACGAAGTAAAGCCAAGCTGTAGAAAGTGTCCGCATCCTTGCTACGAAAAAAGCAGATGGAAGCAGATGGCAAAGATAATGAGATATAGCGGCATGAAGCTTGGTCTTACTAAAATTAAAAATATGTTTGGATTCAGAACAAACAATGAGCACTAAAGAGTGTCAAATTGGCTGAATTAACAACTAGTTCCATCACTAAAGAGTAAAAAACTAAAGCTAAACAATCAATAGCTTAAAAGATACTCTAAATTTACTACAAAAGTACTTTTAAGAACTTTTTGCCAACATTATCACAATATTTATTAAAAATAATAGTATATTCAAGAGATCAGATATTTCAATTTACAAATAAAAAATATTCAAAAATGCAACTTTATATTTTTGTATAATTTTGTCCATGAACTAAAAGCCTTTATAAAAGCCTACTCTCCTATTATAGATTTGGTTTTAATTCATTTTTTCTTAGAATTGCAAAGCATTCTGCTTGTATTATTATTTAAAACAGTTATTATATCCAAAAAACTTTTTTAAATTTATTACTAAATTTGACTAATCTTTTAAATAAATTTGTATAAATGCTTTTAAATTTTGATCCTCTGTTTGCATAAATTGCCGCAAAAACCTCTTCAAGCTGGGCTCTTTCTTTTTGTGTTAATCTATCCATCTAAATTTCCTATCAATTTTCTTATTTTTTTAACTACATACACGACATCTTCATCATCAAGCTCGCAAAGAAGCTGACACACTGCAATAGCGGCTTGAGGCTTTGAAATTCCAAGCTTCCAATCCTGATAAGTTCTCATTGACACTCCAAGGCGTTTTGCCATTTGGGCTTGTGAAATTTTCTTACCCATATTTTTTGATTCGACAGCATTGTGCAACAAATTAAAAATATCACTTATCTCTACCATTGTGTAATTATACAGTTTATATTATTAAATATACATAAATTATTATAATATAATGAAAATAATTTGTATAAAATCTATTTTATATTGTAGTTTATATGTTATTCATACTATTATATACATTATTTCGTATAAATTTATTTAAATATATACAAATTTGATAAATCTAATATCCAAAAGACAATACTTTCCTTATTAATTAAAATATGAGTATATAAGGCTAAAGTTATCTAAATAAAATCTTTTAATTTAAATACTTGACAATATCTAACTCAATATTGTATAATGCTTCTAGCAATTAAAATAAAAGAGTGCTAATATGATAAAAACCAGCAAGAGAGATTTGATACTGCAATCTATCATAAAAGCTTATTTGAATGACAATTCACCAATTGGTTCAAGTGAGCTTTGCTCTCGTATGTCAGTAGCAATTCCAGCTTCGACTATTAGGGTTTATTTTAAAAAACTATCAGATGAAGGAGCCATCACACAGCTTCATATAAGTGGAGGAAGGATACCTACCGCCTCAACTATGAACGCATATTGGCAAACTCATCTTAGCTTTGACAAAGAGCTTGAAATTTCAGATGAGTATTTTTTGAAAGAACTCGCCAGAGATTTTGAGATTTATTGTATGATTTACGGCAATAAGTATCAAATTTTAGAAGAAATTTTGAACTTAAACGATAGATTTTTAGTTTTAAATTTTAGTAGTGATGAGATTGCTATTAAATTTGATCGTAGAGTCGAGAAATTTTTAAACAATCTTTTAGGAATTAGCTTGGATAGACTTGAGGAGATAGCGTCTCAAGTAGGATTAAACGAGCTTAAAAACAGAATCAAAGAGTTAAAGAGGACGAAAATTTATTTTCAGGAAAATGAAAAAATAGCCTTTAGTATGTTTAAAGACGAGAGATTTAAAATGATATTAGATCCCGGCTTTGAGCGGTTAATGGGCTCAAATTTAGCGTTTTCTCCGCTTTTTGACGACGGATATATCGGTATCAAGCAGGACGTAAAATATCTTGGCGATGAGGCTAAGATGATTTGTGCGGGAAGCGTTTATACGGATTATGAGAAATTTTTCAACTATATAAAGGATGCGGCATGAGTGAAGAGATAAAAGCACAAGATCTAATACCTGATGAAGGTAGCGATGAGAGCATTAGCTTTGGTGATGATAATCTAAAAAATCTTGAGCTTCAAAAGCAAATTGATGAGCTAACGGATAAGTATTACAGAGCCAATGCTGATTTTGAAAATATCAAAAAACGCTTTGAAAAAGAAAAAGTTGATCTAGTAAATTATGCTAACGAAAAATTTGCAAGAGATCTTTTGCCGGTGATTGACGCGCTGGAAATGGCGGCGAATTTCAACCCGGAAGGCGATGAATTTGCAGCCAAAATCAAAGAGGGCATCAATATCACTATAGACCAGTTTAAAAAATGCTTTGAAAAGCACGGCGTAACCGCTATTAGCACGGACGGCGAATTTGATCCGAATGTGCACAATGCCATGATGAGAGTTGAAAGCGATGCTCACGAAAGCGGTGCGATCGTACAAGTGATACAAAAAGGCTACCTTATAAACGGTAGAATTTTGCGTCCCGCAATGGTTTCTGTGGCTAAGTGATTTGGCTTAGTGTTAAAGATTAATTCTTAGTTGAAAAACGAGTTAAATTTAAGCTAAAGTTGCGCTAAATTTTAAAAATAGCGAAATTATAAAATAAAATTGAAATAAAAATCTAAAATAAAGGAAAAACAATGGGAAAAGTTATAGGAATAGACCTTGGTACGACAAACTCTTGCGTAAGTGTCTATGAAAGAGGTGAGAGCAAGGTTATACAGAACAAAGAGGGCAAAAACACAACTCCTTCTGTTGTAGCGTTTACAGATAAAGGAGAAGTTTTAGTAGGCGACAGTGCAAAACGTCAAGCTGTTACAAATCCGGAAAAGACCATCTACTCTATAAAAAGAATTATGGGTCTTATGAGTAACGAAGATGCAGCAAAAGAGGCTAAAACTCGCTTGCCATACCATGTAGTGGATAGAAACGGCGCTTGCGCTATCGAGATAGCCGGCAAGGTATATACTCCGCAAGAAATTTCGGCTAAAGTCTTAATGAAGCTAAAAGAAGATGCCGAAGCGTATCTTGGAGAGAGTGTTGTAGATGCGGTTATAACAGTACCTGCTTACTTTAACGACAGTCAAAGAAAAGCAACAAAAGAAGCAGGCACGATAGCGGGACTAAACGTGCTTCGTATCATAAACGAGCCTACGGCAGCCGCTCTTGCATACGGGCTTGACAAAAAAGAGGCTGAAAAAATAGTAGTTTATGACCTTGGTGGCGGTACTTTTGACGTAACGGTTCTTGAAACAGGCGATAACGTAGTAGAAGTTCTTTCGACAGGCGGTAATGCGTTCTTGGGAGGTGATGACTTTGATAATCGCTTGATAGATTGGTTGGCTGATGAGTTCAAAAAAGAAAACGGAATCGATCTAAAAGGCGATGTAATGGCGCTTCAAAGACTAAAAGAAGCTGCAGAAAACGCCAAAAAAGAGCTTAGCTCCGCTCAAGAAACAGAGATAAATTTACCATTTATCACGGCTGACGCGACAGGTCCTAAGCACCTTGTAAAAAAGCTTACAAGAGCAAAATTTGAAAGCATGATCGATGATCTTGTAGGAGAAACGATTAACAAGATTAACGAGGTTGTAAAAGAGGCGGGATTAAACAAATCCGAAGTAAAAGAGATCGTTATGGTTGGTGGTTCTACACGCGTGCCGTTAGTTCAAGAAGAGGTTAAAAAGGCTTTCGGCAAAGAGCTAAATAAATCCGTAAATCCTGATGAAGTGGTTGCCATAGGTGCGGCGATACAAGGTGCGGTTATCAAAGGCGACGTAAAAGACGTATTGCTTCTTGACGTTACTCCGCTAAGCCTTGGTATCGAAACACTTGGCGGCGTGATGACAAAAATTATAGAAAAAGGCACAACTATACCTGTTAAGAAAAACCAAGTGTTCTCAACAGCCGAAGATAATCAAAGTGCGGTTACCATACACGTGCTTCAAGGCGAGAGAGAATTTGGAAGAGATAATAAATCTCTTGGGCAATTCAACCTTGAAGGCATCCCGCCTGCACCTCGCGGAGTGCCTCAAATAGAGGTTGAATTCGATATTGACGCAAACGGAATTTTAACTGTTTCAGCTAAAGATAAGGCAACAGGTAAAGCTCAAAACATCACGATTTCAGGCTCAAGCGGATTAAGTGATGACGAGATAAACAAGATGGTAAAAGACGCAGAGCTTCATAAAGAAGATGATAAAAAACGCAAAGAGGCGGTTGAGGCAAGAAATCAAGCCGATTCACTAGCTCACCAAACAGAAAAGAGCCTAAACGAGCTTGGAGATAAAATTTCAAGCGAAGATAGAGCAAATATCGAAAGCGCTTTGAATTCATTAAAAGAGACTCTAAAAGATGAAAACGCAAGCAAAGAGCAGATAGACGCTAAGGTAAAGGCGCTTAGCGAAGCAAGCCACAAGCTAGCAGAAGCGATGTATAAAAAAGATAACGCGCAAGCCAGCGAGCAAAGCGGCGAAGCAAACAAGAAAAAGGATGACGACGTAATCGACGCCGAAGTCGAATAATATAGAAATTTAAGGGGTGGTTTCGCCCCTTAAATTTATCTCAACTCATACAAACTACAAATTCTTTTAAATAAGTTTTACATCGATTAAGTAAAAGTCAATCAATAAAAAATCTAGCAATACTCATCTGGCTAATCTTACCCTCACAAGCAACGGACTCATTTCCAAGATCATTTCATTATAAGCTTTTTCTTAAGCCTGTTGCAAATTGCGCTTACTCTCGCCATATAAAAATCATCAGACCTATCTCGCAGAGAAAATTATTACGCACGGCATACTATGCAAAACCTATACGCTTTTATAATCAGAATTTTATAGATGATATGAAGCAGAAATTTAAAAAAATAGAGAGTTTAAACCCTCTATTTAAATTTTATCCAAGTAGCCTTGCAACTTGATTTTGTAAATTTGAAGTATTGTGAATTTGAGCAAATATAGAAGCGTTAAGCTTGATAGTGTTTGAATTCAAAGAGCCGATGTTTTTTGCTAAATCATCGTTTAATAAATTAGCTTCGCTTGCTCTTAGCGCGGTGTTTTTAGCTAAGCCTGTGTTTATGCTTGAAAAAATTCCGTTTTGAGTAGAGCCTATCTCGGAGCGAAGAGAGTTGATCGAAGATATAAAATCAACCACACTTTGCTGATCGTTTATATCCAAATTCTTTAAATTCACACTCGATAAATTCACGCTTGCGGTTTTATCTCCCGTAAAAAAGCTCAAATTTTCAGAAAATATATTTTTACCGTTAAAGCTAGCTTGCGCGATACTATCTTGCATAGATTGCGTAAGAGCATTTGCCTCGCGAGTTAGCATATTTCTTTGATCTTGATTTAGTATGGGGCTATTCATTTTAACGGATAGTTCATTTATCCTATCGGCACTTTTGGTTATGTTTTCAAGCGTAGAATCAGCTATCTGAAGTATCGCGATAGCGTCGTTTGCATTAGATATGCCCTGCTCTAAAGCCGAACTTTGGCTTCTTAAATTATCCGCTATAATCAAATTCGAACTATCCTCGCCGCTTATAGCACGATTTGCCGCTATGTTGTTTAGAGCTTTTTGAGTCGCGTTTTTTGCTTGATCCAGATACTGATTTTGAGTGCTTGCAAAATTATTTCCAAGTTTCATATAAATCTCCTATTTTTTTACTCATTATACAGATAGGCTCATAAATTTCTTATAAACCAATGCCCGTTAGCTCGTTATATCTAATTTCAACCGATCGCTTATGCGCAGTTAATCCCTCAGCCTCCGCAAGCTTCATGCAAGCTTGCCCGAGCTCCGTGATGCCTTTTGCACTAACGGATATGATAGAGCTTTTTTTGATAAAATTTTCAACACCCAGAGGCGAGTAAAATCTAGCGCTTCCTCCTGTCGGTAAAGTATGGTTTGGTCCTGCAAGATAATCACCCATAGCCTCAGGCGTAAAGTGCCCTATAAATATAGCGCCCGCATGCCTTATATCAGCCATAATCTCCATAGCGTCGTTTGTGGCTATCTCAAGATGCTCAACCGCCAGTTCGTTCATCAACTCAACGCACTCTTTTATATCGCGAGCTACGATAATCGCGCTTTTATTCTCTATGCTGGCTCTTGCGATTGATTCTCGTTGCAAGCTTTTTAGCTCCTCGTTTATACACCTTTGAACCTGCGCGGCAAAAGCCTGGTTTGGAGTTATCAAAAACGCACTGGCAAGCTCATCATGCTCAGCTTGACTTAGCATATCTATAGCTATATGGCGAGGATTTGCACTCTCATCGGCTATCACCCCTATCTCACTAGGTCCTGCTATCATGTCGATATTTACCTCACCATAAACAAGCTTTTTAGCAGTGGCTACATAGATATTTCCGGGGCCCGTTATCACATCTACTTTTTTTATCAAATTCGTTCCATACGCCATAGCGGCAATAGCGCTCGCTCCGCCTACTTTATAAGCCTCTTTGATGCCACAAATATGCATCGCTGCCAAAAGCAGCTTATTTACCTTGCCTTCAACGGCAGGAGTGCACACGACTATCTGCTTAACTCCTGCAACGATAGCAGGTATAGCGTTCATAAGAAGCGAGCTTGGATACGCCGCCTTTCCGCCAGGTATATAAAGCCCCGCTCTATCTACTGGCGTATATTTAGCCCCCAAAAGAACTCCTTGATCGTCCTTTTGTGTCCATGTTTGAGGAAGGCTTTTTTCATGATAAGCCTTAATGCGATCATAGGCTAAATTCAAAGCGTGTCTTAATGAATCATCTATTCCGTCATAGGCTCTTTGCATATCGACAGGATCTATTTTAAAATCCGCTTCATTTGGCTTCCAACGATCAAATTTGCCAACCTGTTCAAAAAGAGCCGCATCGCCATTTTTTTTCACATCGTTTAAAATTTCCAAAACAACGGGAGTTACGCTTCCCATATCCATATCCGAGCGATTTACCAGCCGTTTAAAGCTATCTTTAAAACTCTCATCGCTTGTAAGTAAAAATTTCATCTTATCACCTTTTATTTATCTTTCTTTCATATCTAAGCTTTTGGCTGATATTGCCCAAAATTCCGCCCTGATGGATATATAAAATCTCGTTTTCAAATTTATTCAAATTTGAAAAAAGAGTTATAAGCCCCACAGGATCGTATATGAGATCAAATTCTATCTTTGTCTCTTTTAAAATTTCTTGCCAAATTTCATAAAGCTCAAATTTCAAATCTCCGAAGTGATACTTCTTTGGCGGATTTAAAATTTCAACCTTTGAATTCAAATCAAGAGCCGAAATTTGCTCCCTTAAATACTCTTCATTCCCCACGCAAGGACAGGTTAGCACTCTAAATTTAGTGTGCTTTGCAAGATAAGCCGCACTCGTTCCGGTTCCTGATGGCAAAAATATATCAACCGTTTTGTCGCTACCGCCGGCCCAGCTTTCTATCTCTCTAGCTTGAGTTATAAAACCCGCTTCAGCCTCGGGCTGCGCCACGCCTTCATTTATAAAAAGCGCTTCTTCGTCGCTTGCAAGCTCTTTTGCTTTAGCCTCTCTATCTTCATCTATAAAAAGCTTCATGCCGTTTTGCAAGGCGAATTTGAAATTTCCGATCGGATTTTCTCTCAAATTTGAGCTTAGATGAGATACTACGTAACAAAACTCAAGCCCTTTCATCTTGGCAAAAACGCTTAAGCTATACATCGCATTTGACTGGCTTGAGCCGTGGCTTACTACTCTTTTAACGCCGTTTAGGTTTGAATTTAAAAAATACTCAAGCTTTCTGGCTTTATTGCCGTTAAATTCGCCTCCGATAAGATCATCCCTAAGTAGATAAAAGCTAAGATTTCTAAATTTGATAGGCTCAATATTTTTTATTTTGTCCCTCCAAAAACTCTTCGATCTCTCTCATGGCTTCTTTATCCGAGATTGAAATCTTAATCTCAATCCGCCTTGAAGCCTCGGCATCTTCCTTGCCGTCTTTCATGATAAGATCGCTAAAACTACGCCCGCTAGCTATAAGATACTCTTCTAATCTCTTATCGCTATTCCAAGAGTATATAAACTCAAGCACCTCATAAGCGCGCTTTTGCGACAGATCAAGGTTATACAGATAACTTCCTACCGAGTCGGTGTGCCCTTCGATTACTATCTTATCGATATGCTTGCGAATTTCATCGCTATTTAAAACAGCCTCGAAGTAACTCTGCAAGATCTCTTTAAGCTTCTCTTTTGACTCCTCTTTAAGAGTGTGCGAGCCAACATCAAAGAGTATCGAATTTGGCAGCGCAACAACTCCGGAAGCAGGATCGATATGAACCTTATCACCAAGCTTAGAGCGTAAATTCGAGATGACGTTTGAGTGCAAAAGTCCTAAATTTTTAATCTGCGTTTTAGTATCATTGTAATCTTTTTCAAGATTTTCATATCTCAATCCTTGAGCCTCAAGACTTGCCAAAAGCTCGCTTACTTGACGCTCCTTTTCGCTAAGACTTATTATAAGTTCTTTAACCTGCAGATCCAAATTTTCAATCGTCTTATTTGCATCATCAAGCTTATGCGCATAAGCTGAAGTGATATTTTCAAGACGCGATTTTTCATCTCTTATCGTGCGCAAGCGCTCGTTTATAAGCTCGTTTATCTCTGCCAATTCTTGGTTTTCAAGCTTTGCGGTGTTTAAATTCGAAAAGATATTTTGTATAAGAGCCTCTTTGTTTCTAAGCTCTTTTTGAGCTATAGTAAGATTTTGCTCTTGGGATTTTAAATTTACTTGAAGGCGCGCTATATCACTTTGCGTAAGGACGTATTTGACGACTACCGCACCGATTATCAGCATAAAGACAAACATGAGCCCGGCCATCAAATCGGCATAAGATATCCAAAATGTCTGATCGGAATTGTGTCTTTTATCTTCTATCTTCATCTAATATGCTTGTTTTTTCTATGCTTTCAAGGATTTCACTAGCCTCTTCGTCAAGTTTCATAATGTCTTTTCTAAGCTCGCTAATAAGCGTACTGTTATCCTCGTATGCCAAGCTAGCTTCATCGTCAAAAGCCGTTTTAAAAGCCTGCACTCCGTCTATCAAAGAGTCCTTAAAGCCGTCCATAGCTTGCTTTTGCTTTTCTAAAATTTCATTGCTAAATATATGAAGCGAATTATTAAAGCTCATAACTCCGCTTTGAATTTCGCTCACGCTTCGTTCAAGACGTGAAATTTGATCGCCGCCGACTTCATAAAGTCTGTTGTATTGCTCTGAAAATTTTATCTGCATATCTTTGATGTTGCGATTAAATTGATTGATAACGTTTAAAATTTCGCTATGAATTTTAACCAAATCCCTTTGCTCTTTTGTCGTCTTTAGTAGCATATTCATCGTTTGCTTTACGCTTTCGCTGCTAAGCTTAACCGCATTTTCTTCGGCCTTTAAAATGTCGGTAAAAATTTGAAATTTCTTGTTTATAGCTCTATCAAGCTCGGTAAAAAACTCCTGATTGCTCACATGCTCAAAGATAACTCCAATCTTTTCAAAGTGCGTTAAGCTCTGCTGCAAATAGCGTTTATCGATCTCTTCCTTGCTCCAGAAAAAATCACTAGTGGCGTTTTTTTGGCGTCTAACGAGAGTTTCAAATTTACTCATCCCGTATCGCTCAAAAAATATCCACCAAAGTGCAAGAAAAATTCCGTAAATAGAAACGTAAAACGCAGTCGCAACGCCGCTTAGAAGGATAGAAATTTCCTTTTCAAGACCGACTGTGTTTGATGAGTTAAACTCGGGCATCGAGATAGCTATACTTATAAAAGTTCCTAAAATTCCAAGCATAGGGAAAATTCCCGCTCCAACCGAAGCGAAATTTTCATTTCTTAAATTTCTTGTATAGTAAGTTACAAAATCATCAAAGCTGGCATTTGACTTGGTATCTTTGCCTATCACTAAAAGATGCTTGATGATGTATTCTTTGAGACTTCGCTTGAAGTCAGCCCCGCTTTGCTCAAAATAGCAGCAAGCAAGCTCGGCGCTATGTTTAGCAAAGATTAACGCAACGACAAGTATAACACCCATCATAATGACGGTGTGAAGTCCGATATCGAAATTTATCTTTTTAAAATAACCAAGAAGCGCTACTACATAGATAAGAACGGGTACAAAAACTATCTTAAGATAGACAAAAGACGCTCTCCTGCCCTTGGTTTCAGGGATAGCCAAGTCGGCAAATGCGTTATTTTTGACATCCATACTTAAGCCTAGTTTCTATTTAAGCAGTTTAGATCCTCAAAGGCTACCATCAAACGATTAACCATACTCTCTTCGCCGCATCTTAACCATTTGCGCGGATCATAGTATTTTTTATTCGGCTTATCTTCGCCTTCAGGATTTCCGATCTGTCCTTGCAGATAGGCTCTATGCTCCAGCTCATATCCTCTTACTCCATCCCAAAACGCCCACTGCGTATCGGTGTCGATATTCATCTTGACAACTCCGTAGCTAACGGCATCTTTGATGTCTTTTAGCTCGCTTCCGCTTCCGCCGTGAAAGACGAAATTTACGGGATTTTTGCAAGAAGTATTAAATTTATTAGCGACATACTCTTGAGAATTTTTTAAAATTTCAGGTCTTAGCACTACATTTCCGGGTTTATAAACCCCATGTACGTTGCCAAAACTAGCCGCTATACTAAATCTATCGCTTATCTTGCTAAGCCTTTCATAGGCAAGAGCCACATCTTCAGGCTGGGTATAAAGAAGCGCGTTATCAACTCCCGTGTTATCCACGCCGTCCTCTTCTCCTCCCGTTACGCCAAGCTCTATCTCAAGGCTGATACCCAGCTCGCTAAGCTCGGCAAGATACTTTTCGCAAGTGCTTATGTTATCTTCCAAGCTCTCTTCGCTAAGATCAAGCATGTGAGAGCTAAAAAGCGGAGTTGAGTGAAATTTCTTATAATCGCGACTAAATTTGATAAGCTCGTCTATCCAAGGAAGCAGCTTTCTAGCCGCATGATCGGTATGAAGGATTACAGGCACTCCGTAAGCTTTAGCCAGCATATGCACATGCGAAGCTCCGGCTACTGCACCCAGTACCGCAGCGTTTTGGCAGGCTTTGCCCGCATAAAACGCCGCTCCTCCGTTTGAAAACTGAATAATAACGGGTGAGTTAGCCTTCTTCGCCGATTCTAATACGGCATTTACAGAGTCGCTTCCTACAACATTTACGGCAGGGATCGCAAATCCCTCTTGCTTGGCATAGTTATAGAGTTTATTTACATCATCGCCTACCAAAACTCCCGGCTTTACTATATCTAAAACACCCATTTTACACCTCTTATTTATATTCTATTTTTGCTTTAGAGCGAAGAGCGTCGCCTCTTTTTCTCATCTCGTCTCTAAATTTTTCCATCTTTAAGCCGGCTTCAATCTGTCCTTTTGCCTCATTTAAAGGAACCGCTCCTGCAACTTTGCTATCTTCTTTTAAGATTACATGGTAGCCAAATTGCGATTGAACAGGTTTTGTTGTGATTTCGCCTTTTTTAAGTGCAAATGCCGCATCGGCAAATGGTTTAACCATTTGAGATTGACCAAACCAGCCAAGCTCTCCACCGTTAGCGCCCGAGCCTTGGTCGATTGATTTTGATTTTGCAAGCTCCATAAATTTAGCCACAAGAGCGTCGCCTTTTAGATTTTTTAGTTGAGCTATTATCTCGTTTGCAGCCTTCTCGTCAGCTACTAGGATATGTTTAGCTTTAGCTTGAGCAGGGATTGAAAACTGATCTTTATTTTTATCGTAAAATGCTTTTATATCAGCTTCGCTTACTTTGATATCATCATAAATTTTCTTCATCCATATATCAAGCATAATAGCGTCTTTTGCCTCTTCAAGAGCCTCTTTAAACTGCGCTTCTTTCTCTACGCCGCTTTTTTTAGCCTCTTTTGCAAGAAGTTTTCTGCTGATAGTCTCGTCTATAACTTTTCTTTGAGTATCCGCAGGAAGTTGTTGCAAATGCACGCCGGGCATTGCGCCAAGAGTTATAGCCACATCCTTATCCTCGATATTCATACCGTCAACAGTTGCATAAACTGCTGCGTTTAGACTTACGGCCGCAGCCAAACTTAAAGCCCCGAATAAAACTTTATTCATCATGCTTATTCCTTTTTAAAAAATTTGTTTAAAATTATAGCAAGAAAGTAATTAATGTTAGGTTATAATTTATTAAAAATTTTTACTAAAAGGACTTAAAGTAGCCCGATATGAGAACAAAAAAAGATATAAAAGCGATCAAAGAGCAGTTTTTACTCCATTTTAAAGATGCAAGAAGCGAGCTTAAATTTAACAACCTTTACGAGCTTTTGGTGTGCGTTATGCTATCTGCTCAATGCACGGATAAGCGAGTAAATTTAATAACGCCTGAGCTTTTTAAAAGCTATCCGGATATAAAAAGTATGGCAAACGCGAACTTGGCAAGCGTTAAAATGCTCATACAAAGCTGTAGTTTTTTTAATAACAAAGCCCAAAATTTAATCAAAATGGCAAAAAGCGTAATGGAGAATTTTGGCGGTGAAATTCCGCTTAGCGAAGAAGAACTGGTAAGCTTAGCGGGTGTCGGACAAAAGACGGCTCACGTAGTTCTTATCGAGCACAACGGAGCAAATTTAATGGCCGTAGATACGCACGTATTTCGCGTATCTCATAGACTAGGTTTAAGCAAAGCCAAAACACCCGAAGGAGTTGAGATGGATCTAACAAAAGCTTTTAAAACAGACTTAAACACGCTTCATCAAGCAATGGTGCTTTTTGGCAGATATACCTGTAAGGCGATTAAGCCAAATTGCGACGAATGCTTTTTAAACGACCTTTGCAAGAGCAAAGATAAGATAATTTAGCTTAAATTTAATTGTCTTGCAAATTTTAAAATAGCTACGGCATATAATGCTTAAAATACCGTAGCTAGGTTATTAAAGATTATTGAAAACGAGCGATTATATTTCTTACTACCTTATCCATCATCTGGACAGACTCTATCTCGCAGTGCTCATTTACCGAGTGAGGCGAGTGGATGTTCGGTCCGATAGAGCAAGCTTCAAGCCCGGGCTGTTTGCTTACTAAAATTCCGCATTCAAGCCCTGCGTGAACGGCCGAAAATTTAGCTTCCGGCTTAAATTTCTTAAGCTCTTCAAGCACCACTTCGCTAAATTCGCTAATAGACGGGCTCCAGTTAGCCGAACGATCTCTTACACTAACGTCAAATCCAAGAGCATCAGCTAATGTCTTAGTCTCAAAACCTACGATATCAAGCCCTTCTCTAGTCATAGCTCTTCCGAAGAAGTCAAATTCCACCAAGCCGTCTTTTTGCTTGACGGTTGAGAGATTTATGCTGTTATTTACCATATTTAGCTCGACATTATAGCTTCTTACGCCTTGCGGGAATGAGTTGATAAGGGCTAAAATTTTACCACTGTGAGCCAGAACCTCGGCACTATCTTCATTAAGAGCGACTACTTCTACAAGGCTATCTGATTTTAGCTCTTGCGCGCAAAGCACCTTACATCTTGCATTTGCAGGTATTGAGTTGCTTCTTTCACCAAAGTCAAGGCTGATCAGCTCACAACCGTTTTCGGCTAAAAATTTGCCGATTATCTTTATGGAGCTTGGGATGTTTTTATGAATTTCATTACCAGAATGACCGCCAGGAAGCCCCGTAACGCTTACTTCATAAACTTTTCCGCTTTTTTTAACTTTTTCATCGCTTACCTTTGCGCTTACGTTTATACCGCCAGCACAACCTAATGTCACACGATCATCCTCTTCGCTGTCTAAATTTAACAAATTTGGAGCGATAATCTTACCCTTAAATCCGTTTGCGCCTACAAGCCCAACCTCTTCATCATTTGTAAACAGACACTCTAAATTCGCAAACTCTCTCATTGCACCCATCATCATGGCTACGCCTATGCCGTTATCTGCGCCTAAAGTTGAGTTTTTAGCTCTTAAAATCCCATTTTCTTCGATAAGCTCTAGCTTTGGAGCAGCACCCACGCAAACCATATCATAGTGGCTTTGAAGGCAAATTTTAGGATTTCCCTTGTGAGCGTGTATATTTCCAAGCTCGTCCACATCTACATTAAAGCCTTGAGATTTGGCAAATTCGACCAAGAATTCTCTCATCTGTTCCGTCTCATAGCTACAGTGAGGAATTTCGCAAAGCTTTTTAAAGTCGCTCATAACGTCATTTTTTTGCATTTCTACTCCTTTAAGTTGTTTATTATCTTACCTTTATAGCCTGTGGTTGCTACCGCGTCTAAGAGTTGTTGCTCGCTTATATCTTTAAGCGTCTTAACAACTGCCGTCTTATCGCGCAAACTAGCCTTTACTTCTTTTACGCCATCTACTTTTAATAGCGCTTTTCTAACCATAGCCGTACAAAGCGGACAGTGCATCTCCTCAACCAAAATAACAATTTTTTGATCGGCAAACGCAAAAGCGCAAAGCAAGATAAGAGCGATAAATTTACGCATAGATAGCTCCCAAAACTTCAGGATATGATAGCAAAATAAACACAAAAACAGCTAAAAAAACGTATATCAAAAGCCATTTTTTGCCTGTTTTTTTAAGCGAGCAACTTCTATCTTTTTTAAAAAAATAAAATATAGAAAGAGCCAAGCAAACAAGGGCAAGAATACTTAAAATCCCTCTAAATTCGCTTAGCTGCTCGGTAAAACCAAAAAGAGTAAATGCAGATCCAAATATCAAAAAAACAAGTGCCGGCAAGCAACAAAGTGTAGCCGCAAAGGCACTTATTATCGAAGCGATGGCTAAAAATACACTTCTCAAGCTTTTAACTCTTGTGCGGTATAGTCGTAGCTAAATTCTTTTGGCGAATAATAATTTGCCGTATTTCCGTCAGTTTCCGCATACGGATAGCCGAAGTTATTTAGCGGGATTTGCTCAGGCTCTGGTTTTAAGATGAAGTCGCGTCCGTAGTTAAAGCCTACCCAGCACATCTCCCAGTTACCAAAGAGATATTCGCGAATTTTGCTTAGCTTCTCATCGTCATTGCTTAGCTTTTCGCCCAGACGCACTTTAGTAACATCGGCAGGATCTACGGGTATCCAACCATATCCTTTAAGATAAAATTCCGCTCTACAATGCTGTCCGCCTGAAATTTTAGCAAGTCCGTTTTCATCCGCCTTGCCCATCTCGTTTGAAAATCTGCTTTGACCGACTCTTATGCCAAAGAGCTCTCTAGCAGGTATCCCAACTGCTCTACAAAGCCCAACAAAAACGGAGTTTATATCGGTGCATTTGCCCACGAGCTTTCCGCTTTCAAGTATCGCTTTTACATCTCCTAGACCGCATCCTATGACGCTGTTATCCCGCTGCATGGTGTTTGCAACCCAAGTGTATATCGCTCTTGCCTTTTCAAGATCGCCCTTTATGCCTTTTACGATCTCTTCGGCTTTTTGCTTTACTATGCCTGTATTTGGGATTTGTTTAGTAGGTTTTAAGAAAAACTCAACTTCAGGGCTAAGTTTTTCGTTTTCGTTGAAATTTACCTTGCTAAAATCGGTATTTCTCTCCTGTGTTTGCACTCGAAATTTAAGCTCTAAATTCGCATCTTTTTCATCTTCGTTAAATCCCGCATAAAGCGTAGGTATCACAAGATCTGAGATATAGTGTTCTTTTGCGTTTGTCGATACATCATAGTTGCTTACAAGTTGCTGATATTCGTTACCGACAAGAAGCGGAACCCAAAGCCTGCTAAGCTTGCCCTGCTCTTTTAAACTATGCTTAAAGCTCACGTCAAAAACTCTATTTTTGTTAGGCGTCTTAATCGCCTCACTATTAGCTAAAACAACATTAGGCGCAAAACTAGCCGCACCGACAACCGCACTAAATTTGAAAAAATCACGTCTTTGCATGAAAATGCCTTGTATAAATATAGTTGCACCGCAACTCTTGAGGGGTATTTTACTTGCTAATTACTAAAATTCGTTTGAAAATTTTATACTACTTAAATGCTATAAATGTGGCGAAATTTGCCCACCTAAACAAGCACTCCACACTCTTAAATCCCGCATTTAAAGCAAGCTCTCTGTTTTCGGATTCAGTGTATGGTATCAGCACGTTTTCAAGAGCTTCTCGCTTTTGAGCGATTTCGAATTTAGAATATCCTTGATTTAGCTTGTAGTTTTCGTAAATTTCGATGATATTTTTACTTAATGTCTTATCTTCAAATATCATCTTTTCGCTAAAGACGAAAATTCCGTTTTCATTTAGGCTCTCATAAATTTTGCCTACAAATTCCTGTCTTTTTATAGGGCGGATAAACTGCAAAGTATAGTTCATCAGCACCGCATCTTGCACACCTAAATCACACTCTAATATATCGGCAAGCTCAAGAGTTATATTTGCGCCATAAGCTCTTATCTTGGCGTTTGCATTTTCAAGCATGGCGGCTGCGTTATCTATACCGCGCAAATTTAGATCACTTCTCGCCTCATAAAGCCTTAGCAAAGTAGAAGCCGTAGAGCAGCCAAGATCAAGCACGAAAGCTTCTTTTTTTAAGGTTTTTACAAGAAATTCGACAATGAGGCTTTGGGCTATATCATAGTGCGGAACCGAGCGGTTTATCATATCGTCAAACACGCTAGCGACCGCAGCGTCAAATTCAAACTGCTTTTTTATCGGCTCTTTAAAAATTTCATCCCTCATCTTTGCGCCACACCCCCTCTTATCATCTTGTCGTCTATATACAGATCACAGGTTCCTACGAATTTAGAAGCCTCGCTTATATCGAATTTAATCTGCGCTTTTAAACTGCTTAAATCGGCAAATTTCATATTTCCGCGAAGTCGCTTTATAAAGCATACCGCCACGTGGCTTGCGTTTGATATATTTTCGTTTATGACGTGAGTTTCTACGCTAAATTTGCCGTCCGTGCTTAAGCGATTTCCGATAAAAGTTACCGAACCGTAAGTCTTATAGCCGATTCTTGTGCGCGTCGCATAAACGCCCTCGATAGGCAAAAGATAGTTTTTCACGTCCAAATTTAGAGTCGGTACAAGCTCTTTTTGCCCTATTCCTTGACCTTTGATTACATCGCCTTCGATTGAGTATTCGCGCCCTATCAAAAGATTTGCCTCGTAAATTTGCCCCTGCTTTATAAACTCTCGAATCGCAGAGCTATGCACGCCCATACCCTCAAAGCAAACTTCCTCTACGATATCAACCTCACCGTCAAAAATTCGCCTCAAATCATACTTATCCCACGCCCTGTTTCGACCAAATCTAAAATCAAATCCCACGACTATCTTTTTTAAATTTTTAAAATCTCTTTTCAAAAGAGCTATAAATTCATCTCCGCTAAGCCCTTTTATAGCATTAAAATCATACAAAAAACACGGATATCTCGAGTATTCGGCGCGCTTAAGCTTTGGAGTGATGTTTGCCTTGTTTTTATCTATGACGACAAGCCCGCCAAATTCGCCTAAGCGATTTAAAAGCTCCCTGTGCCCGCGATGCACCCCGTCAAAATGCCCGATAGCAACGGCGGTGATATTATCCTTTGTTAAAAGCGTAGAAAAATTCGGCATTTCCTTCCTTTCCTCTTACTTCGCACTGCCGACACTCCCGTAATACCAAGCCCAAATTTGCAGCCGCAAGCTCAAATTTCGCTCTTGCTCGCGATAAAGCCTTGGCATCGGTTACGACTCCTTTTTTATTGCGCTTAGCTTCACGCCCCACCTCAAACTGGGGCTTAAAGAGTATTATTATATCCTTTTTGGCGACTTTTAAAATATCGGGCAAAATTTGTACTACCGAGATGAAGCTCACATCGCAGGTTACTACGTCAAATTTCATATTTTCATCTTCAAATTTTGCCTCGCGGGCAAACTCTCTTATGTCGGTATCTTCTTTCACCTCAACTCTGCTATCGTTTTTTAAGCTCTCATCAAGCTGGCTATTGCCCACGTCAAGCGCGGTTACTCTACTTGCGCCCTCTTTAAGCAAAATTTGTACGAATCCGCCCGTACTACTACCGATATCAAGAGCGGTTTTGCCCTTTAAATCAAGCTTATAATGCTCTAAAAAGCTCTTTAGCTTAAGTGCACCTCGTCCGACGTAAACCTCTTCAAGCAAATTTATACTATCCTCGTTGTTAACTTGCGAATTTGGCTTGGTTTGAGTCTTGTTATTTAATAAAATTTTGCCCGATTTTATAAGCTCACTAGCTTTATTTCTGCTGATATTTAGCTTTTGCGCCGCAAACAGATCAAACCTCATCACAACCCCTAAAACCAGCTAAATTTAACCTCAAAGCATCCCCATAAGCTCTTCTTCGCTTATAACCCTAACGCCAAGCTCAAGCGCCTTATCGAGCTTACTTCCTGCCTCGCTTCCTGCTAAAACAAAATCTGTCTTTTTGGAAACCGAGCCTGAAACCTTAGCGCCGTGAGCTTCCAAAATAGCCTTAAATTCATCTCTGCCCTTACTAAGCGTGCCTGTTATCACAAATGTTTTACCGCTTATATCGCTTTGCTTAACTTCAAATTTCTCAAATTTCGGAGTTACAAAGCTTAAAAGTTCTGTTAAATTTGATCTATTTACCTGCATAAACTCCACATAGCTCTCAGCCATAGCATCTCCAAAGCCATCAATACTCATAAGCTCCTCATAGCTAAGCTCTAGCCACTTGTCGCCAAACTGCCTTGCTATCTTCTTAGCCGCAACCTCTCCGATATGTTCTATTCCAAGACCGGTTATGAAGCTATGCAGATTTGGAGTGCGAGCGATATCAATAGCATTTAGCAAATTTGAAATTTTCTTATCCTTAAAGCCCTCAAGACTTGATAATTCATTTGCACCAAGCCTGTATATATCGGCTATTTTATTTACAAAACCCGCTTCAAAAAGCTGATTTACGATAGCTTCGCCAAGCCCGTCGATATTTAGACATCGCTTTGAAGCGTAGTGAATAAGTGAGTTTATGACGCGTGCCTTGCACTCTAAATTTTGACACTTTATAAAAACCCCTTCATCAAGCAGCATAGTACCGCAAACCGGACAGTTACGCGGACGCTCTATCGGCGTTTCAGAGCCGTTTCTGCGCTCTTTAAAGACTCCCGTTATCTTTGGTATCACGTCGCCCGAGCGGATAATGCTTATAAAATCGCCTTTCATAACGCCAAGGCGCTTAATCTCATCGAAGTTATGAAGAGTGGCTGATTTAACCTTAACGCCGTCGATATTTACCTCATCAAGCACGCCTACTGGAGTTACAACACCGCTTCTTCCAACCTGAAGTGCCACATCAACGAGTCTTGTCGTCTTTTCAATCGCAGGAAATTTATAAGCAACCATAAATTTTGGAAATTTTTCGGTGTATCCAAGCTCGTTTGAAAACGCTACATTATCAACTCTTACGACCATTCCATCCATCATAAATGGCTTTATCTCGCGCAAATTTAAAAGCTCGCTGTAAGCGGTTTTTATCTCTTGAAGCGTGGAGCAAATTTTAAAAAACTCTTCGCGCTCAAAACCAAGAGAGTAGATAAACTCCATGATCTCAGAGTAGTTTTTAAGCCCTAAATTTTGAGCCCCATACCCCCACGGGCGAAACTGAAGCCGCCTGCTCGCCGTTATCTTGCTATCAAGCTGTCTTAGACTACCTGAGGCTGCGTTTCTAGGGTTTGCAAGCTGAGTTTCGCCTCTTTGCATGCGAGCCAAATTTATCTCGTCAAAATCACTCTTTGATATGACAACCTCGCCGCGAATTTCGATCTTGCCGCTATAAGCGATAGTTGTCGGGATATTTTTAATCACCCTTGCATTTGTCGTTACATCTTCGCCCGTTATGCCGTTACCGCGAGTTATAGCGCGTTTTAGCTCGCCATTTTCGTAAAGAAGATTAAGACTAGCTCCGTCAAATTTAGGCTGGATAACAAATTTTTGCCCGAGCTTATCGCCACGATTTAGCCAAGCTACCAGCTCAGCCTCGTCAAATATATCCTCCATGCTCCACATGCGCTCGATGTGATCAGCCTTTATAAAGCCATCACTTACTTCGCCGCCGACTCGCTTGGTCGGCGAAAACATCGAAATTTCAGCAGGGTTCATACGCTCAAATTCAAGAACTCTATGATAAAGCTCGTCATACTCCTCATCAGTCGCGATCGGAGCGTCATCTTCATAATACGCCTTCGCCCACAAATTTAGCAGATCAACGCTTTTTAGATACTCTTTTTTATCCATTTTGGCTCCAAAGGCTTAAATTTCTCATCGCTTCATCCATCTTAAACATCTGCACATGTTCGCTTACATCGTGTGTTCTAATTATGCTTGCACCGTTTTCAAAGGCTTTTTGATGTAGATAAAGGCTTCCCGGAAGTCGCTTGCTAACATCGCTTGGACTATAAAAATTTATGACGGACTTTCTGCTTGCACCGACCAAAAGAGGCAAGCCAAAGTGCAAAAAATGCTCCAAATGTTTTATCAAAAGCAAATTATCTTGCGGCGTTTTTCCAAAGCCGATACCGACATCAAGCACGATATCTTCGCATCCCAGCTCGCGCACTTTGGCGATTTTATCCGCAAAAAAGCTATCTATCTCGCCGAGTAGATCATCATAATGCGGACTTTCTTGCATATTTTCAGGACTGTTTTGCATATGCATGAGGCAGTACTGCACGCCGTACTTAACGGCAAGGCTAGCTAAATTTGTATCTGCCGTGATATCATTTATCATCTTAAAGCCGTGATTTAACGCGTATTCAAGGCAGTATTCATCAAAGCTATCAAGGCTAAATTTCGCCTTTTCATGCAAATTTAGGCGGTAAATTTCAGCCACAATATCCTTAAGTCGCTCAAACTCGACTTTAGCGCCTACGTATTTGCTGCCCGGACGCGAGCTAACCGCGCCCACATCGATATACTCAGCACCTTCTGTTATCATCTCTTCTATCTTTTTTATGCCGCTTTTTGTATCTACTCTGCTTTGCTCGTTAAAGCTATCTTCATTTACATTTACAACGCCCATTATTTGGGGCTTAATTGGTTTTTTAAAGCTTGATTTTAAAAATTTAGCCAAATTTTTAAGTCCAAAATCCTGCACAGCCTCTTTTTTTGCAAGCTCTTTTATCTGTGCATCGGTTGCGATTAAAAGCGCAGTTGAGTTCTCGCCGTTTAAAATCGTATTTTTGTGAGTGACAAGCTCGGCTCCTATGCTAAGCGCGTCTTGTTTTAGTATGTTTGCAGCAGGCGAGCGGATATCTTTTAAAAGGAAAAAATTTAGATTCGCCTTTTTTTTCATTATCGCCTGGCCTTCTTTGCTGGGGCTTATAAATTTGCAAATTTCATCAAAATTTGTCTCTTGATTTATCTTAAAAATTTTCACCTTCGGCCCTTTTCATATATCATTAGCAAAATCGGCGTTAAGAGCGCGTGTGATTTTGTATTTAGCTCGGCAAGTTTAACCGCCTTGTAAAAGTAGCTTAACTCATCTTGGCTAAATTTAACTCCCGCTTCGCTAGCCTCTAGGGCAATTGAGGAAATCAGCTCCTTTAGCTCGTTTTTACCGAGCTTATCGGCTCTTTCAAGTTCGATTTGTTCATCTATGAAGCGATAAATTTCTTTTAACTCAAGGCGAGCGAAATTTAACCCGCTTTTTATACGTTCTTTTTTTATAAGCCTATTTTCAGTGATTAGACGTGAGCGAATCGTTTGAAGCAGCATGTTTTTAGATTCGCAAGCGATTATAAATTTAATATTTCTAGGAGGCTCTTCTATGATTTTAAGGAGTGAATTTTGCGCTTCTATGCGAAAATTTTTAGCCATAACAACAAGCAGTTTCTCGCTATTTTCTGCGATATAGGCCTCGGCTATGACCTCTTTTGCATTTTCAAGCAAGAAATCTTCACTTATAAAAAACCTTAAAAAATTTGGATCATAAAGCCTTAAAAGCTCCTCCTTTAAAGCTTCAAAATCACTCGTGATAACGATCTTGCTATGCATGAAATCTAAAGCATCACTTTAGCAAAGAGCGCGGCATCAATGCTTTTATCAAAAAGTTTATAAAGCGATAAAAGCTTAATATCCAAAAGCTCGTCGCTTGAACTTAGATAAAAGCTGTTTTGCGCCTGCTCGTCAAATAGCCACATGTAGCTATCATCCTTGCCTTTGGCTATCTGTGCGCTTTTGTCGTTGCTTTTTCCGACATAAAACAGAACATATCCATTTGGAAAAGCAAGGCTTAGCATGTCTAAAAGCAGTGAAATTTCCTCTTTTGAGCTAATAGCATCAAAGGAAGGATAGATAGCTCTAAGCGACATAAAAGGCAATATCGGGCGAGAATTTGTAGGCTTGTTTATATTTTTAAGAAAATATCTCTCAAACCAGCTTCTGTCATGATCGGTTATCATGATAAAAGTTCGCCCTTCAAGTAAAAATTTAAGCTTGGATGCGAGCAGAGGCGTCCATTCCGTGCGCCTTTCTTCCATCCAGCTCATTAGCGATCCTTGTTCTCTGATCGCTTCCAACGTCCACTTTATAAAATCGCTCATTTATCCAGCTTATATGCTTGATGTAGTGCGCGAACCGCCAGTTCTCCGTATTTTTGATCGACAATAACGGAAATTTTTATCTCACTTGTTGAGATCATTTGTATATTTATGCCCTCGTCCGCAAGCGTTCTAAAAGCAAGCGAAGCTACGCCACTATGGCTTTTCATACCTACTCCGACTACGGAAACCTTGACTATATTTTCGCTATATTCTACGTGTTTTGCCGCAGCTAATTTATCCACGCACTCTTTGGCTACTTCAAGCTCGTTTTGAGGCACCGTAAAGCCTAAATTCGTAGTGCCGTCTTGCCCTACGTTTTGGATTATCATATCGACATTTATATTTTTTTCAGCAAGAGCCGAGAAAATTTCAGCAGCTATGCCCGGCTTATCCACGACACCTCTTAGAGTAACTCTTGCTTGGTTTTTATCAAGTGCTATACCGCTTACTAAAACTGCTTCCATATTCTCTTCCTTTGTTATTAATGTTCCTTCGTTGTTATTAAAGCTACTTCTTGTAACTAAATTTACGTTTAACTTTTTAGCCAGCTCAACCGAGCGATTTTGAAGCACCTTAGCTCCAAGGCTTGCAAGCTCAAGCATCTCGTCATAGCTTATCTTATCAAGCTTTTTGGCTCTACTTTCTATCCTAGGATCGGTAGTATAAACTCCATCCACATCAGTGTAAATTTCACACAGATCGGCATCCAAAGCTCCTGCTATGGCAACTGCGCTTAGATCGCTTCCGCCACGTCCTAGCGTGGTTACATTTCCGTTTTTATCTATGCCTTGAAAGCCCGCTACTACTATTATCTTGCCCTCTTTTATCTCCTCTTTCATGCGGCTTGTGTCTATCATTTCGATTCGTGCTTTAGTATGCACTTCATCGGTAATGATGCCAGCTTGCCTGCCCGTTAAGCCGACCGCTTTATAGCCCATATTATTGATAGCTATCGTAAGAAGTGCGCAGGTAACGCGCTCGCCTGAGCTTAAAAGCATATCCATAGCTATATCGTCAGGATGCTTGGTGAAGTGCTCTGCGTATTCGATTAGTTGATTTGTTACGCCACTCATTGCCGAAACTACGACTATGACATCAGCACCGCTTTTTTTAGTCTCTATCACTCTTTTGGCGACCGATTCTATCCTTTCAAGCGTTCCTACACTCGTGCCTCCGTATTTTTGAACGATTAGCATTAGATAAATCCTTTCTCTTTAAAATATCCCATTACCTTGCTATAAATCGGCTTTTTAAAATGGTTTATATCGTTTAAAGCCTCTTTGGCATGGACGAATTTATACTGATTAAATTCCGGAATTTTGGTTTTGATATCTATTTTAGCACCGGCTTTTAGCTTTACTAAAAAGTATTTTTGAGTTTGTCCGTCATAAGGGTATCTCTTGGCTTTTAAGACATTTGGCGGGAAGTCGTAACTAAGCCACTCCGGATACTCGCACAAAATTTCAACCTCATTTGTGCCTATCTCTTCTTTAAGCTCTCTTAAAAGCGCCTCTTTAGGGTTTTCCCCCTCGTCGATTCCTCCTTGAGGAAATTGCCAAACACCTTGCAAATCACATCTTTGAGCTATAAAAACCCTACAATCAAAAGGATATGTAGCAGCCAAAACAACGGCGGCGACATTTGATCTGTAGCTTTTTTGCATAAACTAAACCTAAAATAAAAATTTTGTTAGATTTTAACTTAAAAGAGTTTATATGAAGCTTTAAAATCGCCATTTTCAGCTATCGCAAGGAATTTAAAACGAGATTTGTTACAATTGCGAAAATTTTAGATTAAAGAGGACTATGCTTTTATACATACACATTCCGTTTTGTGAAAGCAAATGCCCATACTGCGCATTTGGCTCAGTTACGGGCAAACAAAACCTAATAAGCGATTATTTTCATTCGATGATAGTTGATTTGCGCACGCAAATTACGAAATTTAATGTTGGTCACGGCGAGATCGAAAGCGTTTTTATAGGCGGAGGCACTCCAAGTGCAGTTAGTGCCGAATTTTATGAGCCGTTATTTAAAGAATTCGCTCCGTTTTTAACTTCAAACTGCGAGATAACCAGCGAAGCCAATCCAAATTCCGCAGATTTAACATGGCTTAAATTTATGCGCTCACTTGGCGTAAATCGCATGAGTTTCGGAGCTCAAAGCTTCTTTGAAGACAAGCTTAAATTTCTTGGTCGCAGCCACGATTCCAGGCAGGTTTATGAAGCCGTCCAAAATGCCAAAATCGCAGGCTTTAAAAATATCAATGTCGATCTTATTTACGGTACAAAATTTGACACTAAAAAACGCCTATTAACGGAAGCTCAAAATATCAAAAATTTAGATATTTCGCATGTTAGCGCGTATTCTTTAACGCTTGAAAAAAATACTCCGTTTTATAAAAAGACAAGCTATCAAAAAGATAGCCCAAGACTTGCTAAATTCTTAATAAACGAGCTTGAAAACATAGGTTTAAAACAATACGAAATATCAAATTTCGGTCAAATTTGCAGACATAATCTTGGCTACTGGCAAGGCAAAAACTATCTTGCTATAGGAGCTTATGCGGTTGGGTTTATGAACAATGTTAGATTTTACGGAAGTGCAAATTTAAGCGAATATATCAAAAATCCTATTAGCAAACAGACCGAATTTTTAAGCAAAGACGAGTTGCAAACGGAACGAATTTTTCTTGGAGCAAGAAGCATGGTCGGTATAGACGCTCTTGATCTAACACCGCTTCAACTACAAAAAGCTGAAATTTTACGCAAGGCAAGAAATCTTAACTTAAAAAACGGGCGATATCAGGTTAAAAATTTCTTGTTGGCCGATGAAATTTCTTTGTTTATAATCGGTTAATTTATGCAAATTTGAGATAAAACCTGATAAAATGCCTGACTTAAACTAAAAAATCAGGATAAAAAATGTTTGGTATGAGCCTACCTGAAATCATCATGATAGCCGTTATTGCAGTGCTTTTCTTGGGGCCTGAAAAGCTTCCTCAAACCATGGTCGAGATAGCGAAATTTTTTAAAACATTCAAAAAAACCATAAACGACGCTAAAGCGAATTTCGATCAAGAGATAAAAATTCAAGAACTCAAAGAGGATGCCAGAAAATACAAAGAGAGTTTTACTCAAACAACCCAAAGTGTGCGAAAAAAACTTACCTTTGAAGAGCTTGACGAGATCAAAAAAGGAGTTAGCGACGTTACGGGCGGACTTAGCGAAAATTTAAATTCCATTAAAAAAGATATCGAAAGTATAAAAAATCCAAAAGAGATGATAAAAGATAAAATTTTAAACTCAAGCACAGAACAAAAATCCGAAGCAAAAGGCGATGATACGGTAGCCGCCACAAAATCCGAAGAGAAAAAAGAGGTGTAATGTTTGAAGAGTTAAAACCACATTTAGTAGAGCTTAGAAAGAGGCTTTTTATAAGCGTTATGAGCGTAATCGTGATGTTTGTAGTATGTTTTAGCTTTTGGAATCCGATCCTTGCTCTTATGACCGCTCCGCTTAAAAACGCACTTCCCGCAGGAAGTAACATCATCTTTACTCAGGTGCAAGAGCCGTTTTTTACTGCGATGAAAGTCGGGTTTTTCTCGGGATTTATGCTATCTTTGCCGGTTATTTTTTGGCAATTTTGGTTGTTTGTAGCACCGGGACTTTACGAAAACGAGAAAAAATACGTAATTCCGTTTGTTATATCGGCTACTTTTATGTTTCTCATGGGGGCTGCGTTTTGCTATTACGTAGTGATTCCTATCGGATTTAACTTTCTTATAAATTTCGGCGGACAGCTATTTACAGCACTTCCTAGTATCGGCGAGTATGTAGGGTTTTTTACTAAGCTTTTAATAGCTTTTGGCATAGCTTTTGAGCTTCCTGTTATCACGTTTTTCCTAGCCAAACTTGGGCTTGTAGATGATGCGATGCTTAAAAATTCATTCAGATACGCCATAGTTATCATATTTATCTTCTCAGCCATCATGACTCCTCCTGATATCATCAGCCAGTTTCTAATGGCGATTCCGCTCATCGGACTTTACGGACTATCGATATTTATAGCCAAAAAAATAAATCCTGCCAAAATCGAAGAAGAAGAGAAGCAAGAGCCAAAAAAGAAGCATGTCGTAGAAGAAGACGATGATGAAATATACTACAATGGCGACTGATATCAACGCACTTTGCAGCTATGATTATCACTTGCCTGCTGAACTCATAGCAGATCGCCCCACTCTGCCCAAAGAGGATGCGAAACTGCTTGTTTACGAGAGAGAAAAAGATAAAATTCATCATCTTAAATTTAAAAACCTTCATGAAATTTTACCCCAATGCGATATCGTCTTTAACGATACTAAAGTGATAAAAGCTAGAATTTTAGGACACAAGGATAGCGGCGGGGCAAGCGAAGTGCTGCTTAACGCTGCGCTTAATGATGATAAATTTAGCGTTTATATACGTGGCAAGGTAAAAGCTGGAACGCAGATAAAATTTGACGCGAATTTAAAGGCTGCGGTTTTTGAAATTTTTGAAGACGGAACAAGGGTTGTCAAATTTAGCCAAGATGATAAAATTTTAAGCACAAACGAGCTGTTTGGTTTGCTTGAAAAGATCGGACACGTTCCGCTTCCGCCTTATATAAAAAGAGTCGATAACAAAGACGATGAGAGCTGGTATCAAAGTATATTTGCAAAGCATCACGGTGCAGTCGCAGCTCCTACAGCAAGCCTTCATTTTAGCGACGAGATGATAAAAGAGCTTAAAAAAAGCCATGATATAAACTTCATAACCCTTCATATAGGCGCGGGAACCTTTAAAAGCGTGGAGAGCGAAAATATAAACGATCATAAAATGCACGGAGAATTTTATGAAATTCCAAGTCAAACTCAAGAAATTATCAACTCAAACAAACCGATTTTAGGCATAGGAACGACTGTTACAAGGTGTATTGAGGAGTTTGCAAGAAGCAAACAACCTAGTGGAATTTGCAAGCTGTTTTTAAACCTTAACAACAAGCCAATTCGCCAAAACTACTTACTTACAAATTTTCACCTGCCAAAATCAACGCTAATCATGCTCGTAAGCAGCTTCATAGGACTTGATAAGACTATGCAAATTTATCAAACCGCCATAGAAAACAGATATAAATTTTACTCTTACGGCGATGGGATGCTTATAATATGAATATCAGCTATCTTTTTGTGATTTTGTTTTTGATCTACATGCTTATTTTGATAATGTATGTCTTGTACTCCAAAAGTTTTAATACTAAATTTAACGATCAAAGAATAAAGATTGCGAAAAAAACAAGCAAATATTTTTTAGATTACAAGAAAAAACCATACGAGCAAACCGATCTTGTAAGCTATATGTTTTTTCTTACCTTATCTCTTAACGAAGATGCCAAAAATAGCAAAAATTATCTTTTGCTTGATTATAATATCAGCTATCCAAGAGTTTTTAAAACCGACGCTTCGCATATCATAAAGCTTACGGACGCACTAGCTCAAATAATGCTTTTAAACCTTTCAAATTCAACTATTATCATTAAATTCCTACTAAGTAGCTACAAAAAAAATCAGATCAAATTTACTATCTCGGTCTGGGCTAACAAAAATTTCGCCAAAGAGTGTAAAAAGGTCGAAAATATACACATTTGCATGAGCGAAAAAAGTAGAGAATTTTATCGATTTGCTAAAAAACTCGCCTATGAAAACGACTCTGAGATAAGATTTGACTTTGAAACTCAAGAATCAATCAAAATTTCAACGGACATAACTTTAGAGCTATCGGAAACCAAAGTTGATATACTTAAAAAACTAAAGATAAGAATGGATAATAAATTTACCGCCCTCATCGCCGAGAGCAATCCCTACGCCTTTTCTATCCTTAAAAATGATCTTGAATTTATGGGTATTGACGTTAAACCTACGTCAGATTGGGATATCATAAAAAGGCACGTGGAAGATACTATTTTTAGCCCAAATATAATATTTGTTCAGGCAAAACTGCTAAAAAGCGTAGATATAGAAGAAATAAAACCTTCGCTCGTCGAAAAAAACATACCTCTTGTAATCATACAAAATGATGATCGCTGCATAAAGATAGATCCTAAAATTTATGTTGAGTATTTAACGCAACCATACACTTCAGACGCACTTATAAGCATACTAAACAACACTCACGAATATCGTTGCAGTAAAAATCAAAATTAAATAAGCAAATTTGGGATTTATAAAATCTTTAAATAGCGCTTTAAAATAATCATCGCGGCTATACTATCAAGCCTTCCGTCTTTTGCGGAACTTTTATGAATTTCGCTTGCCTCAAAGCTGCTCATGGCTTCATCGACATAGACTATCTCGCCGCTAAATTTTAGAAGCGATACAAAGTGGCTTATGCGCCTTCTCATCTCATCTTCACTACTTCCGCCAAGAGGCACTCCTACGACTAAAGTCTTTGCGTTAAGCTCTGATAAAACGGCACTCACGTCGCGAGCGGCTTGATTGCGATTTTTTCTTAGAATCGGCTTTTGAGGCATTACCACACCGCACACTCCAAGAGCTACGCCTATGCGTTTTAACCCCACATCTATAGCAACTACGCTCATGCTAAACTCACTCTAAGTCCTGATATGACAAGCTTACCAAATAGTTCATACTCATAAATTTTATCTCCGAATTTAGCCAACGCCTCATCCAAATTCGCTCCATTTTTGCAAAAATCCAAAATTTCATCTTTTACTTTAGGCAAATTCGTTGTAAATTTAGAGGCAAATTCATCAAAATCATTTATAAGCTCGGCTTTGCCGCAAGCCAAAAGCTCGTTTGTGCCATCACTTTCGCCAAGTCGCTGAGGCAAGACGTAAATTTTAATTCCAAGCTCTTGAGCCATCCTTGCACTTTGCATGGAGCCGCTTTTAAGATCGGCTTGCGCGACGACTAAAGCCTTGCTGAGAGCTACAACTATTCGGTTTCGCTCCAAAAACCTATGCGCAGCAGCAGGAGTGGAGAAATCATACTCGCTTAGAGCAAGGCAAGAGCCGTAAATTCGCTCTATGGCTTTTAAATTTGCTCTTGGATAGACTATATTAAGTCCGTTGCCAAAAACAGCTATCGTATTTGGAAAAGCGCCTTCATGAGCCTTGATATCCACACCCAAAGCCGCTCCGCTTACTACGCAAATTCCGGAATTTGAGAGAGTTTTAGATAAATTTAAAACGCAGTTTTTAGTATATACGCTTGCTCTTCTTGAGCCCACTATCGATACCATCGGAAGCTTTAAAAGTTCTAAATTTCCCTTATAATAAAGCTTTTTTGGAGGCTTTTTAAGTCTATTTAGCTGAGGAGGAAGCTCACTTAAAAAATTCACAAAATATCCTTTAGATAAACAACCTCTACATCCTTTAGTATCTCGGAGCTGTTTTTCAAAACATCCATAGTGTTTTTATAAGGATGTCCTATAGCTATAGCTCTACTATGCTTCTTAGCAAGCGCGACAGCATATTTTAGCTGCTTTGTTATAGCAGCCTTGCTGTCTTCGTGATCTAAAAACACATCCCTTGAGATATAGGGCATAGAGTGCTTTTTGGCTGCGGCTGCGACTTTTGTATTGGCTATCGTTTTACTATCGATAAATATCAAATTCTCATGTTTAACAGCTCTCATAAGCCTATCCATAGCATCAAAATCGCTCGTAAATTTACTGCCTGTATGGTTGTTTATATATATCAAATTGGGAAAATCGCGCTTAATCGCCTGAAGTCGGTTTAAAATTTTCTCATAGCCGTCATCTACTCTTAAAGTATCTATCTCCTCACCTTTAAAATTTTTAGCCTGAAGCGGCAAGTGAATCATATGAAAGCTGAATTTTTTCGCAAGCTTTGGCGTATCGGGATGATCTTTAGTAGCAGGGAAAAACGACGGAGTAAGCTTTAGTTTGATCGATTTTATCGCATCTACTTGATGTTTGTGAGCAACATCGTCTATTATGATTACCAGCTTTGGTTTGCCAAATTGCTTCTTTGTGCCGTTTAGCACCTGAGCTTTACTGGCATCTAAAGAGGATTCGGGCTCTTTTGTCTTCCTTTGAGGAGGTTGCTTCTTCTCGGGCACTTCACCGACTCTGCGCTCATCTTTCTTGGCTCCGTCTTTATCAAACACTTCTATATGTATAGAGCCTTTTTTAACAGGCTTTTCATCTGGAATTTCAGGCGGATAAAATTCTTGCTGTTCTTTAGGAGCTATTTTTGTCTCCGGTGTGCTGCTATCTATTTTATTTAAAGTATCTTCTTGCTTGACAGCTTCAGATTTTATCTGGGGCTTTACTTCGTTTTGAGTTTTAGGTTTTATCTTTGGCTCAACACTGATTTTAGGCTCGATTTTTGATTCTGTTTTAGGCTCAAATTTGACGGCAGGCTCTTTTGCCGGTGGGTCTTTTTTGACGCTTTGTTTATCAAGATACTTTTCTATTTTTTTTATAGTGTTTTGACTATCTTTATTTGAGTAAATATAAGACAAAGCCGCGTAGGTAAGAGCTCCTACGATAAGGCATACGATAATGATTTTAAGATAACCCCAAAAAGCGCTCTTTTGCTCTTTTTTCTTAACGCTTTTAGTATTTTTAGCTACGGTGCGCTTTTTGGTAGTTTTTTTCTTTGTTTTAGGACTCAATTTTAATTTTTGCTTTGATCTACGATTTTACCTGCGCTTATCCAAGGCATCATAGCTCTTAGCTTCTTGCCGGTTTGATTAAGCAAGCTCCTTTCGGCAATTCCGCGCTCGGCATTCATCCTTACATATCCCGCTTTGCGCTCAAGGATGAAGTCTTTTGCAAATTTGCCGTTTTGAATCTCTTTTAAAATTTCCTTCATAGCCTTTTTACTGTCTTCGTTTACGACTCTTGTTCCGCTTACATAATCGCCATACTCGGCAGTATTTGAGATAGAGTAGCGCATATCTGCCATTCCGCCTTGATACATAAGATCAACGATGAGCTTTAGCTCGTGCAGACACTCAAAATATGCCATTTCAGGCTCATAGCCCGCCTCAACCAGCGTTTCAAAGCCTGCATTTACCAATGCGCAAAGTCCGCCGCAAAGCACAGCTTGCTCGCCAAAGAGATCGGTTTCGGTTTCGTCTTTAAACGTAGTTTCTATGATGCCAGTTCTTCCTCCGCCTATAGCACTTGCATAACTTAAAGCAAGCTCTTTTGCTTGTCCTGAAGCGTTTTGCTCAACCGCTATCAGATCAGGAATTCCGCCGCCTTTTACAAATTCGCTTCTTACGGTATGACCAGGCGCTTTTGGAGCTATCATTATGACATCGATTCCCTCGGGAGCTTTGATCTGTCCAAAATGAACGTTAAATCCATGTCCGAAGGCTATCGCATTGCCCTCGCTTAAATTTGGCTTGATCTCGTTATAAAAAATTTCAGCTTGCATCTCATCCGGAGTTAAAATCATAATCACATCGGCCATTTTTGAAGCCTCGCTAACGGTTTTTACCTCAAAGCCTTTGGCCTCCGCTTTAGCCCAGCTTTTTCCGCCCTTTGCAAGACCTATTACTACTTTTACACCGCTATCTCTTAAATTTTCAGCGTGTGCGTGCCCTTGGGATCCAAAGCCTATCACGGCGACCGTCTTACTTCTAATAAGACTTAAATCGCAATCTTTATCATAGTATATATTTACCGCCATATTTTCTCCTTTGAGATAAAATTTGCGAGATTATACAATCAACCAACTCAAATGTCACTGAAACAAAATCAAATTTACGATTTAAGTTTTTTAAAAAGCCATTTAGTGTAAAATGCCCAAAATCAAATTCAACTTTAAAGCGTGAAATTATGAATCAATCAATATATAAACATATTAAAGCACTACCGCCACTTGATGATACGGTTATAAAAATTCAGGCGATTTGTGCTGATGAAAATAGCTCTCTTGGAGATCTTGCACAGATAATAGAAAAAGACCCAATGCTTACGGCAAACATCTTGCGTTCGGCGAATTCTCCGCTTTACGGCTTTAGTCGCGAGATAACAACCATCTCAAGAGCGGTTTCGCTATTTGGCATGGCTACTATTCGAGGTTTTGCACTATCAAGTGCGGTCAAAAAGAGCTTTAAGATAGATCTTGAACCATACGATATCACAAGTCAGGATTTTTTAAACATCTCAATTATGCAAAACGCTCTTATGTATAACTGGTACTCTAAGATAAATCCAAGAGCATTAAGCGTTTTATCTCCGGCTTCATTTATGCTTGAAGTAGGCAAAACCGTCCTTTCTCACGAGCTAGTAGAGACCGGCAAGGGGGCTGACTTTAAAGCAAAATTAAAAGAAATTTCAAATCCTTTTGATCTTTCAGAGCTTGAAAACGAAATTTTAGACATATCAAACGAAATTGTAACGGCTAAGATATTTGAACAGTGGAATCTTGAAACTGAGCTTGTTGATTCTATCTTTTATTCAAATTCTCCTGAAGATGCTCCTGAGCATATCAAGCCTTACTCCGTAGCTTTAAGAATAGTAAAAAATGCGGTAAATATCTTCCATCAGCTTGATGACGAAAGCATCCAAAACACTCTGCCTTTCCTAGACGAATACGGCTTTGCCCACGATAAGTTTTTAGAAGCCGTGGCTAAAGTAAAAGCTAATTTGTGAAAGAATTTTTAACCAAACTACTTGATGGATTAAACGGGAAGGAGATTTCAAGCGAACACAAAGAGACGCTTAGAAATCTCCTGAATTTAGGCGCCATAACCTCCCATAACGACAAATTTTATCTTAATAACGGTTTTGTTTGTGGCAAGCTTGACATAAGCTCAAACGGCACAGGATTTTTGATACCATTTGATAAGCGCTTTAAGCAAGACATATTAATAGAAAATAAAAATTTAAACAACTCTCACTACGGCGATATCGTCTTAGCCAAACTGCTTCCCCTTAAGAAAAAACGTCAAAGCGCAAAGGTCGTTCTTGCTTTAAAATTAGCCAACGAAACGAGTGTGGTTTATACCAAACATTTTGGGCAAGCTATTTTAGGAGTAAATTTAAAAACAGGGCTTAGTATAGCACTAAAAGCGACTCAAAAATCACTAAAAGCGCTACCGATAGGAACTCTGCTTAAGATAAATAATCTTAACAACGAGATTACCGAAGTTATAGGCAATATCAACGATCCTTTCTCGGATGAGAAAATTTCACTTGCGATCTATAATAAAAACGATAAATTTAGCGAAGCGAGCGAACTTGAAGCTGCATCTTGGGGAGATAGCGTTGATGCTAGCATGTATCCAAGCAGAGTTGATCTAAGCAAGCTTGAGTTTTGCACTATTGATCCCATTGATGCTAAAGACTTTGACGACGCGATATATTTTGATGAGAAAAATTTAGAAATTTACGTCGCAATCGCCGATGTAAGCGAATACGTAAGCAGTTACGGGGCAATTGACAAAGAGGCTAAATCGCGTGGATTTTCGATATATTTTCCACACATAGCCATACCTATGTTACCAAGAAGCCTAAGTGAAAACATCTGCTCGCTTAAACCGAACGTAACAAGGCTTGCGTTTTGTTTCAAGATCAAACTTAATAAAAATTTAGATGTCGTTGGCGAAGAGCTCTTTGAAGCTATTATAAATTCTAAAAAGAGATTCAATTACGACGAAATCGATGAAATTTTAGAAGACAAAAGGACAAGCGAGATATCTTGGATAAAGCCGCTTTTTGAGCTAACGTCAAATTTACGTGCAAAAAGGCTTAAAAACGCATTTGATTTTAGAACACAGGAGCTTAGAATGAGCCTTGATGATGAGGGTAAGCTTCTTTCAACCCGTTTTGAAACCGACTCAAACTCCCATAGGCTTGTTGAAGACTGCATGCTTTTAGCCAATAAAGCCGCGGCAAGGCTGATAGACGGCGTAGGAGTTTTTAGAAATCACGGAGCGCCGGATATCAGAAAGATAGAAAATTTACTTCAGGATTTAGCCGCTCTTGGATTTGACTTCACATACGAAAGCGATTTAGCCAACCTAATACGCAAAATTCAAGCCCAAGCAGATGCTATGGGCAACCGCGAAGAGATAGACAAACTGATCATAAAAGCTCAAAAAAAGGCCGAATACTCAGCTCAAAATTTAGGACACTTCGGGCTTGGATTTGATCGCTACACTCACTTTACAAGCCCGATTCGCCGCTACTCGGATCTTACTTTGCACCGCTTGCTTAAAGCGAAAATGAAAGATGACAAAAAACTCTTTAACTACCTGCTTTTAAACATCGAAAGTACTTGTGCGAATTTAAGCGAATTTGAGCGAGAAGCTGATAAAGTGGCATATGATTTCATGGATAGGAAATTTGCCAGATGGGCAAAAGAACGTATCGGACAGAGGTTTAAGGCTTACGTAAGCGAAAATCAAAATATGCTTGTCGCAAAGCTTGATGATGCGATAAAAGGCGCAAGAATATTTTTAAACTCATATTCTGCCGAGCTGCTTCAAAAACTTATCATAGAAATTACCGACGCGGACATCGCAAGCGGTGAAATTTTCGGTAGAGTAATTAAAAAAATCGATGTATAGAAGAGAGCTTGAAGGACTACTGCAAAGTCCAAAATTTCCAAACACATTTCTGCTTTTTGGAGCGGATGAATATCAAATAGAACTCTTTGCAAAGGAAATTTTAGCCAAATTTGAAGGGCTTAATTTACTTAGCCTTTACTACGACGAGTATGATTTTAACCTTGCTAAATCACATCTTTGCGAGCCTTCGCTTTTTGGCGACGAGGCTTTACTCCACATAAAAAGTGACAAAAAAATCCCTTCAAAAGAGCTTAAAATTTTAATCGAAGCTTGCAAAAACGGTGGCGCTTTTATATATGAATTTTACGAAGCGGACACAAAGATAACTTTTGATACGCAAAAAGCCTTCGGCGTAAATTTCGCTAGATTTTTTAAGCCAAATTCGCCTGATGAAGCCGTAACTCTATTAAGCAGGCAAGCGGGTAAGATAAATTTAAATATAACCAAAAACGCTCTTTTTGAGCTTTATAGAATTCACAACGAAAATTTATATTTAGCCGCAAGCGAACTAAACAAGCTTGCAAGCCTAAATGAGCCGATAAATGAAAATACGGTCAGAAATTTGGTGTTTTCGCTTTCAAGCATAAGTTTTGATGACTTTTTTGACAAATTTATAAATTTAAAAGACATCAGGCAGGATTTTTTCTCATGCGCAGACGATGGAAATTTCAACGAAATACTATTTATAAATTCACTCTATAGAGCCTTTTTTAGGCTGTTTAAACTGCATAGCTTCATAAAGATAAATGGAAAATTCGATATCAAAGAAACTCTTGGTTACACACCGCCTCCAAACATAGCAAACGAGCTTAAAAAGCAATGCTTGAGCATAAATTTAAAAACATATAAAGAAATTTTTATGGCCTTAAATTTAATGGAATTTGAGATAAAGACCAATGCAAAGCTTGACAAAAGACATTTTTTATTATCCTCACTTATATCTACGCAAAATTTAATCCATAAAAACAGCAAATATTAAGTAAAAAAAAGATAAAATCAGTCCTTGTCTTTAAACGGACATCCCCTTGCTCGCATGCGAGCTTAATACCCACAAGGAGAATTAATGAAGCATTACGAACTTTTATTCGTATTTAAGCCTACCTTGACAGAAGAAGAGGTAAGCGCAAAAGTTGATTTCATAAAAGAAATCCTTACAAAAAATGGTGCAGAGATTACGTCTTTGCTATCGCTTGGCACAAGAAAGCTTGCTTATACGGTTAAAAAACATGAGCGCGGCGTATTTTTTGTAGCTTATTTCACAGCTCCTACAGTTGCGATTGCAGAAGTTGAGCGTATCATAAGAATCAATGAAGACATCATCAAATTCTTAACAGTGAAATTTGAGAACAAAAAAGAAGTTGCGGCTTGGGAAAGACTAAGCAAAGGTATCAAGCAAAGCAAAAAAGAACCAAAACCAAAAGCTGAAGAGACTCCGTCACAGGAAGCATAAGGACGAAAAATGTTTAATAAAGTCGTTTTAGTAGGAAATCTTACAAGAGATATCGAGCTTAGATACACAACAGCCGGAGCGGCGATAGGAAACAGCTCTATAGCAGTTACTAGAAAATTTACCGCAAATGGCGAAAAACGTGAAGAAACCTGCTTCATCGATATTACATTTTTTGGCAAACAGGCTGAAATAGCAAACCAATATCTTTCAAAAGGCTCAAAGCTTCTAGTTGAGGGTCGCTTAAAGTTTGATCAAT
This sequence comes from Campylobacter sp. RM16188, assembly GCF_012978795.1. Classification (NCBI taxonomy): domain Bacteria; kingdom Pseudomonadati; phylum Campylobacterota; class Epsilonproteobacteria; order Campylobacterales; family Campylobacteraceae; genus Campylobacter; species Campylobacter sp. RM16188. The sequence continues at coordinate 55,656 of NZ_LIWQ01000002.1, read as the reverse complement.
GGACTGACAATAACGGTCAAAACAGAAGCAAACATAGCGTAAGCGTTGAAAATATGGAAATGCTAGGCGGTTCAGGACAACAAGGCGGATTTAATCAAAACAGTAATCAACAAGCTAATTACGGACAAAGTAGCGGTTATGGCAATCAAAGCTACGGCAACCAAGGATATAACCAAAACGCAAACAGCTATAATGCCTCAAGAGCTCAAAACCAACAAAGCTACAATAGGCAACCAAGGCAAGATGATTACAACGATAAAATTCAAGATATAGATGTTGATGCTGACAAATACGACAGCGACGAGACAATACCATTTTAATTAAGGATTAGGATTTAATTATGGCAGAGAAAAGAAAATATTCAAGAAAATATTGCAAATATTGCGAAGCAAAAGTTGATTTTATAGATTACAAAGACACAACGCTTTTAAAATACTCTCTTTCAGAGCGTTTTAAAATAATGCCAAGACGTCTTACAGGCAACTGCAAAAAGCACCAAGAGATGGTCGAGCAAGCTATTAAAAGAGCGAGACATGCGGCATTTATACCTTACATAGTAGATCGCGACAACGTAGTTACAAATCCTTTCGAGGGTCTATAATACAAAGCCCTTTTTAGGGCTTTTATCTTTTTATATATTTCAATTTCACTTTTAATTTCTTAAATTTCATAAACTTTATCAATATTTACGTAGTATAATTTCCTTACTCTATTCAAGGAGATAATATGCGACTTCATGAAATTCCAACACCTGCTTTAATAATAGATAAAAAAATCGTAATGCAAAATTTGCAAAAAATGCAAGAGTATGCAGAAAAATACAAAGTAAATTTGCGTCCTCATACTAAAACTCACAAAATGCCATATTTCGCTAAGCTTCAAGAAAAATTTGGAGCTAAAGGCATAACTGTAGCTAAAGTCGGCGAGGCTGAAGCAATGGGTAGAAATGGGCTTAAAGATATATTTATAGCAAATGAAATAGTAGGAGATGAAAAATTTGAGCGAATCATAAAACTCACAAAAGACGGCATAAATTTAAGCTTTGGGATTGACAGTATCGAGCAAGCAAATTTAGTTCAAAGTGCTTTTGAAAAATTTAGAGTTAAAGCTAATGTGTTAATAGAAATAGAAGTAGGCGAAAATCGCTCAGGAGTAATCGAAAAAGAAGATTTTGCAGCACTTATAAACCATCTTAAAATTTGCAAAAATATAAATTTCAAAGGCATATTTTCACACGACGGTCACTCATACAAAGCTACCGACAAAAAAGAGTGTGAGCAGATTCACCTAAAAAGCCAAAAGCGCACTCTTGAATTTGCGTCTATCGCTAGCGAGCTAAATTTACCAGCCGAGATAGTAACTATCGGATCTACGCCTTCGCTGATTAATGATTTTGAGATACTAAAAGGCGTAACGGAGATAAGGCCTGGAACTTATATCTTTATGGACGCATCTCAAGCCGTGGCTTACGGGGACTTTAGCATGAATGCAGCTACCGTGCTTACGACTATCATCAGCAAGCCTACAAGCAAACGCGTGATAACCGATGTTGGAGCAAAGGGTCTAACCCAGCAAAGACGTACCATAGGTTTTGTGGCTACACCCGGACTTGGCAAGATAAAAGGAACTGACGTGTGGATTGACTCCGTCTATGACGAGCATGCCATAATCTATGATAAAAATTTAAGAGATAGCGTTAATATAGGCGATAAGCTTGAAATTTACCCAAACCACATCTGCCCTGTCGTAAATTTATATGAATTTGCTTATTTGATTGAAGACTGGCAAGTTGTGGATAAAATAGAAGTAAGCTGCAGGGGTAAAATTTACTAAAGAATAACAAGAAAAGGTATTAAATGTCAAAAATTAAAAATGTCCTAAAAATAGCTTTAATAGCCTTAATAGTAGGACACATAGGAATGTATATAGTCCAAAGAAGCGAGTGGCTATACAAAGATCAGCCATACAGAAAAGCAAAAGAGTGGCTAATAGGTGCAAATTTTATGATGGTGTATGGCAATTTTCTAACCAAACTACCCTTTGTGGACGAAAAAAGCTTTATCGTTCAGCCTGTACTTGCTTTGCAGGATTATTTCATAAAAAGGTGGAAAGAAAATCTGCCAAACGATGATGCGGAGAAATACACGGACTGGTATGTTTTTAGATTGATGATGTATATCGCCTCCGACCGCATTTATCTGTTTATAAAGTACGATATGGACGAAGTCAAAAAAATAAACTAAAAAGCATGGGAAACTATAGAAAATATGATTAAATATGAAGCCAAAGACAAGATGTTTCAAGAGATTAGATATGCCGCTTTTAATAACTCGTCCGTTATTTTTTGCAAAAAACGTACTTGTGAATTGGTCTAATATAAAAAACAAAAACTGGCGCAAGTTGGGTAAATATAAAAACCGAAATGAAATTGCAAGACGTGAAACAGCACGAAAGGCTCATAAAACTGCACGAATATATAAAACATATGAAGCGCTTTACCCCTCAAAATATCCCGAAATCTATGATAAAGCCAAAAAGGACGAAGCGGCTGAGTATTATGAAAACGCAAGGTTGCACTCCATCGTAAGCCAAATTTTACACTGGCAAATGCTCACGAATAGATACGCAAATATAGACGGTTTTTGCCAAACGAATAAAAACGAATACTTAAAAGATTACACCCAAACTAGGGATTGGCTGGTAAAAAATAAAGAAGATTTGGAGAAACACGATATAAATATTCATACGACCGTAATAAGATCAGTGGACGATAAGATAAAGGAAGTTTGTGAAAATTTAAATATTTAGATAATCAGCATTAAATTTAAGCAAATTTAACAACAAAAAAAGAAGTCTTGCTTTTACTCCACAAGACTTCATTAAATTTCAAATTTATTTTGAGACCAAAGCGACCTTTAAAACATCTTCTATCGTATCAACAGCAACGATCTTCACGTCAGTTTTTACGTCGTTTGGCACATCGTCTAAGTCGCGCTCGTAGTTTTTACGAGGGATTATTGCAGTCTTTATACCGGCCTTATGTGCCGCGATAAGCTTTTCTCTAAGCCCTCCTATAGGCAGCACCCTGCCGCTTAGCGTGATCTCGCCCGTCATAGCCACATCGCTTTTTACTTTTGTATCGGTTAGTATAGACGCAATAGCAGTTACCATCGTGATACCCGCACTCGGTCCATCTTTTGGAGTTGCCCCTTCGGGAACGTGGATATGCAGATCATATCTTCTATACACATCACTTACGGTCGGTTTTTTCTTGTCTTCAGCCAAATTTGGAATTATCTTAGCAGGTACTTTTAGCTTTTTCTCATCTATTAGAACTTTAACAAGGCTAAATGCGATATACGCGCTCTCTTTCATCACTTCTCCAAGAGAGCCCGTCACTTGCATAGCGCCTTTGCCTTGTATCCTTATAGCTTCGATCTTCAGCACATCCCCACCCACGCTCGTCCAAGCTAGACCATTCACCTGCCCTACCTGATCAACCTTGTCTGCAAGCTCTATTTCAAAGACCTTTTTTTCCAAAAATTCATTTAAATTCTTAGTCGTGATACTTACCTTACTTAAACTACTGTCCATAAGCAGTTTTTTAGCGGCTTTTCTAAATATATCCGCAAGCCTTCTTCGCAAATTTCGCACACCGCTTTCTCTGGTATAGTCGCTTATGATAAGTTTAAGCACATCTTTTCCGAAACTTACCTCGCTTGGCTTAAGCCCGTGCTTTTTCAACTCTTGAGGAATAAGATATTTTTTAGCTATCTCGAATTTTTCTTGCGGAGTATATGAACTAAGTTGGATAAATTCCATCCTGTCGCGAAGCGCAGGCGGTATCGACCCCACATCATTTGCCGTGGCTACAAATACTACTTTGCTTAGATCGATATTGAAATTTAAGTAATAATCTCTAAATTTATTATTTTGCTCAGGGTCTAAAATTTCAAGCAAAACCGCCGTAGGATCGCCACGAAAGCTTCTGCCGACTTTATCGATCTCATCAAGCACCACGACAGGATTCATCTGCTTAGCCTCTATGAGACCTTGCACTATGCGCCCCGGCATCGCTCCTATATAGGTTCTTCTATGCCCCCTAAGCTCATTTACGTCCTCAAGCCCGCCTAGTGCTACGCGCACCAGCTCTCTTTTAAGCGCTTTTGCGATGGAATTTGCAAGGCTAGTTTTACCCACTCCCGGAGGTCCCGCAAAGCACAAAATAGCTCCGTTATTTACCTTATCGGCAACTCCTCTAAGCTCCAAAAGCTCGCGCAGAGCAAAATACTCTTCAATCCTTGCTTTTGGTCTTTCAAGTCCGTAGTGATCGGTATTTAGATGTTTGCTTACTTCGGCAACGCTTGATTTTTTATTGGCTATATTTTCAAAAGGCACCTCAATAACCCAGTCAAGATAGCTCTGTATAGTGTTCGCATCGGCAGAATCAGGATGCATCCTACCAAGCTTATCTATCTGCTTTTTGATCTCCTTATAAGCATCTTCGCCCATAAATTTCTTCTTTTTCTCAAGCTTTTTTCGATACTCTTCGATCTCTTCCTCGCGAGTCGTATCGCTACCCAGCTCTTGCTGAATTTGCTTTAGCTGCTCTTTTAGAAAATACTCTTTATTTACTTTATCGATACGCGAATGAACCTTGCTTTTAATCTCTCTTTGAAGCTTATTAGCCTCTATCTCTTCGATGATAAAGTCAATTAGTTTAAGAAGTTTTTGCTCTAAATTTTCCTCTATAAAAAACTCATATGCCGTTTGCTTTTTAAGTCTAAGCGAGCTTAAAACCAGATCACACACTCTGCTTACCTCAACACTTTCTTCGATAGTTTTTAGCAAATCAGGCGGGAAAAAATGGCTAAGCGCAGCTAGATCACGCACCTTTTCGCGAAGCACGGTTACGAGCGCATCGCTTTTTACGGCTGTCGGACGCTTTTCATGCATGATATCCACTGTGGCTCTTAAAGGCTTGCCTTTTGACTCAAGGACAACCCTGCCTTTACTCATGCCCTGAAAGAGAATTTTGACTCTTCCGTCAGGCAAAGGAACCTTGCGCATGATAGTCCCAATGACACCCGCATCATAAATTCCTTCAAAATCGCGCGCGCCTTCGTTTTGAGGCTTTGTCGGAGCTACTAAAATTTGGCTTTGGTTTTCGATAGCCAAATTTAAAGCGGATAAATTTTCATCATCGCTTAAAAATAGCGGAGTTATCATAAATGGATATAAAAATAGCTCGTCTTCAACGATTATAGGAAGCTCTGTGGGAAATGTTTTTGATTCGTTTATCTGCAAATTTATCTCCTACTCAAAAATTTTTCTATACCAAGGAAGCTGAGGCTTAATAAGCTTAGCGTCATTTAACGGCGAATTTTCAACCTTTTTCTTGTAAATTTCAGCAGATTCGCTTCTGCCTGTTCGCTCGTATAGATCTGCAATCTGCTCGTCAAGATAAAATATCGCAAGCTGAAATTTCGTAAGCATCGTCTCTATAAGCGGTCGATATTTGGTATTTGGATAGATGTAAAGAAATTTTTCTATCTCGTTAATACTATCTTGCATAAGCTTTTGGTTGCGATTTGGCTGAGAAAACGAGTCAAAATTCGCTTTTATCTTAAGATAGTGTGCAAATTCGGTCTTAGGTCCGTTGTCGCCGTATCTCTTAATATACTCATCAAGATAGAAATTTGCCAGCAAATACTCCTCTTCGTTTGCGTGAGCCTGAGAAAGGATAAGCAAAATTTGCTCTAAAAGCGGGCTTGCTACGTGTTCGCTTGACATTGAAGTATAGTGCTTATCGGCACTTTCCAAGTCGCGATCTTTTATGTCGGCAACGATTTGAGAGTACCATTCTTCGGGAGTTAAATTATAAAGCTCGCTGTATTTTTCGGCACAACCGCTTAGTAAAAAAATAAAGATCGTCGCATATAATATTTTAGTGACAAATTTCATAAACGTCCTTATATTAGAATTTAAAATGTGATATTTTACTATGCATTGGGTTATTTTTCTATAAATTTAAAATAAATTTACAATTTAGCTTAAAATATAAAAAAATTTGATACAATATTGTAACATTTTAAAAGCAGGAGAACTTTGATGGTATTTGAGGTTAAAAGTCCTATTTTAGGCTTTGAGCACATTAAAAGCATGGAGCTTATAGAGCTTGACAAATTTTTTGTAAAACTTAAAAGCAAAGATAATGAAACATCTTTTACAATGATAAATCCATATGCTTTGAGAAATTACGAATTTGAGATCCCGACATACTATCAAGAACTCATGGATATAAATGATAATAGCGAGTTAAGAGTATATAACATAATGATTGTAAGCGTTCCGATAGAGACCTCAACCGTAAATTTTATGGCTCCTATCGTATGCAATATGACAAATATGACGTTATCTCAAGTGGTTTTGGACGTATATAACTATCCGGACTATAAACAAGCGGAGAAAATTTCAGATTTTATACAAAAATAATGTTTTGCTTTTAGCAAAAAGGATTTAAGATGAAAAAAATAAGTTGCATTTTAATTAGTACGTTTACATTATGCACCGCTTTATTTGGAGCAGAATACAAAGACAATAATAATCTAACTCATAGCATTGACCCAAGCGAAGTTTACTATAGAGGTCCTATTGGGTATGTAGACATAAACGCTCAAGGAACACTATCAAAAAGACTACTCGAGCCAAACAAGACAAGTGAAAATCAAAGAAAAAAAATATACGGAGATATAGAAACTATAGGTTCTACCATACTAATGCCTACAAAAGGCTACGGTTTTCAGCCTACTAGACAATATGGAAATGATACTGTTATACAACCATTTGACTTTATAAAAGAAGACCCTAACTATAGATACAACTCTTCTAGAGCCACTTTTAACTTTAGACAAGAATCTGGAAATGCTTTATTGGATGAATATGCAGAAAAAAATATTGATGGCAAAAAAGTAGTCTTTGCAAGGCTTTACTGGGGTGGAGGTATCTCTTTGGGTTGGAATACACCAGATGCCGAAGAAATGAGAAAAAAATATTTTAACAACATACATCAATTTAACGAAATAACATTTGGAACACCTAAGGAGGTTAATGGAAAAACCTACCATAGGCTGACTGCCGAAGAGAAAGACACAAGATGGTATGGCTCATTCTCAACTTATGGAATGCAATTTACGTATCAAGCCAGCGTAGATGTAACAGATTTGGTTAAAAAATCATTAGGCAAAACAAATACAGAAAGAACTTTTAGCGCGGGAGATATAAAAGCCTCCAACTGGAAACCTACTAATTTCTATGGGTATAGAGACAATGGATGGGTTGGAGGACTATATGCCCCTCATTACGGCGGTTGGGCATTGGTTATAGTATATGACTTTGAAGACAAAGGTGCCTCAGATGGATTAAAACCAAAGGGAGTTTATGTATATGACGGACTTACTGTGTTGGCTCCTATTCACTTAAGAGGAAAACAGTCTCGTATAGATACCCTAGAAGTTCCATTAAGCGGATTTTTTACGCCTGCTAGCGGCAAGGTAAATTCAAGCCTTACTATTTTATCTTTTGGTGCAAAAGCAGAAGTTGATAAAGAAAATATAGAAATTTTAGATTCCAAAAACGTATACCGCTCAGTAAGTTCAAACAACTTTAACCGCTTAGAAAATCAGTTTAATAGTACTATTACGAGATTTGACAAACCTATGGTTGCTCACAAGCTTTATAACAACCAGATGGATCTTGATATATACAATCTAAAAGATCATATCTCAAACAAACAGACATCCACCACGATAAAGCTCACTGCACAAGCCATAACTCGCCCTGGTGGAGGTGTTATGGGTGAAAGAGAAAACATAGGCTTAGTTGCGTTTGCTACCGAGCTTTATGAGCCTGAAGTATGTTATATAGAAAAACTACAAGTTAGAGGTAAAAATCAAACAGACGAGAAAGATTTTAAAGACGTAAGTACCGACTCAGGCAGCAAAACACTAGCAAAAACAGGCGACACTTTAAGACTGCAACTAAAAATAATAAATAGAGGTTCTGAAGATGCCTTTAAGGTAGGTTTAACCTCCACTCTCAATCAAAAAAACGTTTCTTACATAGCAGAAACTACCTATATGAATCCAAGCTCCACAAAAAGCAGTGGATTTGACGTTAGCAAAACGTCCAAAATAAGCGATAATTCAAACCTTCAGAGAGTTGATGAACAAAATGGAATTATAGAGTTTTCGATAGGAGAAGGCGCCACAGGCATAGGCAACGGAGGAACTTTGCATAAAACAAACGAAGCTCTCATACAGTTTGACACAAGACTAGCAGAGGAATTTGATCCTGATGATTACATCAAACATAATGTTGAATTTATCAATGAAGATATAGGTGTGAGATATAGCGGTATCATAAACAGATGTGAAGATAAAAAATACCAACTAGAAGTTGCCGGTATATCAAACAGGATAGTTAACAAGAAATTTTCTGAACTGGGGAACTCTGAGAATTTATTTACTCAACTAGCAGGAAGAGAATTTGATACCAAACTCTTAAATATAATGACCTCTTCATCGACAGGTAGAGTTTTGGAAAATTTCGACATTCTTCCTACTGAGAAGATTAAAGTAGATATAGTACCAAACGGCGATTGCGAAAAAGGACAAAACGTCATCAACGAAATAGTAGGTGCCACCGATACTAAAAAGAACTTTTTCCTTTTCAGTAAAGACCAACTAGATAATCAAAATATGCTTGACTTAAAAGGTATTAAAATCAATGAAGCCTACCAAAAGCTATATTTTAGAATTTCGTATTTGGATGCAAGCGACAAACTTATCAGAACTCCGTCTTGCGCTTCTGATCCATTTAGTATAAGACCTAAGGAATTTAGATTTTATAATTCCAACAATAGAACAAACAACTTCGGTAATCTAGTGGGAGGAAGAGGATATACAAATATATGGCTTGAAGCTGTAAATAACGGCAATGCTTTATCTAAAACATACTCAACAGTTGTAAATCCGATAAATTTTGGACTATCGCCATTAAGACCTACTACTTGCCCTGTTGCGAATTTTGCATTCCAAAACCAAACTACACTAGAAGCAAAATTTGAAAATGGTAGAGGTCAGCTAACAAGGGTTTGGGATGGTGTTAGGGAAATTTTTGCGCCTGAATATGGAACAAATTTCGTATATCCTAATATAGGTCATGTCCTAATAACTGCAAGGGATAAAAAATGGACAAACGTAGATCAAGCATCAGGAGCAACTGATCCAAATTTGAATGATTGTATAATAGACAATGATACTATAACTGAAAATGCCGCAGGCAAGATAGGTTGCGATATAAGCGCTAGAAATGATTTAAATTTGCTCTTTGTGCCAAACGATATATCAATTAATAATTTACGAATTCTAAATTTTAACAACGGAGCTATGACCTATCTTTCAGGAAATGCTACCGGTATGCAAGCAACTGCGAATTTCAATATAACTGCAAGATTAGGAGATAATGCAAATACAACAGCAACTCTATACACTAGAGGTTGTTACTCTAGAAACGTCACTTTCACTACAGGTATCCAAGGAGATGTGAGTGATTTTACAGATTTACAAGGAAGAGCCATAGACGATCCTGCAAATAGGACTGCTGCTGCTCTACAAAACATATTGTATTTCAATCAAGAAATCCAAGATCCCGACAACAATCAAAACATCATAAACAGTAAGGCAAATACAGACACTGATAACAACGGGGCATATTTTGCAGACAGGAGATTTTTCTTAAACGGCACTGCGCCTTATACAGTTAGATTTAACTTTACTAGAGATATTAGATTTGCAAGAAATCCATTTAGAATCACTTCAAATAACTTTACTTTTAATAATATTTCAGATACTGATTCGGTAGCTGGCGCACCTTATGCGGCTCCTTTAAATGTTACAAATGTTGATTTCTACTACGGAAGAGTCTATGCGCCTGATTACGAAGGTCTTGCTACAGGATTTAACGCCAATGTGTATTATGGTATTTTTTGCAATGGATGCAATCCAGCTACCGAACCAAACAGATATCCTTTGATAACTGCAACGAGCCAAACTCTACCACAAACAACAAGTTGGTTTGTCAACATCACTCACACAGCCATACAAGGAAGAGTAGCTGCCTATCAGCCAACACTAAATACGACAACAGTAACTCCCAATATAACAACACCGACTATACAAAACGGTATCGAGCAAATTCGTCTTTCAAGTACTGCCATTCCTTCAGAAGATACTATAAGAATGAGTGTGCCGCAATGGTTACTATTTAATCCTTTAGACACTGCAGCCACAACAAATGACTTTAATGTAAAATTTTATGGAAATATCATCAGATGGGGAGGAAGAGCACTAAGCGAAGACAGAGTAGATGTTGGTGTAGGCAAAGTAGATGCGGGACAACTTAATAATACGTCTCAAAAAACAAACGAGAGGCTAAGCTGGTAATGAGAAAAGGTTTTTCTTTAATAGAACTTATCGTATCTATCGTAGTGGTAGGTATAACGCTTATGTCTATCCCTGTCTTACTTTCTCAAACGGTAGCTAACAATAATGCAGCCGTTATTCAAGAAAGTGTAATGGATGCCAAAACAAGAATGGCGCTTGTACTAAAAGCTCCATGGGGTTGTTTTGGTAATCCTAACGATTTTGCCATTTTTGGAAATTTGCGAACACCTATTTTTAACCAAACTGGAGCAAATTTTAATTTTTATACCGCCAACGGCATAGTGGCAAATAATAGAAGAAATATCAATAATGCGGCAGACATGCCTGGTAACTGCGCAGGCGGACAAAGGCTAAACGACTTTGCAGGAAATATCATCGTAAATAGTGCCGCAGGATACAATAGAGATGCTATAGTAAATTCAACGCTAAATATAATAATAAACCCTGATCCAAATACCAATATGAACGATACTGCAAACCCGAACATGAAAGAAATAGTGATAACAACAACTACAAACAATACGCAAAGCGATGGTACTAATCATACGATAATACTTAGAGCATATTCGGCAAATATAGGCGATAGCCCTACAATCGAAACAAGGGCATGGTAATGAAAAAAGCATTTACTTTATTAGAGCTTATAGTGGTTATTGTTATAGTAGGAATTTTATCACTAATGGGGGTTGAAATTTCTCTTAATATATATAGAGGCTACCTTCAAAGTAGATCCATTAACACACTTGAAGCTCAAACAGAGCTTGTGCTAGAGCAAATTTCAAAAAGGCTTGCGGCACGCATAAAAAGCTCAACTATAGGAAGGCGGGATGCGGCTACTTTCGTATCTACACAAGATCCAAATTTGAATAGTACTTATCCAATACTAGAATGGGTAAGCTATAGCTACGAAACGTTTCAAAATAGCGGATGGAGTGGCTTTATCGATTTAAACCATGCAAATACAACTAGAACCAATGCTGCAGGTGCAGGCACTATAGAGACCCCTTTTAGCAATCTAGCAAATGCTTCTACCGATATAGCTAATCTAACAAACAATCTAGCATCGCTTAATGCTGGCAATAATCAAGTTGGTATATTATTCAGAGGAACTCCAATAAATATAGCTACATCTTTTGGATATAATGGTGTAAATGCCAATTCAATAGGTATAGTTACAGGAAGAACCAATAATACAACGCTAAATATAGTCTATCCTACAGGAAGTCAAATTTCAGAGCAATACTACCTGCTTCATACTGCTTATGCAGTAGTACCTACAAATGCTGCAGGCGAAATAATGCAGCCTGGAACTGCCGAAAGTGATTTTACTCTTATGCTTCATTATAACTATAGACCGTGGATAGCAGGTGCTCAAAATCAGTTTAACGGAGACAATACAAGCAGGGCAGTTTTGGCAACAAATGTTACTAGATTTAATTTTTCTGAAGCAAACGGAATAATAATTCTAAAACTTTGCATAAGAGATGGAAATAGATCTCTTGGAGTAAGAAACGGCGTAAATGAAGCCGAAGCTACCGTATGCAAGACAAAGGCGATATATTAATGAAACAGATGAGAAAAGGCTTTAGCTTAGTAACAGCTATATTTTTTATGGTTTTAGTTGCCACCATTGCAACCCTTGGACTTAGTCTTTCAGCAACCACATCAAAGCACACTACGGATATATTTTTAAGAGAACAAGCCGAGCTACTAGCCCAAAGCGCAACTGAGCTAGCAGTAATGAATTTATTACAAACTACTTTTGATGCAACAAATTGCCCAGCGCAACCAGCAAATAGAAGTATTGTAAATATAAATTTTCCAAGTGATGCAAACACTCTTTTTACAGCAACTGTAGATGTAGTTCAAATTTTTGGTGTTATGAACGGTTGCGGCACTCCTATAACTCTAGACGGAGCAGGAAACAATCCCTCAACTGGCACAGTTATCTTAGATGTAACGGTAACTTCAAATCCTGATTTTAACATCCCGATTAGATTCCACAGACGCACTATCCAAAAGCTTTAATATGCTATAATAGACGCACATTAATGCAAAGGAGCTATGATGAATACAAGCATCACAGGAAAACAATTTGAACTAACCGATCCGATCAAAAGCTACATCCAAAACGCTTTTGATTCGCTCAACAAATACAATTTAGATATTATTTCGGGACGTTGCGTCGTTTCGGCTGATGAAAAAAACGGCAAAAAAGGTTTTAGCGTAGAATTTGCTATAAATTTGGCTAGAAAAGATACTATAGTTATTCGCCAAAAAGACAAGGATTTATATGCAGCGGTTGATCTTGCGATAGATCGCGCATCAAAGGTGCTTCGCAGAGAGCATGATAAGAACGTAACCGTTAAAAACAAAGACGACGGTAAGGCTATAAGGGCAACCATAGCCGATGAGCCTAGCGACGAAGATATAGATGAGGTTATTCCTATGGAGCTTGAGCTATATAAGCCGCTTGAGATAGAAGAAGCGCTAGCAAAGCTTAAAGATAGCGACATGCAGTTTTACGTATTTAACGATATAGATGCCAAAATGAGAGTTTTATATAAACGCTCAGACGGCAAATTTGGACTTTATTAAAATTTAGGGGCAGCCTTTGCCCCATCATTCTATTTACTTAAATTTATTTTTAATCTCTTTAAAAACCTACATAAACCAAACTATTAGCTAACTTAAGTGACTTAAATTTTACCATCAAAATTTGAAGTTAATTTTATCTTCCTTGTTTTTGCCTGACTTGCGCTATACTTTCACCTCCAAGCCCGTAATTATCCATTTCGATTTCATCTATTATCACTACCGTTGAAGCCTTGTTTCTTCCTAAAATTTCAGCCACAAGCTCGGTTGCTCCTGATATCAATCTCTGCTTTTGCTCTGTGGTTATAGGCTCTTTTTCTTTTGTGATTTTGATATTTACAAACGGCATTTTTATCTCCTTGTAGTTATAAATTTCATGCCAAAACCCATCTTGCGGCAAACAGACATCAAATTTTAGCGCTTTAGACAACGTTCTTAAAATTTATTTATGCCAATTTTCTCTAAACGATTTTTTGCCGCAGCCGTTAAATTCTCTTCAAATTCATAGTATTCAAACGTCGCTCCATGCTGAAACACTCCACCTAATATATCTCCGCTTTGACGATTTTTAAGATCTATCTGCGCTATCTCAAATCCATCAAGCGTGGCACAAAATTCACGCAATCTCTCAGGCGGATTTTTAAGCTTAGTAAAGAGAAAGCAAAAGCCCTCTCCGCCCTGCCTACCCACCCTTCCTCGCAGCTGATGAAGCGTGGCAAGCCCTAGCCTTTCAGCCCCCACTACGACTATCGTACTAAGCCTAGGCAAAGAAATTCCCACCTCAACAACCGTAGTTGAAAGCAAGATATCTCCATTCTGTCTAAATTCACGTAAAATTTGCTCTTTTTGCCTGTCTTTGCCGTGGGTTATAAATACATTTTTAAAATTTTTAAGCCAAAAATCCTGCGCCTCGCTTAAGCTTTGATAACTTGAACTTTCGCTTGTTTCTACCAGAGGATATACTATGATTACTTGCTTATTTTTTGCAATTTCTTGCCTGATGTGATTTAAAAGCCGTTCAAAGTCCGCACTTTGTAAAATTTGCGAATGTATAGTTTTTTTAAACGGCATCTGCTTTAAAAAGCTAAATTCCACAAACGAGCTTTGTATCATACTAAGAGTACGCGGTATGGGTGTGGCTGAAAACTGAATGACATGAGCGTAGTTTTGCCCGTCGCGCACCAGTTGATTTATCTTCTCGCGCTGGTTTGAACCGAAGCGATGCTGCTCATCTATCATAACGACAGGCGATTTGACAAGCTCGTTATAAAGAAGCACATGCGTGCCTATTATCAAATTTACACCTTCAAATTCAGGCTCTTTTTCACCGCTTTTTACAAGCTTGATATTCATAAATTCAGGCAGCAACCTCACCGCTTCATCGTAAATTTGCTCAGCAAGTATAGAAGTAGGAGCCATCACAATTGCAGCTTTAGGATATACGCTTAAAGCCGTAGCAAGAATAACTATAGTCTTGCCGCTTCCCACATCACCCATGACAACTCGCCTTTTTGCCTTATCACCGCTAAGATCAAGCCTGATATCGGCTATGGCGTTTTTTTGATCATCGGTAAGCTTAAACGGCAAGGATGCTACCCAAGGGCTTATATCAAAAATTTCTACTTTCTCGCTTGCAAAATCAGTTTTTTTAGTGCTTAGCTTTCTTAGATAGTTATAAATCTCAACAAATTTTAAAATTTCAAGCCCGTGCGAGCCTTTGTCTAAATTTTCAAGTAAATGCGCGCTATTATGATCGCTCTTGTGCAGATCGCTTAAGAATTTAGCTTCACTCTCGTTAAGTCCTTCGGCAAGCAAATTTTCTATAGTTACATATCTGCTTGCTAGCTCTTTAAATCTATCGTCACGCAGGCTTAGTTTGTATTTAGGGATTATCTCGTTTATTTTTGTGATTATCTTTGGATTTGTTATCTGCCAAGAGCCAAAAGCAAAGGAGCATTTGCCGTTTATATAAATTTGCTTACCTATTTTAAATGCTCCAAAATGCCAAGACTTGGCATTAAATATAATGATTTTAACGTTTTGCTCCCAGCTCTCGCACCATGCTAAGACATGTAAGATCCCGCTTTGCCTATATGAGTTTTTTATCACTACTTCGATGCTCACGCTACCGTCTTTTGGGCTTTGGGTTATAGTCGTGTCATCAAAGCTCTTTGGAATTTTAAGAGAAAGATCAAGTAGCGTAAATACGCCTATTTTGTTTAAAATTTCCTTGTCGCCGGGTTTAAATTTCATTATAAAGCACGGCAAAACTTAGCTTGGTTATCTCATCGTGAGAAGCTATAAATTCGTTAAGCTCGCTAAGTTTTAGCTTAGAAATTTTATCAAGCTCATCTTTAAACGAGCCGATCTTAAAGCCGTTATAAACCTCACCTTGAGCGATATTTAACCTGTTAAAAAGCGTCTCTTGGCGAAGAGGTTGAGAACCCAGCAAAAATCTCTTAGCCTGAGCTAATTCGCGCGCAGTAACGCCCTTTTTGACAAATTTATCAAATTCGTCCTTCACTACTGATATAGCCTCGTCCTTGCTCTCGTTTTTGGTTTGAAGATAACCTGAAATTTGAGAGTAGCTTAGCATAAATCCGCTTCTTGCGTAAGCTGAATATGCAAGTCCTCGTTTTACTCTAATTTCCTCCATAAGCCTAGCGCCAAAGCCGCTCTCACCTAGTATGAAACTAGCCACTTTAGCCTTAAATCTTTCATCTGTACCCACCTCAAAAGGAGCGCCGAAGTATATATAAGCCTGTTGGCTTGGCTTAATGATAAACTTTTGACTCATCTTTTGGCTAGTTTGCAGCTTCTTTAGCTCTCGCGCCTTGCCGTCGCTTAAGCCGCTTAAAATTTGCTCTAGTTTTAGCTCGTTAAGATCTACATCTCCGCCAAAAACTACCATCAAATTCGCCAAATCAAGATGAGAGCTGATAAATTCTTTAATCTCTTTAAGCGTGATTTTAGACACGCTCTCTTTAGTGCCTATCGACCCTCTTGCAAGTGAAGTGTTTGGATACAAAAGCTCGTTTAAAGCAGACCGCGCTACATAATCAAAGTCGCTTTCATTGCTTAAAATTTCGCCTATTACTAGCTTTTTTAGTTTATCAAGTATATCCTCGCTAAAATTTGGATCTTTTAAAAGCTCGGATAATTTTAAGCATGCAAACTCAAAATGCTCTTTTAGGCAGCTTAGATCGATATTTAGCGTTTCAAATCCTGTTTGTGCATGAAGCGATACGGCACGCATCTCAAGCTCTTTTGCAAAAGCATTTGAGCCTTTTTTAAGAGTGCCTTCGTTTAAAAGTCTTGCGCTTAAATTTGCAAGTCCCGCAAGCTTACCGTCCTCATAGCTTCCCGCTACTTTAAAAACAAGCTTTAAAGACACTACAGGCAAAGCCTTTGAGCTTTCAAAGACAACCGGAATTTGGGTGTTTTTAACTTTTAAATTTACAACTTTCATTAGTAGAATTTCTCCAATATATCGTAATTTGTATTGCGTTTTGCAGGTTTTTCGCCCACATCGCGTATTAAATTTATCATCTCGTCTTGATTCATTCTATATGCCGCACCTGCTGCTTTTACGACGTTTTCTTCCATCATGGTTGAGCCTAGATCGTTTGCACCAAAGAGCAGTGCAAGCTGTCCTATATAGCTTCCTTGCGTTACCCAGCTGCTTTGGATGTTTTTAAAATTATCCAAAAAGAGCCTTGAAACGGCAAGTAGTCGCAAGTAGCGGTTTGATGATTGTTTTTGTATTTCCGGTCTCTCGGCGGCTAATTTGGTATTTAAACCCTGAAAACTCCATAATATAAACGCCCTAAAGCCTCCGGTAAGATCTTGCAAATCCCTAATATGCTGCCAATGCTCAACTATCTCGCGAGTCGTCTCAACCGTACCAAACATCATGGTAGCGGTTGATTTTACGCCGATCTCATGAGCCTCTTTATGAACCCTTAGCCAAGTTTCTGTGTCGCATTTTTTAGGCGCTATGATATCTCTAACCCTATCGCTTAGCACCTCAGCGCCGGCTCCCGGGATAGAATAAAGCCCTTTTGCCTTTAGACGAGCTAAAACTTCGCGAGTTGAAATTTTAGAAATTCTTGCGATGTAATCAATCTCAATCGCAGAAAAACCGTGAATAGTGATCTGTGGATAAGTTTTACTGATCCACTCGACTAAGTTTTCATACCAGTCGATCTTAAGTTTAGGATGAACGCCGCCTTGAAAGAGAATTTGCGTACCGCCTATGGCTATTAGCTCCTCTATCTTTTGCCCGATTTCTTCAAAGCTCAGCACATAAGCATCTTCTTCTTTTGCATGGCGATAAAATGCGCAAAATTTGCAATCAACCCAGCAAACGTTGGTATAATTTATGTTTCTATCAACGATAAAAGTTGTGATTTTTTCAGGATGAAGCTCTCGCTTTTTGGCTAGCGCCATAGCTCCAAGCTCGTTAAGCTCGGCATTTTCTATCAAATTTATAGCTTCATCTACACTAAGTCTTGCCAAAATTTTCCTTTGTTTAAATTTGCAAAAGTGTAGCTAAAAATGGTTTTAATTATGATAAAAAATGATTTATAAAAAGAATGGTGAAATTTAAAATAAAAAATCTTTTGTTAGAAGTTAAAGTTGATTACCCCGAGAGATGTTTCTCGGGGTAAATTTAGATTAAAAATCTGTTTTTATGTCTGAGTCTATTTGAATTTGGATAGTCTTACCGTCTACTTGATTTACGCTTTCATAGACTTTAAAGCCCGCTTCGGCTTTTGACTGATCGTCTGACTCTCTCCACTCGCCTTTGCCTGCAACTTTATCGTTAGCATCACCTAGTATCTTTAGTACGGTGTTAGAATCATCAGTTACATCAAATACGTCTTTGGCTGTGATGGTTAGCTTAACAGCCCCACTAGCGCCGTCATCGCCTAGCTTTATAGCCTCAAAGCTATCTATCTTCTTGTCTAGATTTGCAACTTTACTTAGATCGATATCTGAGTTAAACACTAAAGTATCTTTGCCCAAACCACCGTAGATACCTCCTTTATTAGCGTCATATTCAATAGTATCGCTCACCTTATCGTCAGTGATTTTCATCTTAAACGATACAGGGGTATTTGCTACACCGTTTTGATCCACTATCTGACCGCTAACCGAAATTTGAGTATCAGGTTTTGTAAGGATAGTTGCCCCAACTTTTCCGAAGTCTATATCTTGCTGACTGATCTCTATCTCTTCGCTTATAGTTTTACTAGAATCATCAGGATCGGTATAAGTTACTTTAAGCTTATCGCCTACTACAACATCATCAGGCAGACGCATATATATCTTAGTAGAGCTGATATCCTTATCTGATTTGTTTTGGTTGCGACTTATCTCGATAGCTCCATCTTTATTTACACTGCCTTCTGTGTATTCCATAAATTTGATATCTTGCATATCTAGTAGCTTAGCACTATCTTCACTGCTTGAGCCATCTTGACCGAATTTATTTGCAAGCTCTGCTTTTACAGAAGTCTCTTTTTTCTCGGTCATATTAATATTGTCAAGTTTGATGCTGGTGCCTTCGTATCTTACATTTAGGCCTGACAAATCGCCGCTAAGAGTTATCTTTCCGCTATCATCTTTATTGATAGTAAGCTCTTTTACAACCTCGGCTTTACCTGGTTCAGAGATAGTTAATTTTAACTTATCTCCTGTTACTACGTTGCTTGGAAGGTTGATACTTACAGTAGTAGAGTTAAATGTCCCATCTTTCATAGCCTCATCTCTACTCATAATTTTATCATTGCTAGCATCTTCATCAAAAACGACCTCTAGTTCTTTGCCTTTTATAGTTTCTAGTCCGATTTCAGCTTTTTTAGGATCAATGATAACATTTCCTGCTTTATCTTGAATTTTAGCCTCTACGGATGTTGTTTGACCTTCTTGAACCACCACGCCAGGAATTTTGATCGTGTTATCCTGAACCATAACTTCTCCGATAGTAAATTCCTGAGTTCTTGAAGCAAGTGAGCCGTCAGCCTGAGGCTCTGTGATAGTAACTACTACTTTATCACCATTAACAACATCTGTTGGTATCGTTACTCTTGCCACTGTTGTATGCAAGGCTTTATCATCACTCATACTCTCATCTCTGCTTAATATACCATTTCTACTAGCGTTATCCTCATCAAAAGATACAGTTAGCTCTTGTGTTATAGGCATTAACGTTAGAGAACCTGAGTCAGAGTCCTTGCCTTCCACTTTAGCTTCAAGAGTAGATGTTTTACCGTCAACCATTTTTATACCATCTATCTTTATACTGCCGTCACTATCTACGGGAACATTTTTTCCGTCTTTATCTTGAACGGTTATAGTGCCGTTATCGTTGCTTACGATAGTATATACTCTAGGCTCACTTGTTCCATCTCCATGTTTAATAGTAATTTCTACCTTGTCGCCAGCAACAACATTGCTAGGGATTGTAACTCTGGCCGTAGTGATGTGCAGATCTTTATCCTGCATAGCCTCTTCTCTAGTTAGCTTGCCGTCTTTACTATCGCTATCTTCGTCAAATATGACACGCATCTTTCTAACGCCCGGTCCTGTTCCTGTTACCTCTAAGCTTCCTAAAGCGCTAACTTTATTTTCTTTATCACCAACATTAGTAACTTCGGCTTTAACATCAACCTTGCCTTCAGCGATAGGAATTTCTATCTTAGCTATATTATTGGATACATCAATAGAACCATTTGGGCTTTGAAGGGCAATATTGCCGTCTGCATCCTTCTTGATAGTATATGACTGAGTGCTACTTGCACCTCCTTGAGTGACGATCAAGTCAAGCTTATCTCCATCTACGGCATTACTTGGAATTCTTACACTTATAGTAGTCTTATCAGGATCGCTTAAATTTTCATTTGGAGATAAAATTCCGTTTTTGCTAGTATCCTCATCAAATTTAATAGCCATATCGTCATATAGTTTTTCCAGTATGCTGTTATTCTTAGCTTCCGCCTTGCCTATACCTCTACTATCTTGCGTGATAGCTTCAACGATAGTATCTTTGCTAGTACTCATAGGCACGCCATCTACTTTGATTATGCCGTTAGAAATTTCAACCGGTTGTCCGCCGCTATCTTTGACAGTTATATTTCCATCCGCATCTCTTTCGATGCTATAAACCTTTTTAAAGCTTGGATCATCTTTAATTGTTACCGTAACAGTATCTCCGGTTACAACATTGCTTGGAATTTTTACATTAACGGCAGTTTTAATCAAATCTCTATCTTCCGTAGCTTCACTTCTAGACATAATTGTATTTTTATTGACATCTTCATCAAAATATACCGCCATTTCGTTTAGATCTGCTAAAGTATTTTCGCTTGTAGCTGAAACTGAACCGAATGCATCTTTTATTTCAGCCGTAACTATAGTCTTTTTACCAGGAAGAGTATCAAGTCCCTTTATCTGGAAGCTGTTATTAGTAACCATTTTTACCTCAGCTCCGCCATTTGTATCTTCAGTTATGGTTACTTTGCCATTACTTTCATCTTTTTTAACAGTGTATATTTTTACCGTCTCTTTATCAGCTCCGCTATCTTGCGGCTCTTTAATGGTTACAGTTAATTTGTCACCTGTTACTGCATTTTTTGGAATTTTTATAGTTACCGGAGTGTCAAACAGCTCTTTATCAGAAACTGCATTTGTCCTGCTTGTTACATTAGCACCTTTTGCCTCGTCAAATATAACTTCCGGAGTTTTCAAAGGCTCCAAACCGATAGTTTTAGTATCTGTTTTTTGCTCCGGAGTTGAACTATTTTGATAATCAATCTTAGCCGATATCGTGGTGTCATTTACACTTGGATTTTTCGGATCAAGATTATCAGCCTCTCTTGGCTTCATAGCAAGGTCTTCTAACTTGAATACAAAAGGATCTTTTGGATCAGGAACTAAAGCTTCACCCGCTCCGCCACCTGTTATAGATGATATTTTTCCGGTATTTTCATCAACTGTTATAGTATACTCTATATCGCGCGCAGGCTTGTCAGGCTCTTTAACGGTTAAGATTAGCTTATCTCCCGTTCTTACGTTATTAGGTATAGTTACAGTTGCATCGGTTTTGTTTATCTCTCCGTCAGATATAGCCTCTTGTCTGGTTAATACATCAAGAGTTTTTATCTCATCAAATTTTACATCAAGATCTCTTAGTTCAGGTGTAACTCTATCTATATTAGAATTTCCGCTTTTTTGAGTATCGGTAATACCGTCTTTTAATATAGCAGAAATTTCGGATTTAACGCCGGCAAGTACAGGTATATCTTTAACAAATATCCTGCCCTTATTTATGTCAGCCTCCGTTAGAGGAATTGCTCTTTCGATCTTAGGTCCGTTAGGGTTATCAACGTCGGTATAAGAGATCACTATCTTATCTCCAGATACGGCACCTGCAGGTATAATTACTTCAACCTCTGTTTGTTTTAGATAGCCATCTTTATCGTTTTCTTGAACTGATAGAGTTTGGTTATTATCGCTATCTTCGGTAAATGTAACTATAGGAGCGGTAAGCACGGTAGTTATATCAGAAGCCTCATCGCTAACACTGCCCACGCTATTTCTTATAGTTGCTTTTACTTCGTACTTGGTGTTATTAATCAGCTTGTCAATTACTAAATTATAACCGTTATCTTTAAGATTTTGCAACTGAGCTTCGTTTTCTATAGTAATTGATTTTGTATCTATAACACGATTTTTTCTATAAACAGCTATATCTAATATATCTCCCACTTTAACTACATTGTGTTGCGAAGTATCCACTTCACTGTCTTGCGGAACTTTTACATTTACGGTTGTCTTGCTTTGTTCGCCATCGCTATTGTTTTCAGCATAGGATAGTTTTTTATCATCTTCTGTGGCGCCAGGGGCAACAACATCTTCTACAAACACAACTTTTGGTGGTGGCGGTGGAGTTAAATTTACCTCTATCTTGTCGCTTGCTTCTTTACTTATATTGCCATGTTTGTCAGTAATAGTACCTTTTGCTTCATAAATTTCACCATTTTTTACAGGAGTATCAAATTCATAAAATTTATTGTCAAGTATAGTCTTGTCTATCGGATGATCTTTAATCTCCTTAACTACCAAGCCCGCTTTATCGTATACTTTGACATTTAACTTATCACCTATTTTTGCATCATCAGGGATTAAAACTTGAACTTTTGTAGAATTTTGGTTACCGTCTTTAGAGTTCTCAAATCTATTTAGCACTCCATCATTATTTAGCTTAGGATCAGCATTGCCTGCATTGCTACCATCCTCAGAAAAAATAACCTTTAGCTCCTTAGCTGAAATATCCACAGTTACCTGATCACTTCCCTTTGGACTTATATTGCCTGCTTTATCGGTAATAGTAGCCTCTACTTTAGATGTTTTTCCATCAGCCACAGGAACATTATCTATTTCATGGCCTTTAGTTTTAAGTTTAGTTAAAGTAACTTCATCGGGAATTTCTACTTTTATAGTCCTGCTTGTACCATCAGGATTTGTAACCGTTATATTTAACGTATCGCCAACCTTTGTCTCTTCAGGAACTTTTACTACTGCAGGAGTTTCATTTTTAGTTGCACCTAACTCTTTTTCATCTAATACTCCATCATTATCACCATCTTTTGTAAATTCAACTGTTGGTGCAGGAGTTGGCGTCGTATCGGTAGTTACTTCATCGCTTCCTTTTGGGCTTTCATTACCGGCTTTATCAGTGATAGTAGCTTCTACTCTTGATGTCTTCCCGTCTTCCACAGGAACTTCATTGATAGTGTATCCGTTGTCTTTTAAGTCATCGAGAATTGCCTGATTTGGGATAGGAACTTTTATAATATCAGTATCGCCGTTAGGTTTTTTAACAGTGATAGTTAAAGTATCTCCGATGTTCGTCTCGTCCGGAATAGTGATCTTTACAGGCGTTGTAGTCTTACCGTTTAACTCGTCTTTGCTTAATAGTCCGTCGTCTTTTCCTGTTTTAGGATTTATCTTGTCTTCAACAAATTCAACTTTCGGTGCAGGAGTTGGGGTTGTATCGGTAGTTACTTCATCGCTTCCTTTTGGACTTTCATTACCGGCTTTATCTTTGATAGTAGCTTCTACTTTTGAAATTTCACCGTCTTTTACAGGGATATTATTTATAGTATGACCATTATCTATAATCTCTTGAGTTATGACTACTTTTTGATTTTCAGTAGAGCCGTCCGGTTTTGTGATAACAATTTCTAAAGTATCTCCTATTTCAGCTTCAGGCGGAACAGTTATCTTAACAGGAGTTGTCGTTTTACCGTTTAACTCGTCTTTACTTAGTAGTCCGTCGTCTTTTCCGGTATCAGGATTTATTTTATCTTCAATAAACTCAACTTTTGGTGCAGGAGGTGGAGTTAAATCGGTAGTTATTTGATCGCTACCTGTGCTACTTGTATTGCCCGTTTGATATTTAATAACAGCATCAACTTTTGAAAGCTTACCATCTTCTACAGGAATATCATTTATGGTATAACCGTTGTCTATAATCTCTTGAGTTATAACTACTTGTTGGTTTTCTGTAGAGCCGTCCGGTTTTGTGATAACAATTTCTAAAGTATCTCCTATTTTAGTGTCGGGCGTAACAATTATTTTAACCGGCGTCGTTGTTTTATCTACTCCTGCTTCTTCATTACTCAATCTTCCGTCATTGTTGCCGTCATCCATAAACTCAACTTTTGGCGCAGGTGGTGGAGTTGGAGTCGGTGGAGGTGTCGGCTCTGGCTGCGGTGCAGGTGGTGGAGTTGGAGTCGGTGGAGGTGTCGGCTCTGGCTGCGGTGCAGGTGGTGGAGTCGGAGTCGGTGGAGGTGTCGGCTCTGGCTGCGGTGCAGGTGGTGGAGTCGGAGTCGGTGGAACAGTAGCGTCTGATGAAGGTGTATTAGCGCCTAAAGATGTTGTAAATTCTCTATTGTTTGATACTACTGAACCCAAATCACCATAATCAGCAAGAACATTAGATATATTACCGCTTCTTGTAAAAGATGTCTGGCTGAAAGTTCCTTCAGAATTTATAGCGCCACTACCGCCTCCGGCTGCAGTCGCTTCCAAACCTTCTAAATTTTGACCTCTTAAAATACCCTGCTGCAAAGAATTTATATCCGCAATTACATTATCTTGCGATCCTGAATCTATAAAACCTTGATTTAACGCTAGTTCATCATTACCCAAAACCGTTACTTCTTTACCATTGTTAAGAGCTATAACAATACTACTTGATTCTCCTTGGGTCTTTATGGTTTCCCCTAAATAAACTTCATCTCCAAGCTTAAGAGTTCTCTCGTTTCCGTTAGCGTCTACCGCCAAAACTGTTCCTGAAATTTGCTTTACTACGCCAGTAATAGTTGCCATAGCACATTCCTTTTTTTAAAAATTTTTCATATTATACATTAGACTGCGTAAAATTTTCTATTGTACTTGGGTACAATAGAAAATCTCCCTATCAATTCATTTTTAATCTTGTTTTATTTGACAAAAATACTAATATCTAAAACAAATAATATTAATTTACATATTTAAAATAATCTTTAATATGATAAAATAACTCCCTCAACACCAAAATTTCAAAGGAGTTAATCATGAAAAAACTAGCTATCATAGCTACAATGGCACTGCTTTTGGCAGGATGTGCACAAGACAAGCCAAAACCTACGGCAAACCAGATGCAAGATGGATGTCCACATCATCAAATGCATCATAAAGACGGCAAATCCTGTGGTCACTCTTGCGAGCAAGGCTGTGCTCATCATGGAGGCCATGGACATCATCACGGTCATCACCACCATTAATATAAAATTTGAGTGCCCTAAAAGCACTCAAATTTCGCTTTAGTCGTTTTTTAGTATGACTTTATTTCCTTTTGTGCCGACTACTTGGACTTTCTGTCCATCTTTTAAATCACCGTCATAGCTCCAAAGAGTACCTTTAAAATATACCATTCCTTCTTTTATCTCGCCCTCTCCGCTCTCGTTTAAAAAGTCATCTTTTACCTCATCTTTTGAACTATAAAACCTCTCTTTCATAGGCTTTTTAAGCAGGACTAAGAGCGCAACGGAGACAAGCGAAGCGAGTAAAATTTGAACATGCCATGAAAAATCTATAAAAAATCCTAAAATTCCGACAGCTAAAAATCCAAGCCCAAAAAATAGAAGAAAAAACGATCCCACAAGCAACTCTGCAACCACCAAAAGCATACCAAAAGCCAAAACAAGATACGGAGGTATCATTTCTGCTCCTTATTTTGCTTTATTTGATATAAAATCCTTTAGAACGCTTAGCGAACCTATAAGCTCGGTAGCCTCATAAGGGACTAAAATTTTATCATTGGTGCTGTTTTTAGCCAGCTCGTTAAATGCCGCGACTCTATCTCTGGCAAGCAAAAATTCGGCCGCATTTTTATTCTGAGCCATACTCTCGTTTATCATATCCATCGCGTCTTTTTGACCTTGGGCTATGGCGATTTGCTCGTATTTTTTAGCATCCGCCATTCTTTCGATAGCTTCAGCTTGAAGCACTTTTTCTTGTTTTAAAGCCTCTGCGTTGCGTATCAAAGCCTCTTTTTCAGCTTGAGCCTTAAGCTCGATGGCTCGCTTTTCGCGCTCGGCTTTCATCTGCATATTCATAGCCGCTTCAATGCCCGCAGGAACCGAAATTTCAGAAATTTCAACGCGCATAATCTTTACGCCCCAGTTGCTAGCAGCATCGCCAAGAGCTACTTGAAGAGCCGAATTTAATCGGTCGCGAGAGCTTAACGTATCATCAAGATTCATAGCGCCTATCTCGCCGCGCAGGGTCGTCATAGCTAAATTTGCGATAGCTTTTTTATAGCTATCTACGTTATAAAGCGCCATTTTTCCGTCGGTTACTTTTAAAAATACGATTCCGTCAACGGATATATTGACGTTGTCTTTAGTGATAACTTGCTGCTTAAGTATATCCACAAGCTGTTCTCTTACCGTTATAACCGCGCGAATTTGATCTATAAAAGGTATTATAAGGTGAAATCCGCCATCTAAAATTTTATGAAATTTACCAAGCCTCTCGATAATCATAATATCAGATTGAGAGACGATTTTGATACCTGCTTTTAAAAACAAAAACGCTAAAACAGCTACCACGAGCCCAAACACCATAAATTCGCTATACATCTTAGCTCCTTTTTGAAATTTATCAAATTATAACACATATACATTTAAAGGGCGGCAATGCAAACTTATAAACAAATTTGTTATATAATTGCTAACTTTAATCAAGCTATAAAGGCAAAAAATGAAAAATTTTATATTTTTGGGTGCGGCTTTGATTTTATTTAGCGGTTGCGCCTCGCAAAATTTAAGCAAACAAGATTGCGGTACCAAAGAAACTATGCCAGCCTGTAGCGTTAGTGCCGACGTAGCTGGAGTGTATGAGGCTGATATCTTATGCGCCGACTGCAAAGTGGCCGTTAGCACGCTAGAGCTTTTTAAAAACGGAAATTTTATGCTTGAAACGGTCATTCATAAAAAAAGCTCTCAAAGAACCCTTGAAAACGGAACATACACTATAAAAGGCACCGAAGTAACTCTCATAAATCAATACAAAGAAAAGACGGTTTATAAATTTGACGGAAGAAATTTAACCAAGCTTGAAAACAAAGATAGCTTCATAAAAGAGGTTTTCGGACAAAATTTGATCTATAAACCTCTAAAGTAGGTTTTTAAACAAGATTTATTTACGATTTTAAAGCTTGTAAATGCCTCTTTAAAGACTTGGTTTAATATCTTTTAATAATAAAAAGTTGTATAATCGTTTAAAATAATAACTTTAAGGAGGCTTTCTGATGAGAATTTACATAAATGCTTTACTGTCGATTTTAGTAGCCGTCATCTTCATAGGGTGTACTCCCAAAAGCACTCCTGAGCCAATCGCAACACCTGACATAAATACAACCCAAGAAGTAATCAAACCAAAGCCTAAGCCAAAACCAAAGCCTAAGCCAAAACCAAAGCCCGAAATAAAACAAGAAGAGGTCAAAAAAGAGCTTAGCCAAGAAGATTACTATAATAAAATTTTCATCAAAAGAGACATATCGGCAAACTCTCAAAGTATAGTTTTTACACATTATAAAGACGAAACAAGAGTTGTTGTGTATTCAGATAGCCTAACCGATGAAGGTAGGCAAAAATGCAAATTTGACGAAGCGGTAAATTTCAAAGACGGAAAATTTTATTATGAAAAAGATGGAGCTAAAGCTGCATTTTCTCTTCTGATAGAAGATGGGATTTTAAGCGTTACGACTAGCGGTAAAAAAGTAAATTTATGCAAAAACGGCACCTTTCACGGGATATACAAAGAAAATAAAAAATCCAAAAATATAATCGCCAAATACTCATTTACAAAATTTAGTAAAGACGCCAAACTTGAAGATATCCTAAAAGAGTATCCACAAGATCGCATCAAAAAAGGTGCGGGGTATCCCGATAAAAAAGGCAACGAAACATTTGAATACTATGTGCTTGATTCTAAATTCGAGCCTCTGTTTTACATCATAACCGCAGCAGACGACAAGATACTTGAAATTCACGTCATATCACCGATTTACAAAACTCCGCAAGGACTATCGACAGCCTCTACGCTAAAAGATATCTTTAAGCAGCTTGAAGTAACGAAGATATCCTCAAAAGAGGATAAGATATTTATGGAGGTCAAAATACTTGGCGTGAAATTTGAATTTGACGGCTCAAATTTGATAGGCAAAAAACAACACAGTATAGATACTTTAAGCATTGACAGTCCCGTTTCTAAGATCATAGTGCTGTGGGATAAATAAGTTTGAATAAATTTATATCGCTTTTAAAGAGAGAGCGAATTTTTGCAAGGCTCTCTCTTATTCAACTCATTTGTTATTTTGGAGTTTGGTTTTCTCATACGGGAGTTTTTACGCTTCTTATAAAGCTTGACGCGCCTGTTTGGGCGATCACTCTAGCCGCAGCTACGGCGTTTTTACCCGGGGTCGTGCTAGCTCCTTTTAGCGGCGTTATCGTAGATAAATTTAACCCAAAGCCTATGCTTGTATCTCTTATCGTGATTGAAGCGGTAACTGTTTTTATCCTGATTTTTATCAACTCTCTTGATATGCTTTGGTTGCTTTTTATTATTATTTTTGTTCGATCGGCGGCAGGCGGGACATATTTTCAGGTTGAGATGAGTATGTTTCCTAAAATTTTAAGCAAAAGCGATCTAAAACTGGCTAATGAAATTCACGCTCTGATATTTTCTATCTCTTACACCTCGGGCATGGGACTTGCGGGAATTTATATACACTTTTTCGGGATCAAAAGCGCATTTTTGCTTGATTGCGCTCTATACGTATTTGCTCTATTTTTGCTTTTAAAGCTAGATATAAAAAATATGGCGAAAAACAAAGGCGAAAAAGCTTTACATATGCTTAAAGAGGGGCTTGGCTACATAAAGCAAAATCCTCTTGTGATGCATCTAATCATCTTGCACGGCATCGTCGGAGTTACTTCATACGATGCTCTTGTGGCGCTTTTAGCCGATTATCAATACAAAGAGCTGCTTTCAGCTTCGCTTGTCATAGGATTTATAAACGCGGCTAGATCCATTGCGCTTTTGATAGGTCCGATACTTCTTAGCAAATTTGTAAATACAAAGACCTTATTTTATATCTACATCGGTCACGGCATAGGCGTTTGCATATGGGGAATTTTGCAGTTTAACTTCTATCTTGGCTTTTTAGGGACGATGGCGGCAGGGTTTTTTACCTCAAGCCTTTGGAGCTATACTTTTACCCTGCTTCAGCAAAAATGCGACGATAGATACTATGGACGAATTATCGCCTATAACGATATGGTTTATCTTGGCATAGGAGCACTAACTTCAGCCGGCATAGGATTGCTATTTAAGCTAGGTCTTACGCTATGGGGCATTACTATCATTATGGGATGTATGTTTTTCCTAGGCGCTATCTACTGGAGTGCGGTTTATAAGAGATATAAAGAGATATTGGATTAAGCCTTGACGTAATACGAAGCTCCGCTGATTATGATTTTTTTATAAAGCGAAGTGTAAGGCACCAAATCCGCATGCCCAGTATAAAGCCTACCGTCATCATTTAGGATCTTATGAAATCTCTCGATAGTTTTTAGCTTATAATCCTCATCAAAATATATCATCATATTTCTTGAAAATATTACATCAAATTTACCGAGCTTAAAGAGCGAATCGTCAAAGATATTTACCACGCTAAATTCGCTTCTTGGCAAAAGCTCTTTTTTGATCTTAAATCTATCATCGACTTTATCAAAATATATATTTTTTTGATTATCGTTTAGTCTATGAAGCGAGCGTTCGGAGTAAGTAGCTTCGCGGCATTTGTCAATCGCTTCTGAGTTTATATCTATGCCGACTATCGAAATTTCAGACAAATTTAGCAAATTCGAATTAGCCAAAATTCCAAGCGAATAGACCTCCTCTCCCGTTGAACAGGGTGCGCAAAGTATGCGCGTAAATCCACGCTCTTTAGCATAATAAATCGCGGCTTGAAGCTGAGCTAACTCTCTATAAAAATAAGTTTCGTTGATAGTGATTAGATTTAGCACCTCTTGCCTTAAAACACGATCAACTATAATCCTCGTGCTTAAAAGCTCAAAAGTCTCGATCGAATGAGCTTGAGCGAAATTTGCCACGCGTTGTTTTATAGTCTCTTTTTTACTCTCCAGATCAACACCGCAGATACTTTTAATGTTTTGGATAAACTTATCAAGCCCTTTCATATCGCTAGGCAGAGGGGTTGCTTTAGACTCTTGCAAGTTATCCGAAGGCGAAACTTTCTTAAATTTATCAAAAAACACTCACAAACCTCTCTAGCTCCGCTCTTATCTCGCTGATAGAAAGCGATCTTAAATTTGAATTTATCTCTTTAGCCCGTTTTGGCATACCATATACTATCGCGCTTGCTTCGCTTTCGGCTATGCAAGTTGCGCCGGCTTTATATAGCTCATTTAGTCCTTTTGCGCCGTCATCTCCGATACCCGTTAAGAGTATAGCCATCACATCGCAAAATTTACAAGCCTGTACGGCGGATTCAAAGAGCAAATTTACATTCGGATTATAAGTAGTCTCCTTGCCTTTTGCACAAACGGCTGCACTAAGCGGCTGGGTAGGCAAAATTTCGGAGTTCTTTTCGCATATATAAATTTTATTTTTTAGCTGCGTTTTGCCTTCAAGCTTTAGCACATCGGCACTACACTCTTTATCAAACTGAGTTATAAAACTCGGTATAAACATAAGGCTCATGTGCTGAGCTATGACTACACTCGCGCTACCGATATCTAAATTTTGAAAAAGCTTTTTAAGGTGTCCGGGACCCCCCGTAGACGCTCCTATCAATACTAACTTCTGTTTCACTTTCAGCCAACTTATTTTTAATTTTGCGCATTATATCTTAAAAACGCAATATATTTAAATTTAATTTATTTTTTATTCGTCATTTTATATAAAAAGCTAAAAATTTCAGCCACCGCCTTATACAAATTCGGCGGAATCTCCTCATTTATATCCACTTTGCTTAAAAGCTCGACAAGATCGGCGTCCTCTTTAATAGGTATATCATGCTCTTTGGCTAAATTTATGATGTTTTTAGCCACCTCCCCGGAGCCGCTTGCAAGCACTTTTGGAGCGTTATCTTTGGCTTTATTATAACCAAGAGCGACAGCTTTTTTTGTTTTTATCTTAGCCAAACAAGCTCCTAAATTTTCTTATCAAAGCCCATATCAAGCCCGTCAAATCCCGTATAAGCGGAATTTGCCAAAAGCTTTGGCAACGTTTTTAGACTAAAATTTGATACTATCAGACCCTGATCGCTTATAGCCTTTTTAAGCTCTTTCGTGCCGCTTAAAATCAGCTCTTTAAACTCATCTTTTTGCGTAGCTATTGATATATCAAGATATTTTTTTTCGCTTAATCCTACCATTATATTTATGGCGCCGAATTTTTGAAAATTTAGATCGATTTGCGCGTAATGCTTTTGCTTTTTGCCGCGTTTAAAGGATATATTTCCTCCATCAACTCCGTCCCAGACATAAGGAAGATAGGTTTGAAGTCCGCCGGCTACGCTTGAGACGAGTTGATTTATCTCGATTTGCGCAAGCAGTTTTGAGCTTAGTTGATTGATTTGAGAGTTTGGTTCGCTTTTGTTTTGGATATTTAAAAGCATGCTTTTTGCATCGTTTTGAAGCGTTTTTATAGCATCTTCTGTAATCTTTGGCTTTATTAGCTCGATATCTTTTTGGGCTAAATTTTGTTGCTTAAAGAGGTTTGAAATTTCATCAAGTCCGCTCTTGGCGTCAAATCCCGCCTTATCAGCCAGCATTAGAGCTTGATTTAGCCTTTTAGCAACGGTTTTTAACATATCTTGAAGGCTTAAATTTTCGCTTGCGTTGGAACGATTTAAAATTTGCTCTCCAAAGGAATTTATCAAATTTGACTGCTTTAGAGTACTTTCAACGGACTTTTCAAGCTCGTTTACGGCGCTTAAAAGCTCTTTTAAATTTGAGCTATAAATTTTGCTTTGCGCTAGCTTTTCACCCGCTATACTTGGGAGTTTTTCTTTTAAATTTATTAAAATTTCAGAGATTTTTAAAAGCTTGGTTTTTACACTCTCCTCGCTTAAAGCAAGTCCTTTTTGATTCATTAAATTTGCCTGCTTATCTAAAAATTTAGCCATATTTTCAAGCTTAGAGCTTTGTGTTAGCAGATGCTTTATATTTGAAGAATTAAGAATTTCTTTGTTTTGCGCTTTAGCACTGTTTAAAATTTCAGAAAGTTTATTAAAACTTGCGTTTGTACTTAAAGTATCGTCTTTTGCAAGAGTTAAAATTTCATTTAAAAGCTTTGGATTAGAAAGATTTTTTATATCTCCTAATAGCTTATTTATAGAGCTTGGAAGAGTGTTTTTATTTACAAGAAGATCTTTTAAATTTGCTTCAAGCATGACGCCTGAGCTTTTTATCTGCTCGTTAAGCAAAGAGCCCTTAAGCTCACCAATAGGCTTTAAAAACGCTTTTAGCTTCTGCGCAAGCTCTTTTAGTTCCGGATTTTGCTCGGCTAGAGCTATAAGATTTTTAAGATCTTTAGCCAAATTCGGCGACACTTGCAGGCTCTTAGCATGATTTGTGATCTCTGCCAGTTTTGCTTCGCTAGGATTTGATTTTAGCTCGTTTAACAAGCGATTTACAAGTCTATCAAGATCTTGCAAGCCTTTTTCAGCAATTACTTCGCTTTGAGTTTGATTTGAAGGGCTTGGCTGATTTTTAAAAAGCGAGCCGACACCCTTTGTGTCACTATTTTTATTAAGGGGTCTGTTTTCTACCCCTGCGCCTTTTGTGATTAAATTTTTAGTTATTTCCATACCGATAAATCGCCGAAATTCGATTTTATTTTAGCTATTTGCCATAGTTCCTGGACTATGCTCAAAGCTTTTGCGATATTTTTCAGGAACCGTTTTTTGAGTAAGGGCAAATAGTATCAAAAGCGTTAAAAGCACGACATAAACCCACATAAACCCGCTAGCTCCGTAAAAACTCATAACCACACCCATAATAACAGGCGAAAACAGCGAGCCGATAGAGTAGCTAAAAAGTATCGCGCGCCCTACTTCGATCGATTTTGATTTATGCACGAGCATATCGTTTGCTCTGGCAAGCGCAAGAGCGTATAGGCAAAACACGCCTGAGCCCAAGAAAAACGACAATGCGTATTGTAAATTTATACTTAAATCAAATTTCACAAAAATAATCGCAGCCGCAAGAGAGACAAGAGAGCATCCGATGATAACGGGTCTTCTACCGAATTTATCTGAAATTCCGCCTATGATACCGTGCGCGATAAATCCTCCCGCCATCGCAATCGTCATAAAAAACGACACCTCTTTAGGACTAAATCCTTGAAGCAAGATATAAACGCTAGCCATGGAAAAAAACCCATTTACAAGCACTCCCGCTACTATGCTCGTGATCAAGGCAAGCGGCACGAGAGCGAAAATTTTAGGTATGCTTATGTTTTTACGCTCAGGTATCGGAGGCTCTTTTATGCGAACTAAATTTAAAGGTATACTTGATATCAGGATAAAAGCCGCACTTATCAAAAAAATCTCCGAAGAGCTAAGATCAAGACTAAGTACTAAAATTCCAAGTCCGAAGCAAACGTAAAATACGATCTCGTAAAAGGCTATCACGCGCGAGCGAACTTCGTTTCTAGCTCTTTCGTTAAGCCAGCTTTCAACTATCATCAAGATAGAGTAATAGCAAAATCCAAGACAACCTCGCAGTAGCGACCAAAAGTATAAATTTGAGCTTAACTCATGAAACATCGCGGAAATGCCAAAAAGCGATGAAAATATCGCAAAACTTCTGATATGTCCTACTTTTGAAACAATCTTGTGCGACATTATGGTGCTAAGCATGGCTCCTATGAAAAACGCGGCTATTACAAGGCCTGTCGCAAGCTCGCCTGCGCCCATTATTTTAAGCTCTATACCCGCCGAACTTATCACAAGACCGTTTCCGATAAACAAAAACGAAATGCCGACAAACAGCGGCCCCATCGTCTTTATCGTCCTTTTACTACTAATCGCCACGAACAATCACTCCATACACCAAAGCTCCCACTGGCATAACCCCAAGAGCAAGCAAAAATGCCGTCATATCAAAAACTTCGTTTCTGTTTAACGCCAAAAATCCGACCACCAAAAACGCATAAGCCATAAGTCTAAACGGCACAAATGCAGTTTGCAAATTCTCAAATTTTATATTTTTTTTAGCAAGCCGCTTTTCTCTTTTTAAAAGCTCTTTTGCGCTTAAATTTTCTAAATTTTCCTCTTTTTTATCAGTCTGAGGATGCTTGTGAGAAGCCAAATTTGAGCCTTCATCAACTTCGCTAGCTTGATTTACCCTAAATTCTTTCGCCTTAGCTTCAAATTTAGCTTTTAAGTCATCTTGCGAACTCTCGCCCCAAATTTCATCTTCATCATCGTCTTGCAAAGTAAGCCTAGCCTCTTCCACCTTTGAAAGGACGCGATTTTTATAGCTTCTAAAACTTGCCAGCAGTATTAAAATCGAGCCAAAAAATGCAACTTGCGAACTAAAAAACCAGCTTTTACCCATAAAAAACGAGCTTATCAAAAGCAAAATTTCAAATCCGCCATAAACGAAAAAAAGCCTTTTATCAATGAGCACTACTCATCTTCCTCGTCGTCTTTATCGCTCTTTGCGGGCTTAAATTTACTCTCATCCTTTAACTCTTCAAAGCTCTTCATCTGCTTATCATAGGCTTTTTTTACATTTAAAACAGCAGCTGCAATACCAAGGGCAAATCCCGCAAAAAGCGCCCAAGTCCAGCCTGTTTCTTTCATTACCCAAAATCCAAGTCCTGCGCCTATTGCAAGCGCTACGACTATGGAAATTCCAAGGCTTAACTGCTCGGCTCCCTTTACGACCTCGCCTATTTTCAGTTTAGCCATTTTTTATCTCTTTAAATGCCTCATTAGCCATATCTACGGCAAATTTTATCTCATCTTCGCTCATTACCGAGCAGATAAATCCCGTCTCAAACTGACTAGGAGCAAGATAAACGCCGCGATTTAGCATAGCTCTGTGAAATTTGGCATACATTTTCGTATCGCTCTTTAGCGCGTCGTCGTAGTTTTTAACCTCGTCTTTTGTAAAGAAAAAGCCAAACATAGAGCCGCGAGTACAAATTTGCAGATCTATGCCGTTTTTATCGGCAGCCTCTTTAAAGCCCTCAACAAGCATCTTGGCAAGTAAGCCGAGCCTATCATAGAGCTTTTCGTCTTTATAAATTTTGCTAATTGAAGCTATTCCTGCAGCCATAGCAACAGGATTTCCACTTAGCGTGCCCGCTTGATAAACGGCGCCGTCAGGACTTAAGCAATCCATTATCTCGGCTTTTCCGCCAAATGCAGCCGCACTCATACCTCCGCCTATAACTTTACCGAAAGTTACCATATCGGCTTTTATTTTATTAAACTCAAACGATCCGTGCTTGCTTGCTCTAAAGCCGCTCATCACCTCATCAAAGATAAGCACCGCCTTATACTCATCACAAAGCGCTCTAAGCCCTTTTAAAAACTCATTGCAAGCAGGCACAAGACCCATATTTCCGGCTATCGGCTCGATTATCACCGCTCCTATTTGCGCACCGCTTTTAAATATCGCTTCAACGCTTGCAAGGTCGTTATATTTAGCCAAATAAGTATTTTTCACCACATCCTCAGGAACTCCCGAACTTGAAGCGTTTCCATAAGTAGTAGCGCCGCTTCCCGCCTTAACCAAAAGCGCATCGCTATGACCGTGATAGCAACCTTCAAATTTGATAAGTCCGTCTTTTTTACTGTATCCTCTCGCAACTCTTATTGCGCTCATCGTAGCTTCAGTGCCTGAACTTACGAAGCGAATTTTTTCTACATTTTCAAACTCATCGCAAATAAGCTTAGCAAGTTTCGTCTCAAGCTCACAAGGCGCGCCAAAGCTAAGCCCTCTTTTAGCCGTTTCTATAACCGCATTTTCTATATCCTTATCACAGTGTCCAAATATAAGCGGTCCCCAGCTTTGAATAAAGTCAAGATAGCGATTTCCCTCTACATCCACAAGATAAGCGCCCTTGCCGTAACTTACCATAAATGGCTCGCCGCCAACGCTACCGAATGCTCGAACAGGCGAATTTACGCCACCTGGAATATAGCTCTTTGCCTCTTTGAAAGCCTCTTTATTTGTCATCTTTTTTGTCCTTATCATCATTGAAATTTTTTACATATTCGTATAATAAAAGCGTCTCTTCATCTGTTAAAAAATAGCTTGGCATAACGTCTTTTGGGCGCTTTAAAGCTTCGCTAAATTTCCAAAAATCAAGGTTGTTGATACGAGGAGCTTTTAGTTCTGCATCAACCATTTCGTTTTTCTTTTTGTCAAAGTGCTTAAATTTAGCTATGAGCGCACCTTCGCCTTTTTTGCCGTGGCACTTATCGCATCCTATGCCGCGCGGGTTTGAGTAAAGCATCTTGGCGTATTCGTTTTTGGTTATAAAATCGCTTGCAAAAACGCAGTTAAAAAGCAAGATCGGCAGAATAAATTTTCTCATACGCCCTTTTCGTTTTTTGTAAAATTTAATATAAAATTAGCTATGATACAATCTTTGTGATTAAAACAGCATAAAGGATTGGTTATGATTTTGCTAGACGGAAAAGCCGTAAGCGCAAAGATGAAAGAAAGAGTTAAAAACGAAGCCGTGAAGCTTAAAAATTTAGGCGTTGAGCCTGCTCTTGCGGTGATACTCGTTGGAGAGGACAAGGCAAGCCAGACATACGTCGCTTCAAAAGAAAAAGCCTGCCACGCTTGCGAGATCAAATCCATCATGCACAGGCTGCCCGAACAAACAACTCAAAGCGAGCTTTTGGCGCTAATAGATCTTTTAAATTTAGACGATAGCATAGACGGAATTTTAGTCCAGCTTCCGCTTCCAAAGCACATCAACACGGATAAAATTTTAGAAAGCATAAGTCCAAACAAAGACGTAGACGGCTTTCACGCGATAAACGTCGGCAAACTTTCAAGCGGACTTGACGGATTTGTGCCTTGCACACCGCTTGGCATAATGGAAATTTTAAAAGAGTACGACATAGATGTAAGCGGCAAAAACGCCTGTGTAATCGGAAGAAGCAATATAGTAGGCAAACCTATGGCAAATTTGCTCCTAAACGCAAGCGCAACGGTTACCGTAACTCATAGTAAAACTAAAAATTTAAAAGAAATTTGCAAAAGCGCAGACATCCTCGTAGCTGCGATAGGAAAGCCGTTTTTTGTAACCGAAGATATGGTAAAAGATGGTGCTATCGTGATAGATGTGGGCATAAACCGACTTGATGACGGAAGACTTGTAGGTGATGTGGATTTTGATAAAGTAGCTTCAAAATGCTCTTACATCACGCCGGTTCCCGGCGGAGTGGGTCCGATGACGATTGCCATGCTGCTTTCAAACACCATAAAATCAGCCAAAAACAGAGTAAAAAAGGCGTAAATTTTGAAAAAAGCATTTAATAAATTTTTAGATTTCTCAAACAGCTGGACAGGCACCGTAGTAATCGTCCTACTTATAATATTTTTCGTTGCGCAAGCCTTTGTTATCCCTTCAGGCTCTATGAAACACACGCTTTTGATAGGCGATCATCTATTTGTCAAGAAATTTAGCTACGGAGTGCCGACACCTCGCATTCCTTGGCTTGAAGTTAAGGTGCTACCTGATTTTAGAGGTAACGGACACCTTATAAACGGAGAAGGTCCAAAGCGCGGCGATATCGTGGTCTTTAGATATCCGCACAACGAAAAAATCCACTACGTAAAAAGAAATTTCGCACTCGGCGGCGATGAGGTTGTATTTAGCGAAAAGCAGATGTTTCTTCGTCCGCACGAAGGGGATGAGTTTATCAAAGCAAACTATCCAAGCGAAAAAATCGTAAATTTTGCAGGCAAAAATTTCGTAAAAGAGCCTTATGATTTTCCGGGAATTCAATACGACGAGAAGATAAATCTCTTCGAGCAAGCCTTATACTACTTAAACGCAGGAAAATTTGCCATGCAACCTGTGATAATAGATAATTTGCCAAAGATAAACGAGCTTCCATTTAATGCGTTTTATTTTAAAGTGCCAGATGAGGAGTATTTCATGGTGGGCGATAACCGCGACCACTCAAACGACAGTCGTTTTTGGGGAAGCGTTGCGTATAAAGACATAGTCGGCAAGCCGTGGTTCATCTACTTCTCGCTTGATGATG
This sequence comes from Campylobacter sp. RM16188, assembly GCF_012978795.1. Lineage (NCBI taxonomy): Bacteria > Pseudomonadati > Campylobacterota > Epsilonproteobacteria > Campylobacterales > Campylobacteraceae > Campylobacter > Campylobacter sp. RM16188. The sequence continues at coordinate 17,661 of NZ_LIWQ01000002.1, read as the reverse complement.
ATTATAAGATCAGATGGAACCGCATAGGAAGGCTTATAGACACTATACAAAACGAGCCTGAATTTGCTAAAACCGCAAGAGATGAGAGGCATGATGACGGCGATAGGATCGAGTAAAATTTCATTCTCGCAAAAATTAAAGGAATTTGATAGTGAGTGTGCTTGAAAATATCGACATAGTAGAGATAGCAACTCTAGTCGTAGCTCTAACCATCGCTATCGTGGGTCATGAGATAGCTCACGGATTTGTAGCGTATAAATTTGGCGACACAACGGCCAAAAATCAAAACAGACTTAGTATAAATCCGATAAGACACGTAGATCCCCTTGGCACCATCATAGTTCCTGCGCTTTTGTATCTAAGCACGGGATTTGTGATCGGCTGGGCAAAGCCAGTGCCAGTAAATACCTACACCGTCATAAGAAACGGCGGATACAAGGCTGCTATTTTGGTCTCTTTAGCAGGGATCATATATAACTTCATCCTTGCGATTTTAGCCTTTTTTGCTATCAAAAGCGGGCTTGTGTCGTCTATTTTGATACAGTTTTTCTTTATGCTGATGGCCGTAAATTTGATCTTGGGGATGTTTAATCTCTACCCTATCCCTCCGCTTGACGGCTCAAAAGCGCTTGAGTATCTATTTAGGATGTTAAATTTACAAAGTGTGGCAAATCTACTATCAAGCGCACAAAAATACGGCATGATAGTGCTTGTTATCATTGTGATCTCGCCTATCAGCCAACAAGTATTTTATCCTATAAGATATGTATTCGCCCTGTTTAGAAATATGCTTTAGGGCTTAAATTTTCTCCTAAATTTGCTCTAAATTCGGCAGTAAAATCTTTCTTTAATCCTACATTTGCTATAATCAGACATTTTTAAATCACGGAAAATTTATGAATATCAATAAAGTTTTTATAGCAAGCGATCATGCAGGATTTGAGCTTAAAGAGGAGATAAAAGCGTTTTTAAAAACGCTAAATTTTGACGCAATCGACCTTGGCACAAACGACGCCGTTACAAGTGTCGATTATCCGGACTTTGCAAATTTGATGGCCAAAAATATCTGCCAAGCAGAAGAATACGGCATACTTATATGCGGAACGGGCATAGGTATATCAATCGCTGCAAACAGGCATAAAAATCTCCGTTGCGCACTATGTCACGATACCTACACCGCCACTATGGCGCGCGAACACAATAACGCAAACGTGCTTTGCTTTGGTGCAAGAACGACAAATTCAGAGGACGCAAAGCAGATGGTTAAGACCTTTTTCTCGACCGAATTTGCAGGCGGAAGACACGCAAGAAGAGTTGATAAACTAAGCTGTTGCGAGGCAAAAAATGATCTCTGATTGGCTAGTCTTAACATTTTTAATCTGCATTTGCATCTACCTTGCCGTTATGGTATTTTACTTTAAAACACTACTTAAAAAAGAGCGCTCCACAAAAGACTTCATGAAAGGAAATTTGCAAGACACCGAAGTAGTTATAAGAAAGCTTCAGGTGCAGCTTCAAAGAAGCCTTGGAAATATCGACATCCTAACCGATGAGCTAAACAAAGTAAAAAACGACGCAAACGCTCTTCGCACAAGAAATTCTCAATACAGACTGGAAAACGAAAAACTCAGGCAGCGCATACGTGAGCTTGAGGGCAAAATCGAAGCATTATTATAAATTCAAGGAATGATATGAAAGAACTAACTCCACAGCAAAGAAAATTTTTATTAGACTCTATTCGTTGCGTTAATGACTTCCCAAAGCCGGGTATCGTATTTCGCGATATAACGACACTTTTAAACAACAAAGAGGCTTTTGATCTGCTTATGGATCACTTGGTTGAGAGATACAAAGAGCTTGATATAGATTTTATCGCAGGAATCGAATCTCGCGGATTTATCTTCGGCGCTGCGCTTGCAGCTAGGCTAAGAGTGCCTTTCGTGCCGATAAGAAAGCCTAAAAAACTTCCATACATAACTATTTCTCAAAAATACTCTCTTGAATACGGAGTCGATGAGATAGAAATTCACATAGACGCCTTTGGCAACAAAAAGGGTGCAAGAGTTCTTTTGATAGATGATCTTATAGCAACGGGAGGAACTGCAAAAGCCTCAGTTGAGCTTATCAATCAAACTGATGCTAAATGCGTTGAGGCTTGCTTTTTGATAGATTTAAAAGAGCTTAAAGGAAGTGAAATTTTAAAACCGCTTACTAAAATTTATAGCATTTTAGAGGTTTGAAATGGAAGAATTCCTAATCGAACTTCTTGCCAAATACGGCTACATCGTGCTGTTTTTATGGTGCATGATGGAAGGTGAGATGGCTCTTATAATGGGCGGAATTCTGGCACACTCGGGACACATGGATCTGCCTTTAGCGATATTTATCGCGGGGCTTGGCGGTTTTGCGGGCGATCAGGTATATTTTTATCTAGGCAGATACAACAAAAGATACATAGCCAAAAAGCTGGCAAAGCAGCGGCGAAAATTCGCTATAGCGCACATCTTACTTAAAAAATACGGCTGGCCTATCATCTTCATACAGCGCTATATGTACGGTTTTCGCGTGATCATTCCGATGAGTATAGGCATAACAAGATACAGCGCAAAAAAATACGCATTTATAAATTTAATAAGCGCGTGGTGCTGGGCGGCTATAACGATAATACCTGCTTGGTATCTGGGCGAGGAAATTTTAATCATGCTAAAGCACGCCAAAGAGCACTGGTATATAGCAATCCCTATCGTGCTTGGATTTTTGGGCACTCTGCTTTACGGATTTAAGAGGATTGAGGATAAAATTTTAAAAGAAAGAAAGGTAAGAAAAAATGAAATTCAACATAATCAATAAACCTATCGATAAGATAAAGGCTGACTTGGAGCTGATTTTTGTCGTAGATAAAAATTTAAAGCATAAATTTATAAAAGATGACAAAAGCTTTAAATTTAGCAACTACAAAGGCGATAGCCCCCTACTTCTCATAGAAAATGCAAGACTTTATATGCCGCTAGCCGAACTTGAATTTGAGGAATTTAGACTAGCTGCGGCAAAAGCTTATAACGCCGTTAAGGGGCTAAACGTCAAAAAACTCAAGCTTGCAAGCTATCTTGGCGAATGCACCAAAATGAGCTTTCAAAGCTTGGTTGAGGGCTTTGTACTTGGAGCTTACGAATTTAACAAATACAAAGAGAAAAAAGAAGCTTACGCATTAGATGAGATTATCTTTAGCTCGGAGGAATTTAACGGCAAAGAAGTTGATATATCAAAAGCCCAACTTGGTATCAAACATGGTGAGATAATGGCAAATGCGGCAAATTTCACAAAAGATATCGTAAATGAAATTCCTGAAATTTACACTCCGGTAAAAATGGCTGAAGATGCGCAAATTCTAGCTAAAAATTTAAAAAACGTAACATGCAAAATTTACGACGAAAAATTCCTAAAAAAAGAGAATATGAACGCATTTTTAGCCGTAAATCGCGCAAGCGTGCATCCTCCTCGCCTAATACATCTTGTCTATAAGCCAAAATCTCCTAAAAAGAAGATCGTATTTGTAGGCAAAGGCTTAACATACGATAGCGGTGGTCTTAGCTTAAAGCCTGCTGATTATATGCTTACGATGAAAGCCGATAAAGGCGGAGCGGCGGCGGCGCTTGGTATCATTAAGGGAGCAAGCGAACTTGAGCTGCCTTTTGAAATTCACGCTGTTTGCGGAGCTACTGAAAATATGATAGGAGGAAACGCCTACAAGCCTGATGATGTACTGATCTCACGCTCAGGAGTAAGCATAGAAGTAAGAAACACGGACGCAGAAGGTCGTTTGGTGCTTGCTGACTGCCTAAGCTGGGCGCAAGAGCTAAAGCCTGATATCTTAATCGATATGGCGACACTTACGGGCGCTTGCGTAGTGGGTCTTGGCGAATACACCATAGGGCTTATGGGAAATAACGAGGAGCTAAAGAGCGAGCTTAAGGCAAAAAGCGCAAAAAGCGGTGAATTTGCTTCTATCTTAGAATTTAACCGCTTTTTAAAAGAGCTTGTAAAAAGCCAGATAGCAGACGTTAGTAACACCGCTTCAAGTAGATACGGCGGAGCCATCACGGCCGGCATATTCCTTGATAAATTCATAAAAGAAGAGTTTAAAGATAAATGGATTCATCAAGATATCGCAGGTCCTGCATATACCGAAAAAGCGTGGGGATATAACCAATCAGGTGCAACGGGTGCGGGCGTAAGAATGAATTTATACTACCTTAACGCACTTGCAAAGGAGCTGTAATGGGTCTTGGAGTAGGCATAGTAGGGCTTCCAAACGTCGGCAAATCAACTACTTTTAACGCTCTTACAAAGGCGCAAAACGCAGAGAGCGCAAACTACCCGTTTTGCACGATCGAACCAAACAAGGCCGTCGTGCCGGTGCCTGATAAGAGATTAAACGAGCTAGCTAAAATCGTAAATCCAAATAAAATTCAGTATTCTACTATAGATTTTGTCGATATCGCAGGGCTTGTTAAGGGCGCAAGCTCAGGAGAAGGGCTTGGAAATAAATTTCTTTCAAACATCCGAGAAACCGAGGTCATACTTCATATCGTGCGCTGCTTTGAGGATGAAAACATCACTCACGTAGAAGGCGGCGTAGATCCGGTACGAGATGTAGAAATCATAGAAACCGAGCTCATCCTAGCCGATATCGAGCAGCTAAACAAAAAAATCGAACGCCTGAATAAAGATGCAAAAGCCAATCAAAAAGGCGCAAAAGAAGCGCTTGAAATAGCAACCAAGCTTTTAGCCCACTTAACCGATGGCAAGAGCGCAAGTAGCTTTGAAGACAGAGAAGAAGAGGCGTTTGTATCCTTAAATAAAGAGCTAAGACTACTTAGCGCAAAAGAAGTAATATATGGCGCAAATGTCGACGAGGAAGGCATTAGCGAAGATAATGAGTATGTAAAAAAACTTCGCGAATTTGCCGCTCGTTCAGGGCATGAGGTGATAAAACTATGCGCCAAGATAGAAGAGGAGCTTGTAGGGCTAAGCGATGAAGAAGCGCATGAGTTTTTAAGCTCGCTTGGCGCAAACGAAAGCGGTCTTGAAAAGATCATTCGCACCGCCTTTGCTAAACTAAATTTGATAAGCTATTTTACCGCAGGCGTTGTCGAGGTGCGAGCATGGACGATCACAAAAGGCTGGAAAGCTCCAAAAGCCGCAAGCGTAATTCACAACGACTTTGAGCGAGGCTTTATCAGAGCAGAAGTAATCAGCTATGATGACTACATAGCTTGCAACGGCGAAACAGGCGCAAAAGAAGCCGGCAAAATGCGTCTTGAAGGCAAAGAGTATATCGTGCAAGACGGCGATGTAATGCACTTTAGGTTTAATGTCTAACGACAAAAGTGGTAAATTTTAATAAAGCTGGTCGAGGCTGTTTAAACACACCTTGGCTAGCTTTTATGATTTTTGCCGCATTGTTTTACTTGAATAAGCAAAATTTAATCATTAATTAAACTTTTTTGGGTCTGCTTCAATATCATTTTTCTATCCTTAGTATTGTATCTTCATTTGAATTTTAAAAATCCTACTCGTAGTACTTTAGTATGGATTTAACTTCGCAATTTAATCTGATATAATTGGCCTTTGCTAATTTAAATTTTACAAACACAAAAAGGAAATTTTATGAAAACAAAAGGTATCTTTGCTCTAAGTTGCGCTGCTATTGCGCTATTTTTTACAGGTTGCACAGAATCTACATCATATAAGATTCAGCCTCCTATGAGCGATCTTGAACTGATAAATTTGCCTAAAAATATTGAATTATACGGATCAAATTTTACGCTTAAAGGGCAAAATTTAAAAACAGCGGAATTTTATCTTGAAAACGAAAAAAACTTCGGCTGGAGCAAACTAATTAGCGTAAGCTTAGATAGCAAAGCTGAAATCAAAGCATATAAAAAGATTTTTGAAAATACTCTAAAAAGCGGGCAGTTTGGCAAGACAAAATTTGAGTTTAAAAATATCTCGGATAAAGAATATCAAGGATATACGATCTATTATCCCGTAAAAGGAGATAAGAATTTTGATAACTATGAGATAAATTTAATCCAAACCAAAAAGCTTGATTGCGGACTTGTAGCTACGCACTATGCGGTTAAATTCAGTAGCGATACGGACGAAAAAGTTATTACAAATTTTATAGATCAAAAACTAAGCGTGATTAAAACTGATTTTCCAAATATAACTTGCAAATAATCCAAATCAAATCCGTCATTTATATGCTTTGACGGATTTGAGTTTTAGTTTAATCTTAAAAAGGAATTCAATGAGTGATTATAGTTTAGCGCAACATTTTGGCGTGAATTTAGCAGAGCTTTTATCGGGTAAGATCAAAGCCGTTTATCCAAAATTTGACGAGCAAAAATATATAAAAAATATAGCAAGCAAGGTTAATGACCTAGCATATTCAGACAGGATAGAGCTTCACGCAAGAGAACTTAACTCTACGCTAAATTTGGACTACAAAAGCCAAATAGAAATTTTAACAAGCATTTTAGGTGAAGAAAATCCAAACGAAACAGGCATGTTTAAGCAGTATTACTGGGTGCTGCCTATGGGCAAATTCGTTGAAATTTATGGCATTAACGACTTTAAAACCTCCATAGAGGCGATTTCTGAGATAACCAAGCGAAATACGGGTGAATACGCGATAAGAGCTTTTATAAGAAAATATCCCAAGGAGACTCTAGAAGTCATGAAAGAGTGGGCTAAATCAGAAAATTTTCACCTTCGCAGACTTGCATCTGAGGGCTTGCGTCCAAAGCTTCCTTGGGCGAGCAAGCTTGAAAATTTCATAGATGATCCTTCGCCGGTATTTGAAATTTTAGAAATTCTAAAAGAAGACGAGATAAAATTCGTGCAAAGATCGGTGGCAAACAATATCGCTGACTACCTAAAGGTAAATTTCAATGCCGCTAAAGAGCTACTGCTTGATTGGAGCAAATCACCAAATCAAAACACGCAGTGGATAGTAAAACACGCCACAAGAAAAATTAAAATTTAACTATTGAGCCAAATCGTACGATAAATTTGGCTCAAAATAAATTTGTAAGCTAACTATCCAAAAAATAGCTTAACTAAAATTCCGCCTACTAGGGCTCCGATAGCAAAGGCACAGGCAAGGTTAATCTTGTGCTTTTTATTGATACCTTCTGATTGTTTTTCATAGTGTTTTTTAACCCCTTCAAAGGTTAGGCTAAGTATCTTTTCGTTCATTTGATTTAGCCCCTGCGCAAACTCCCTAACCTGCTCTTCGTTTACGTATCGCATAGTTTTTACGGTAGTGCTTGCAAGTCGCTCGAAATCCTGCGAATTCTCCCAAATTTCAACAACGGTGTTGTTTTCTATATGCTCTTTAAGCTCAAGCGTCTCTTTGAGCTCCGAATTTTCCACAAGTTGCGTTCCCATCGCGATCTCCTTATTTGATTAACCCTATAGATTCGCCGAATTTCAGTGTCTTGCCTTCAAAAAGATTATGCTCTAACGCACCGTCTTCGGCTATCATCACAATAGTTGATCCAAGCTCGAAGTAGCCGAGCAAGTCGCCCTTATTAACCCGTAAATTTTCATATTCGTAGCTTTGTATGAAAGAAGCCGTAGCGTTTGTCTGGATTCGCTCGTCAAAAATAAATTTCATCTTGCCTACGTTTAAAGCGCCCACAAATACCAGCCAAAGTATCTTACCCTCGCCTATTTTGCACTTTAGAATCACACGCTCGTTTTTAGCATACAAATTTTCAACCTCTTTAAGAGCCTTTATGCTTACGCTATAAAGATCTCCCGGGATATAAAGAGCGCTTAAAATTTGCATATCGCTTGGTGAGTGATAGCGATGGTAGTCGCGCGGAGAGAGGTAGATATTAATATAATCAAATTCCCTTGATTTGAATTTATCTTCAAGAGCCGAGCCTAAAAGTTCGGCGATATCATACTCGCGTCCTTTTATGCTTAAAGCCTTTTGCGCGTTGCTTTTTCCACACTCAAGGCAAAGTCCGTCGCTTGGACTGATAAGAACCTCTTTGGCTTCATCAAATTTTCTCATTATCACAAGCTCTCTTGTAAAAAGCGCGGTTAAACTCTCATAATCTTGAGGTCTTTTAAACTCGCTCATATCGATTTTAAAATATTTGACGTAGTTTGAATTTATAAAATCTTGCATAAATTTAGGAAATGCGGTTCCTGCAATTTTACCGAAAATTTGAGAAATCCTCTTTCTCATCTACTCTCCTTTAAGCTCCAACAAAGAAATTTCACTAGGTGCAAGCACTCTTACGGGAGGTCCCCAAAATCCCGCACCCCTGCTTACATACACCTGCATTTTATCATTTACTTGATAAAGCCCCGCTAAATACTTCTGATCAAGCTTTACAAGAAGCGAAAATGGGAAAATTTGTCCTCCGTGAGTGTGTCCGCACAAAACTAAATCCACATCTTTATGCATGTATTTGATAAATTTAGGCTGATGCGCAAGCAAAACGGTCGGCAAATTCTTATCGGTATTTTTAAGAGCGGCTTCTAAATCGGGCTCGTAAAATTTATATCTATAGCCGATGAGATCATAAACTCCGGCTAAATTTATACCGCCTATGCTCACGCTTTCATTGCCTAAAATTTGAATACCGATCTTTTTAATCTCTTTTAGCGTTCCTTCAATACCGTTATAATACTCATGATTTCCCGGTGCATAAAATGTCCCGTAGCGAGATTTAAACTCGGCAAAAGGAGCTATATACTCGCCAAGTCTGCTTGGAGGAAGATCGGCTATATCTCCTACTATAACGACCGCATCGGCATTTAGTAAATTTATACGCTCAACCAAAGCCTTAGCAAAAGGAACTCCTAAAAAATCTCCTAAATGAATATCGGTTATCATTGCTATCCTAAGAGGGCTTTTAAGTCCCTTAAGCACGATATTTTGGCGTTTTACTTCAGGGACGTGTGAAGCGTTATACATACCTTTAAAAAAGTAGCTAAATGCAAGAATTAATATCGTAACATCAAGATAAAATCTTAAAAATTTACGCCTACTTTCGCTAAAAACACGCTTCGTAACCGGTCTAAAGGCGACTATAATCAAATTTGAAAAGAGAACAAATGAAAATAGTATAAAGCTAAGTGCAAGCATAAGCGAAAAAGCGAGTCTAAATTCCGCATTTAAAAAGTTAAACCTAAGCGAAAAAGCAAGCAACACACCGCCCATAGCAAGAGTCGCAAAAAACACGCCAAGCAGGAATTTGTGCAGACCTCGCCCCTCGGTTTTAGCAAACAGCCCTCTATAGGCAACAAAATTCATAAAAATTATAATAAGTGAAGAAATTACATAAAACATCGCATAAATTTATCCAAAATTATTAAATATCTATCACAAAACGGCGAAATACCAAATAAAACAATCAAATTTAGCAAAATCTAATTTATTAAGCATAATCAAATCAAGTGATATAATAAAAAACATAAATATATAAAGGACGCAAATTTTGAAAAAATTTTATTTTATAAATGTGGTTTTATTGTTTTTGGCATTAAATTTTATTCAGGCAAGCAACTTTGAGCAGATAAATACACAGACACAAACCAACGCAAAGCGAGATTTTAAAAACACTTTTTTATATGGAGTTACCATAGATGATAACTGGTATGACGCAGTCAAGTTATCAGGTATCATAAATACTCTAAAAAGCATGCCAAGTAAGCCTGTAGTAAGGATAGTCATGTCAAAAGATACTCATCCTTCAGGCTATATCCAAATGTTTAAAAAGATAAATGAAGTCGCTTACATAATGGCAACGCCCGTTGATTCGTATGAAATGAAATTATATAAAGACATTAAAAGCTATAAAAAACGCTTTGAGGATTCTTATGATAACTTGGCGCCTTACGTTAAAATTTGGGAGGTTGCAAACGAAATAAACGGCGAAGGCTGGCTGGGATATGATCTGAATTTGATAGTTGATAAAATGAATGCGGCTTATGAATTTATACTGAGCAAAAACGCTTTAAGCGCATTAACGCTTTATTATACGCCGCCAAATTTTCAAAAAATCAAGATGCTAGATTGGGTAGAAAGATATGTCAATAGCAATATAAAACAAAATATAGACTATGTTTTCGTAAGCTACTACGAAGATGATAATGGCGGATTTTTGCCTGATTGGAAAAATATTTTTAATGAGCTGCAAGTAAAATTTCCAAACTCAAAATTAGGCATAGGAGAATGCGGAAATGTGAGCAAAGATGCAAACAAAACAAGCAAAGTTAATATGGCTAAAAAATACTACAATATGCCGAAATTTAATGAAAATTTTATCGGCGGATATTTTTGGTGGTATTTTGTTCAAGATTGCGTGATGGATAAAAACGATGAGCTTTTGTTTGAAATTCATAAAGCTATGAGAGTTAAAAAATAGTAAATTTAAAAAGATTATTTGAAAAGTAAATTTTAAAACAGGCGAGAAATCTCCCGCCCGTTTAATTTGAAATAATTACTCTATCGTTCCGCTTTTTAGTCTCTTGTCATAGATCTCTTGAAGTTTTCTGATATCGTCCTTCACCTCAAAAACTCCATGCCAGTGAGCATAATCAGGTCCGTTCATCAAAGCGCCCTGTCTCATACGGCGACCTTCGTGATGCCATAAGTGGTAGTAAATTCTTTGGAATTCATCCGCCCAAGGATCTTCTTTAAGAAGCTTTTTGGCTTTAAGATCATCAAGCATAGCTTTAGCGTCTTTGTGATAATCGTTATAAAGCATTACGTGCTTATCGGCCATCTCAAAGAAGTTATCGGTATGCAATGATACGTGGCACTCTTTACAAACCATCTTCATCTCTTTTCTGGCAGCTTCCGGACCATCTACGTGACCCGCCAAAGGCGTGCCTATATTTAGTTTGCCCGTTTTTTGATACTCGCTTACCGCCGTGTCGTTACCGCCTGTTCTTAGCTCGCTATGCGGCGCCCAAAGATTCCATTTAAGGCGTCTTGAAACGTTGTGAGTAGTTTGCAGCTCACCAACTCCGCTCATATGGCAAGTCGCACAAGTCGGCGCTCTATAATCAGGAACCGCCCAAGTATCAGGAGCGCTGTCGAAATTCCACGTATGACCTTCCGAGTTAAAGATATGTCCGTGCATTGAGTTGTTGTAAATTTCTATATCCGGATGATCAGGTCCAAGGTGGCAAGATGCACAGGCTGCAGGTTTTCTAGCTTCGCTTATAGCAAATTTATGACCGCTGTGGCATGATTTACATCCGCCGATTCCGCCGTCAGGATATAAGTTTCCTATACCGTAGTTTGGCCATGTCTCTTTAGTCGGGCGATTATCGCCGTCCATCTTAATGATAGAGCCGTGGCACTGCATACAGCCTGTTGAATCAGGAGAAATTTGCAAATCAGGATGACCTCTACCTTCAAAGTGATACATCAGATCAAGCATGCCCTTTTTAGCATAGACCTGAATACCACCTCTTGCGTGACCGCTCTCGTTAAATTCCTTAACTTCATTGGCGTGACACTTCTCACAGGTTTTTGGACTTACCAAAACCGACACGTGGTTATCGCTATCTTTTGGATGCACTTTTTTACCCACCATAGGACTATCGGCCGGATGCGAGTGACAATCCGTACAGCTTACTCCGACATGCGCGTGACGGCTATTTTTCCAATCAGCAACGATGCCGGGAGTCTCTTTTGCGTGGCACTCAACGCAGCTTTTAGCAAGCGGAGTTAAATTGCGATTGACTTTTAAGTTTTTCACAAGATTTGCATCCGAAATGCTTTCTGCAAATGCGAACGAAAAAAGACAGGTTAATAATACAACAACTTTTTTCAACATTGTTCCTCCTTTATAGGTTTTATTTATTGTTTGCATTTATATTGTCCCAGTATTTAGTAATCTCAATGCCCATATTTTTGTGTCCCACGTTGTTGTGGCACTGAACACAGGTTTTATTTATATGACCTGCAAAATAATCCCTATGAGCAAGCCAAGCTTTATCGACTTGATTATTAGCCTCTTTTAAATTCGAATGACAGGTCATGTGTAAAGTTTTGTAAGAATTCAAAGTGAGGGAAAATTTTAGGCAAGTGCCTAGATTTAGGGATTAAGAGCTATTTTGTTTAAAATCAAAGTGGCGAAAATTCATTTTACATTACTTTACAAAAGTTTTACGGAATTTTACACTACCTTTTACAAGCTTTTAAAAGCCGTTTAAATGGGCTTTAAATTATATATTTTTATTCATGCATAAAATAAAGCATAGCAACAACATATCAATAAAACACTAATATAATTAATTTATTTTTTTAAGGTTTAAAGCCCTAACGAACTAACTAAGCAACTTGTTTATTAGCTAAGCAACTAAAACTAACCAACCGCCTAAGCAACTTAAAGTGAAAAAATATATCTATACAGTTTGTCTAAATTTTGCTCACCAAGTTCTTTTATAGATTTTATATTTTTATTAAATTTTTTATTTGCTATCATTATAATTTGTTCTTTTGTGATTCCTAATTCTTTTGCTCTTGCAAATATGCCTTTATATCTATTGTTGCGCCACTGTGTATTATCTCGACGTCTAAGTTTTGGCTGCAGCCTAGCTCTTGATTGCAATAGCCAAGATATTGCTTCGTCAAATTTTTCAGCAGGCAGACATCTATATCCAAGCAACTTAAATTTGTCCTTATATTTTTTTCTCCATTTGCCAATAGCTTGGCCTTTAGGCAATCCAGCCTTACTTTCTATTTCTGCCACTTCTTTTATCAGATCATCTATTTTTTTTATTTGTTCTTCGGTTATACTGCCAGGCGGGCATTCAACTTTTGGCCTAACAATATTTTTAGAATTTAAATAATAGTCACCATAAACAACCAGATTTTCGTTGCCTTTAATGATTGTGTTAGTATTGCCACCTATGAGCTTCATATTTTCCGGGTTTGACATTATTTTTTTCAGGCTTTTATTGATTTTATCAATGTCCTTCATGAGCAGCCTTAATTTTTAAAAGTCTCTCTTTAAATTCTTGAATTATTTTTGGGGTTGCATAGTCTTTAATAAGGTCATAAAGTTCTGCATATTCTGGCTTGGTTTGGTTTGGCATTATGCCGCCTACTATATGGCTATTACTTATAGAGCTTCCTATAATACCACTTCCATTAATTTTGGTATCATTGCCAATATACACATTTCTATCGCCCGATATAAAAGTATTTTTAGCATATTTGTTATTGTCGTGCAAAAGCCATTCATAGTCATAATTAGTCAAACGACTACATTCTAGAATATACTTTTTCGGTATATTTTTTCTATTTCTCCATGAATTAAAGGTCGAAATAGAAACACCCATTTTATTTGCTAACTCTTCCATATTACGGGCTTTATATGCTTCCTTGATGTTATTTAGCACTTTTGTAACATCCATACTCTTTCCTTTTTTATATTCATTTGACTTGACATAATATATTCATTTGGATATAATACATTTTAGTTTTACTTTATAGTGATTGAAATAATACTAAAAAGTTTTATAAAAAGATATAAAAGGATTTAAATTATGCTTAAAAATAGTGTAAGTATAAAAATAAAAGACGACTATGGAACGCTTACTCATTTTTGCAAAAAACACAGCTTGAATTTACAAACTTTCAAGCAAGTTCTTTATGGGTATGGTAAAAGCAAACGAATAGTTGAAATTTTAAAAAAGCATAAATATATCAAAAGTGCAGATGAACTTACAAGGGAATGTGCGTGAATAGTTTTGAAGTGGCTAAATTGTGTGCATGTACTCCTCAAAACATAAGAAAAAAGACGAAACAAGCAGCAAATGCAAATAAAGCATATATAAAAGTCAAGGATATGATTTTTATGTTTCGTATGGTTAAAAACTCTACAGGCAAAGCATACGAATATATTCAATTAAGTGATGAAATTCAACCTGCCGATGTGCATGCGCTTAAGGACTCTGAGAGTGTTAAAGCCATAAGTGCAGCAACCGAGAGCATCGGCAGCTTAAATTTCATGCAAAAGGAAAGTAAAAATGCAAACAGTCGCGATAGAGAGAACGCCTCTTGCAAAGTGGCGAGTGGAACGAAGCCAAGCAAGAGGAGTGGCGCAGATGATGCAAAAAGAGGATCGATTAACTCAGGCGGAAGTAGCGAGGCAGTCAAAATTCCTGCATTTTGCAAAGAGTATGAGCAAAAAAGGCTTTGTGGTCAAGATAGCAGATCACGGGGTGTATGGATGGAGAGTGAAAGGAGCCTAGATGGACACACTATTCATAATCTGTATGACGATAATAGCGCTAGCGGTAATTTACTCTTAAATGAAGCGAAGTATAAAGGAGAAAATATAGATGAAACCGATAAAGAGAATATGTTTTTTTACGCTAATACCGATAATTTCGATGGTGTCGTTTGTCCTGTGGATAGTAAAGGGCGAGTATGGAATGCAAAAATACAGCGATTGGATGAGCAGACTGGACGAATGGGCGGAGAGATAGACAATGATGATAGCAATGGATATGTTTCAAGCGGCAATGATTCTGTCAATCATGCTGTGGTTTATGATGCAGGTGGTATAGGTAAAGATACCGCCTCAAGACTTAAATTTCTAGAGAGCAAAAAAGGCATTGAAGCCCTGCAAAAAGAGGAGATATTAAAACTTTATGCAAGAGCCAAAGCAAAAGGAAGAAAAACAGCCGCTTTTATAGAGTATGTAAATTCAAATAAAGCATATTCTATAAAAGTTACTGAAAACAAGCTGTTTGCTTGGCAAAGAGCTTATCAAAGCGAAGGCTTTGAGGGGCTAATAGATAAGCGAACGTCTCATAAAGAGTGCCAAATAGAAGCTAACGGACTTACAGATAAAGCCATAGAGCTGATACTTGCTTCAAACAAGCGAATAGATGCGGGAAGCATATGGGAGAAGCTAAACGAACATCTAGCCGTAAGAGATGCGCTTGATGTAAATTTACTCGCCGCAACTTACGCCAGAGGCAAGACACCTATCAGCATGAGCAGTGTTTATCGCTTTATATCCAAATGGAAAAACGACAATAAGCTTGCGGATATCGTAAGAAGGCACGGAGTTGAAAAGGCAAGAGGTATGCTGATGCCCGGCATCGGCAATATGAGCTGGAATGTCGATAGCATAAATCAGATAGTGGAGATCGATGCTACTAAGCTTGATATGATCTGTATAAACTCGGAACTCGCAAGACTGCTTGGAGTGAGCAAGGAAGAGGCTAAAAAGATACAACAGCGCTTCCAGATAATCTCAATCATAGATATTTATAGCCATGTAAGAGTATACGAGGTGTGCGAAAGCGAAAATTCGCTAGCGGTTGCCAGATGTGTAGCTAAATACATACTAAGATACGGCAAGCCTAGGGTAATACGTGGCGATAACGGCAAAGCCTTTTTAAGTAACGCGGTTCAAGAAGCGGTTAAAAACCTAGGTATAGAGTATCACGCCGTCATACCTTACGCGGGCTGGAAAAAGCCGTTTGTCGAAAGAAGCTTTGGAGTGCTTCAAAGCAGATTTACGGCGGCTTTAGCCGGATACATAGGAAGATGCGTAAGTGAGAGAATAGGTCTTGAGGGACTATATGGAAAAGCCGATAAGAGAGCCAAAAAGGGCGAAAAAACAAGACTTGAAAATTTAATGCAGCTTGATGATCTAGTGCGTTTGCTTGATGAATACAATGAAGGCACTATAAACAATACCGCCTTTGGAAAAGATAAAACACTGCCTAGAGAGCTTTACGACGAAAAGGTAAGCGAGGCGGTATATATGCATGAATATGAGGTGATGTCTTTAATAGGAGGCATAAAAACAAGCAAAGGCGGCAATAAAAAAGGCATTAAATACCTAGGAAATACCTTTGTATTCTCAAATTTATTCAAATATAAAGAGATTTATTACTCTATAAACCTTAACAACATATCTCAACTGTTTGTATTTAATAAAGATAGAGAATTTTTAGGAGTTGCAACCAGCACCGAAGCCGCACCCGTAACAGCCGAACAAGCTAAAGCGGAGCAAAAAATCTTTGAAAAAGAGCTAAGAAAAGAGCAAAAACGCGTAGATGAAGCCAGAATCTCCGTAAGTAAAGAAAAGCAGCTAGTAATAGGCATAGCAAATAGACACTTACCGCACGCAAAACGCCCTGAGCCTAAAGCCGCCAATAATGAAGCCGGTGAAAACATAAAAATACAGGCTAAAAAGGCGGCAAATTTAACTCGAAACGGCGTGATAAGCGACGAGAGAATAGCAAGCTCAAGCTATGATAAGCCTAAACAGGAGAAAAAAGAAGGCGGGTATGTCGAAAGGATGATGCAAAAGCGAGCCTAGTTAAAGGCTTTTTAAAGGCGTTAAAAATGTAATTTAACACGCTTTTAAAAAACTTTTAAAAATATGAAAAAGGAGCAATAATGGACATAGATCTTGTAAGATCCGAGCTAAGAAGCTTTATAAGTCAAACTTCGATCTCTCAAAGCGCTATAGCTAGAGCCATAGGCGTCAGCGCTACACAGATCAGTCAGTTTTTAAACGGAAAATATCCGGGCGATAATGAGAGCCTCGCCACGGAAATAGTAAAAGTGATGAGAAATCATAACCAAAAAGCGCTTAAAAAAGGCAAAGATGACGAGGATGAAAATTTCACTCCGTCTCATACGCATGATTTTTCAAGAGCGATGTTTGTGATAGACGATACTATAGAAGATCGCGAGATGGCGGTTATCTACGGAGAACCGGGCACAGGCAAAAGCGTGATAATGAAAGCCGCAAAGCAAAAATATCCTAATGCGGTACTTATAGAAGCCACGCTGAATACTAATGCGGCTGCATTTTTGGACGAGCTGATGTTAAAGCTAAATTTGAGCCTGTCCGGCAAGAAGGCAAACGACAAGCATAAGGCTATCGTGGATTTTTTAAATAAGCCAAATACCGACAAGGTAATCTTAATAGACGAGGCTGAACATTTAAGCGTAAGAAGTCTTGAAGATCTTCGCCGTATCTATGACTTTACGCAAACTCCTATCATACTTTGCGGCACGTATATCCTCATCAAAAATTTGCGCGGTAAAAACGGCGAATTAAAGCAATTATACAGCAGAATATGCGGCAAATGGGTGATGCGTGGGCTTGGTAAAGATGAGTGTGAGAAGATTTTTAAAACTCCATATATTTTTAAATGGAGCGAAAATACAAACGGCTACGCAAATTTCAGAATAAGCTCAAAGTTATACAAAAAATCCCTAAAGCTAGCCAGAGCCGAAAACTGCGAAGTGGATGAAAAAATGGTGGAAGAAGCCAGCGAGATGATGATACTGGGTGACGAATAAACAATGACACACGCGGAAATATCTAAGATTCTCGGCATTAGTAGCGAGAGAGTGCGCCAAATAGAGCGCACCGCTATCGCAAAACTAATGCATCCAAAGAATAGAGGCGCGTGGAAAAACATAAGAGAAACTATAGTGATGATAGAGATCGAAAGAGCCAAAAGAGCCGCAGAAGGCACAACAGGAGAGATGAGATGATAAGAGGGATTATGGCGTATTACTCAAAGAAATTTTACGGAGTTAGTTCAGACGGTTTTATATTTGTAAAAGGGTGC
>NZ_LIWQ01000001.1:0-202294 GCF_012978795.1 Campylobacter sp. RM16188 | reverse complement strand
ATATCGTACTTGCCCAAGACGGTCTTAGTGCGCTAAATGAGCTAAAACAAAGCGGATTTAAGCTCTATGCGACGGCAAGTGGCGGCAAAAACGTAAACGAGATGAAATTTGGTTCAAAAACGGCTCTCATAATGGGCAGCGAGGGTGAAGGAATGCCAAAAAAAGCGATCCTAAAGTGCGACGAGTGCGTCGGCATAAAGATGAAAAACGACTGGGATTCGCTAAATGTAAGTGCAGCTTTTGCCATAATTTGCAATAGGATTATAAATGAATGAAATTAGTATATTACGAGAGATAGGGCTAAGCGAAGCAAGTAGAAAAACACATATCGAAGCGGAACATTTAGGCTATATCGCCGATAAAAATTTTGAAAAATTGGCAAGACTGAATGTGCATGGGTTTGTTAAAATTTTAAAGCGCGAATACGATATTGATTTTGAGCAGTGGCTAAACGAATACAACGCCTTTATGGCGGAGCACGGAGAAGAAGTTAAGCACAAAACCATAACAATATCGCCTAAAATTCCCGCATACACGGCAGATGGGCATAGATCATCTGGAGGATGGCTCTGGATGATTATCGTACTTATCTTAATCGGCTTTGCGATATGGTTTTTTGAAGGATATAAATACATAGGAAATATCTCGAATTTATTCGAAGATAAAAATCGCAGTGTAAGCTACTCAAATAACGTAGTAGTAAATGAAGCTAAAAATAACCTTGGGTTAAAAGACACAAACCTAACTCCAAATTCACCATCTTTAAAACCAAAAGAATCCGAAAAAGAAGAAAAAATAAACGAGCAAACCGAAGCGGCTTTAATCATCGCCGATCAAACGGCAAAAGAAGAGGTAAATACGACATCAGAGCTTAAAGATGATACAAAAACCCAAGAAGCAGAGTTAAAAACAGAAGAAAAAGCAACAAAAGAAGAAACACTTGAGACAAATTTAAAAGATGAAGCAAATGCGACAAATTTAAATAATGCAAGCGTGGCAGAAAGCGGCTCTAATGAGTACTTAACCTCAAATGTAGATGAATTTACAATAACTCCTAAAAGCAAAGTTTGGGTCGGCATCATAAATCTTGAAGACGGCAAGAAAAAAACTCTAAATAGCGAGAAACCAATAACAATAGAAGCTAACAAAAGACAGCTTATAGTAACAGGTCATGGAAACATCACTTTAAACATAGGCGATGAAAACATAAAATTTGACGCGGTAAATCCTAAGCGATTTCACGTAGAAAAAGGCAAAATAACCCTTATAACCTTTGATGAATTCGTAGAGCTTAATAAGGGCAAAAAGTGGTAAGAAAATTTATCATATTGGCCATAGCGGCAACTTTAAATTTCGCTTCAAACGTAGTTAGCATAGCAAACGGTCTGCTTGGCTCAGAGAGCTCAAAAGTAGCGAGCCTGTTTGGCGACGGCAGAGACTTTATAGACGAAAACGGCAATGCCGATATAGCCAAAATTTCAAATTTACTCAAGTCAAAATCGCTTCTTACACTCTCATATAAAAATCAAGCCAATCTTGATATAGTTTTTATTAGCGAACAAAAATCGCCGCTGCTTATGATAAAAATTTTAAAAGACGCGTTAAGTCGTCTGGGTTATAATGAAATTTTAACGACGGAATTTGCAAATGCGGATAGCGCAATTTGGGGCATTAGACTAAATACCAAATTTATGCTTGATCCGGGTTCGCTTTACACGGCTTTAAAAGAGACAAACACATTCATAGAAGGCATTGAAAGAACAAGCGAATTTAGCTATAAGTATTTGATAGACATTTCAAAGTCATCGCTAAATTTAACTCCGGTCGAAATAGGCAAGGAAATCGAGCTTTCAAAGCCGCTTGAGCCGTATTTTATCGATATAAACGGAGCTTCAAAGGTCAGCATAAGCGCTCAAGCTGGCGATAGCTGGTTTGCTCTGGTTAGAATTTTGGATAAAAACTTAAACCTTATCGATGAAAAACGAAATTCCAAAAAAACAAATAAAATGAACTTAGCTATCCCAAAAAATGCAAAATATATAACAATAGATGATTTAAATAGCCTTGAAAATATAAAAAGAGGTCTTAAAATTTACTTACAATAATTAGGAGAATTTATGTTCAGCGAAATTCGTTTCAATACAATCGAGCGCTTGCCAAACTACGTTTTTGCCGAAGTTAATGCTATAAAAATGGCAGCCAGAAGAAACGGAGATGATATTATCGACTTTTCTATGGGAAATCCCGAAGGCAGAACTCCTCAGCATATAGTCGATAAGCTTTGCGAAAGCGCACAAAAGGATAAAACTCACGGATACTCCGTATCTCAAGGAATTTATAAGCTTAGACTTGGGATTTGCAACTGGTATAAGAAAAAATACGACGTGAATTTAGATCCTGACACCGAAGTTGTGGCAACAATGGGAAGCAAAGAGGGTTTTGTGCATCTTGCTCACGCCATCATAAACCCCGGCGATGTCGCCATAGTGCCTGATCCTGCATATCCGATACACACGCAAGCTTTCATCATCGCAGGTGGAAATGTCGCCAAAATGCCATTGGTTTACAACGAAAAATTTGAGCTTGACGAGAATAAATTCTTTGAAAATTTACAACACACCATCAACTCAAGCTCACCGAAGCCAAAATACGTAGTAGTAAATTTCCCTCACAATCCTACAACCGTAACCGTTGAAAAGAGCTTTTACGAGCGCTTAGTAGCGCTTTCTAAAAAAGAGAGATTTTATATCGTCTCGGATATCGCTTATGCGGATCTTACATTTGACGGATACAAAACGCCGAGTATTTTTGAAGTAGAAGGTGCAAAAGATGTCGCCGTTGAGTGCTACACCTTATCAAAAAGCTACAACATGGCCGGTTGGAGAGTCGGCTTTGTATGCGGCAACAAACGCCTTTGCGCCGCACTTAAAAAGATTAAATCATGGTTTGACTACGGCATGTTTACACCTATTCAAGTTGCCGCTACTTACGCGCTTGAGAGCGATCAAAGCTGTGTTGAAGAGATTCGTCAAATTTACGATAAGCGACGCGAAATCATGCTTGATGCGTTTGCAAACGCAGGCTGGCAGATGCACAAACCGAGCGCAAGTATGTTTATCTGGGCGAAACTGCCTCCACAAGTAGGAAATATGGGAAGTTTAGAATTTTCAAAACAACTTCTTACAAAAGCTTGCGTAGCGGTAAGCCCCGGTGTCGGATTTGGCGAAGCGGGAAATGACTACGTAAGACTTGCGATGATAGAAAACGAAAATCGTATCAGACAAGCGGCAAGAAATATCAAAAAATATCTTAAAGAGTTTTAATGAACGTAGCGATACTTGGAGTTGGAACCGTCGGCGCAGAAGTTGCCAACATACTGATAAAAAATCAAAAACTAATCACCGCAAGAAGCGGCAAAGAGATAAAACCCGTTATAGGCGTGGTTAGAAATTTAAACAAAACCAGAAACACGACTATCCCGCTAACCGATGATATAGAAAGCGTCATAAATCGCGATGATATCGATGTGTATGTAGAGCTTATGGGCGGAGTAAACGAGCCTTACCGCGTAGTAAGTGAAATTTTAAAGCGAGGCAAAGCTGTCGTAACGGCAAACAAAGCTCTTCTTGCGTATCATCGCTTTAAATTGCAAAATTTAGCGTGCGATACTCCTTTTGGATTTGAAGCGAGCGTTGCAGGCGGAATTCCTATCATAAAAGTCCTACGAGAAGGACTGAGCGCGAATCAAATTCTATCGATCAACGGCATAATGAACGGCACGAGCAACTATATCCTTACCTCTATGATGAACGGCGGAGTTAAATTTGAAGATGCGCTTAAAAAAGCTCAAGAGCTTGGATATGCAGAGGCTGATCCTACATTTGACATAGGTGGATTTGACACGGCGCACAAGCTGTTAATCCTTGCAAGTATAGCTTACGGTGTGCACGGAAACCCCGAAGACATACTCATCGAAGGCATCGAGAAAATAACAAAAGAGGATATATTTTTCGCCAACGATTTTGAGTATGTCATCAAGCTACTTGCCATAGCAAAACGAGTGGGTGACAAGATAGAGCTTCGCGTCCATCCTGCGCTTGTGCCAAAAGACAAGATGATAGCCAAAGTTGATGGTGTGATGAACGCCGTTAGCGTAATCGGCGATGCGGTAAATGAAACTATGTTTTATGGTCCAGGAGCAGGCGGAAGCGCAACGGCAAGTGCGGTTATAAGCGATTTAATCGATATCGCAAGAGAGATCAAATTCCCGATGCTGGGATACAAAGCTCCGCTTGAAATCATGCAAACAGAGCTACTTGAGCAAGACGAGATAAGAACGAAATATTATTTCAGACTAAAGGTTGAAGACAAGGTCGGAGTCCTTGCTAAAATCACAAATTTGATGAGCGAAAATAACCTCTCGATAGATAGCTTCTTGCAAAAGCCTCACGTCAAAAAAGAAGATGACGCAACGCTGTTTTTTACCACTCATACGAGCCTTGAAGCGGATGTTAAACGAGTAGTAAAAATACTAAAAGAGCAAGAATTCGTAAAAGAAGAGCCGTTTATGATGAGGATTGAGTCTTAAGTGGGACTTAGCGAATATCTTTTGGGGAAAAGCGCAGAAAGCGATGCTTGCGACTTTTTACAAAAAGAAGGATGTCAAATTTTAGATCGAAATTTCAGCTGTAAATTCGGAGAAATAGACATCATAGCCAAAAAAGATGAAATTTTGCATTTTGTAGAGGTAAAAGCAACTCAAGGCGATTATGAAGCGGCGTACAGGCTAACCGGCTCTAAAATGCAAAAGATATTAAAAGCGGTTGATTATTATCTGCTTAAAAATGGTCTTAATAGCGATTTTCAGGTTGACCTGATAACAATTGAGAATAATAAAATAAACTGGATAAAAAATATCAGCTTATAATTTTTCTTATTATCTTAAATTTAAACTTATTTATGTATAATTGCAACCAAATTTCAAAAGGAGAAAAAGATGGGAAAATACATAGAACTAACATCGGAAAATTTCGACATAGCTAAAGAGGGTGTTGCATTGGTAGATTTTTGGGCGCCTTGGTGCGGACCTTGCAGAATGCTTGCACCTGTTATAGATGAGCTTGCCGAGGAATTTGACGGTAAAGCTAAAATTTGCAAAGTAAATACTGACGAAGTGCAAGATCTAGCTGTAGAATTTGGTATCCGCTCTATTCCTACGCTACTATTTTTCAAAAATGGCGAAGTAGTTGAGCAAATGGTCGGAGCACAATCAAAACAGGCAATCGCGGATAAAATCAACTCACTTCTTTAATGAGTGCAAAAAGACGGGGGGTGTCTTTCCCCCTGACATCTGTTTTCGCATCGTTTTTTGGTGCATTTTTAGTTGCTTCGGTCTTTGCTTTTAACAATTACAGATTTTCAAAGTATAAATTTATAGATTTTAGCTCTTTGATCTTTTACGAAAAAAGTGAAATTTTTTCTCCCAAAGATAAAAAATTTCTGCTTGTCGTATTTAGCTCAAACATGCCTAACTTAAATGAAATTTTAGAAATTTCAAACAAAAATTTGCCTATAGTTGCTATAGACATATTTCAAAAACGACTCGCAAATGAAGGAAATTTAAGCTATATAACATCAGACATCAATACTATTTTAAAGCTTATGAATCTCCTAAACATTACAACTTTGCCAAGTAGTGTTGAGGTGATCCATCAGGATAATAAAATTTATAAACAAGATTCAAAAATAAATAAAATTTAAGGAAAAATCATGTTAGATTTAGCGATTATCGGTGGCGGTCCTGCCGGACTAAGTGCCGGACTTTACGCTACTCGCGGCGGGCTTGGAAATGTCGTAATGTTTGAGCGAGGAATGATCGGAGGACAGATAACTGGAAGCTCTGAGATAGAAAACTATCCTGGTCAAAAAAACCCAGGCGAGAGCGGACTTGACTTCATGAGTACTTGGAGCAAGCAGTGCATGCACTTTGGACTTAAACACGAAGCGGCAAACGTCTCTAAAGTATCAAGAAACGAAGACGGAAGCTTTAAAATTTCTCTTGAAAACGGCAAGGAGATGAACGCAAAAGCCGTTATCGTAGCTACTGGCTCAACGCCTAAAAGAGCCGGATTTAAAGGCGAAGACGAATTTTTCGGCAGAGGCGTAAGTACGTGCGCGACTTGCGACGGATTTTTTTATAAAAACAAAGAAGTTGCCGTTCTAGGTGGTGGCGATACGGCTCTTGAAGAGGCGATTTATCTATCAAATATCTGCTCAAAAGTATATTTGGTGCACAGACGAGACGGATTTCGCGCAGCTCCTACAACCGTAGAAAAGGCTAGAAAAAACGAAAAGATCGAATTTGTCACAAGTGCGACAATAAAAGAGGCTTACGGCGATAAAATGGGCCTTGGCGGACTAACTCTAAATACTAAAGAAGGCGAGCGAGACTTAAAGGTACCCGGAGTTTTTACTTTCGTTGGACTTAACGTAAATAATCAAATTTTGCTTCAAGATGACGGCAAATTCCTTTGCGAGATGAGCGAAAACGGCGAGATGATCGTGGATCTTAAGATGAGAACGAATGTGCCTGGATTATTTGGCGCAGGCGATATCCGTATAGACGCTCCTAAGCAGGTAGTTTGCGCTGCGGGAGATGGCGCAATGGCTGCTCTTTCAGCTCTAAGCTACATAGAAAATTTACACTAAAATTGAAATTTGACCGAGCAAGTTCGGTCAAATTCGCTCTATTTTAATATACTTTCATCAAAAGTCGTTGTTTGTTATTTGCGACTCAAATATAAATTTAAAAGAGAAATTTGGCTTCTATTGCAATTAAAAATTTGATAATTCTAGTTGCAACTAGACGCTTAAATTTGCCATAAAAACTTATTTGATATGCGCAAAAGTGCAACTCAAATTTTACTCGATTTTACTTAAATATACTCCGAAAAGTTTTAGGATAAATTTAAATAAAATCAATCCGGGTAAGATCGCTTTAATATTCACTAAAGCGATCCGCCGGACTCAAAAGCTAGTTATTTAGGATTGTTAACGCTAATTACCTCGTTACTCTCATCAAGATAAAGTCTAGCCGCCTCTTTTATATCGTCATTGCTTAGCGAATTTATCGCATCTTCTTGCCACTTAAGATCAAAAAGCTCGCTGTCATACAGCCTATTTGCCGTGATATTTTTAAGCCAAAATTCAGGCTGATCGTGAGTTTGTTTAATTCGCAAAATGGCTGATTTTTTATAGTTTTCAAGCTGCTCTTTCGTTGCACCCTCGCTCTTTAGCTTCTTAATTATCGCTCTAACGCCACTTATCACATCATTTGTATTTTTTGGCGAGCAAGTAAAAGATATATTTGCGTTTGAACGATCATAAGGCTCCTTGCTAAGCTTAACAGCGACTGAAAATCCATAAGTTTCGCCTTTATCTTCTCTTATGTTTTCATAAAGAGCCATTTTAAAGACTGCGCTTAGAGCTTGAGCTTTTATGGCGTTTAGTTGCGAAAATTTCACGCTTTCGTTTTTAAGATTGATAACCACGTCAGATCTAGGAGTAATCTGATAATCGCGCTCAAATTTATGCACGCCTTTTATGCTTCGCACACCGTCATCTACGAAATTCTCTTTGCTGTTTTTGCCCGGGATAGTGGCTATATATTTTGCGATTAAAGGCTCTAAAGTCTCCACTTCAAAATCGCCTACGAAAATAAAATCAAACGAACTAGCATTAGTAAATTTGTCATTTACGATTTGCCTTAAGCTCTCAAGCTCAAGTGCTGCTATATCGTTCTTTTCAAGCGGTCTCATGCGCTCGTTATTATCATATAAAAATTTCGTAAATTCGTTGCTAAATTTGTGCTCGGGCAAATTTTCTCGTTTAGTAAGTCTTTCGGTAGCGACGGTCTTAACCTGCTCAAGCGTCTTTTGATCAAGGCGCGGTGAGTTAAATTCAAGATGAATCGCCTCAAGAAGCCACTTGATATCCGCACGATTACTCTGTCCGTAAAAACCTTGCGAAAGTAGATCGATACGTTTATCATATCCTACATATTTGCCGTTTAGGATTTTAGCCAGCTGATAGTTATTAAACTCCCCTGCCCCGCTTTCGTTTGAAACCTGCACGGCAAATCTGCCAAGCTTCGGATCGCTTAAATTTGAAACTCCGCCCTTGCTAACCGCCGCAAAAGTAATGTGATCCTTTTTGGTTTTAAGAGGTTTTAAGATCGCCGTAGCCCCGTTTTCAAGCTCAAGAGTAAAGATACCGCTCTTTTCGTCAAAACTTTTTGAAACTATCTTTTTTGGCTTTATATTTTCATCTACCAAATTTTTAGGAAGATTTGAAGATGAAATTCGAGTATCATAAGGCTTTGCGTTAGATTTTATCTCATCAAATTTGGTCTTTTCAAGCTTAAAATTTTTAACGCTAAAAACGCTTACCGTTTCATTTTTAAGAGCCAATATTCGTCTAAATTCGGCATTTACCTCATCAAGAGTAACCTCATCTAAAAGCTTAAGCGCTAAATTTCTTGAGTCGGCTTCGCTTTGCAAGATGCTTCCCGCATCAAGAGAATTTAAAATTTCATTAGCCATATCTTCCGATTTTTTAGTTTTTGACTGAGCGTATCTGGCGTTTATAGAAGTTTTTAAATTTATCTTCGTATCGTTAAAATCACTCTCATTAAAGCCAAATTTCCTCACTCCTTCAATCACGCCAAGCATATCTGATAGCGCGTCTTCATAGTCGTTTTTGATCACATTTGTGCTAAAGCTAAACATGCTTTGGCTAAATTCAAGCGGTGAGGAGAAAAATCCCGCACGAAGAGACGAGCCCTCATCTATCATCTTCTTTTCATAAAGCGTTGAAAAAAGTTGCGAGATAAGCATGCGAGTTAAAATTTTGCGTGCATTTACCTCGCTATCTCTTGGCAGATACTCGTCAAAAAAGGCTATACTAATACTATCCGAACCGGTTTCGTTTGAATCATAGTTATAGATGTTAAATCCTGATTTTTCAGGGATTTTTCTGCTTGGCTGAAGATAGGAATTTGTATTTTTGACACTTGAGAAATTTGACTTGATCATCTGCTCTATCTTGCCTTTATCAAAATCCCCTGTAGCCACGAATTCCATAAATCTAGGCTGATAAAGTCTCTCGTAAAAGGCTCTTATCTCGCCTACGCTTACATTTCTTATCACGTCCATATCGCCGATTGGCTCTTTGCCGTCATAAGCGCTTTTTGCGTACCAGTGCTTTGCTTGCTCTTTATAAAGTCTGTATGAAGGGGTATTTCTTGAGCGCTCCTCTTCGATGATGATACCCCGCTCCTTTTCAAGCTCGTTAGCATCAAAACTTATACCGTCCATCCAGTTTGAAAAAACTTTAAAAACGTCATTTAAATTCTCGTCATTAACGCTTATTTTTAGGTTATAACCCGTAGCGTCATAGCTCGTATAAGCGTTTAAATCGGCACCAAAAACCACGCCAAGACTTTCAAGCTTCCTAATCAGATCATTTTTCTTAAAATCCCTGCTTCCGTTAAACGCCATATGCTCCACAAAGTGCGCCAAGCCTCTTTCGCTTGCGTTTTCGTCGATTGAGCCAACTCTAATCGTAAGATAAAAATAAGCCGTATCTTTTGGAAGAGAATTTTGCTTAATGTAGTACTTAAGCCCGTTTTCAAGCTCGCCTTTGGTTATATTTGCATCCCACGACATAGCAAAAGCCGCTACCGCCGTCAATAAAAATAGTAAAAGTTTCCTCATTATTTTCCTTTGATTTAAACAAACCGAAATTATATAAGAAGTTTTTTAAAGATAGGAAAAAGTATTACTCAAGAGTGGTTACTAAATGAGCTTTTTATAAATTTTATGCTAAATTTTACAATCAAATTTTCAAAAAGGAAGCGATATGGTAAGAGTTGGAATTCACGGCGCAAGCGGCAAAATGGGAAAAATGATCATAGAGTGCTTGAAAGAAAACAAAGATGCAAAACTAACAGCCGCTTATACGATAGAGCCGATTGATTTTAGCTTACCGAAAGATGTCATAGTAACCGAAAATTTTAAAGAGCTGTTTGATAACTGCGATGTAGTAATTGATTTTACCATCAAAGAGGGTGCGATAAATTTGATAAATTATGCCAGAACCAACCCAAAACCGCTGGTAGTAGGCACAACCGGACTTGGCGAAGAGGGGGCAAATTTACTCAAAAGCGCAAGCCTTGCCATGCCGATCCTATATGCTACAAATATGAGTCTTGGAGTTGCTGTGCTAAACCGCCTTGCAAGCATAGCTTCAAAAGCGCTTAGGGAATTTGATATCGAGATAGTCGAGCAGCACCATAGGCACAAAAAAGACGCTCCAAGCGGTACTGCCATAACTTTGGGCGAACGCGTGGCGGAGGCTAGAAATTTAAAGCTAAAAGATGTGATGATAAGCGGCAGAGAAGGACTTGTAGGAGCAAGAAGCAAAGACGAGATAGCCTTGCTTGCCATTCGAGGAGGCGATGTCGTGGGAAGACATACGGTGGGATTTTATAACGACGGAGAATTCATAGAGCTAAATCACACCGCAACCAGTCGCGCTACCTTTGCAAAAGGCGCTATAAAAGCCGCCATCTGGATAAGCGCTCAAGAAAACGGGCTTTACGGCATTGATGACTGCTTAGGGCTTTAAGAGTGATAAAATTTAGCCTAGATAATACCGAAGAATACGAAAAAGAATTCGGCAAGGAATTTAAAATACCGCCGAAAAATGAGCGAACGGCTTTAAAAAAAGGCGATTTGGTAAAGCTTATTTTTAGATTTGAGGATAGCGATTTTGCGCAAGTTGAGCGAATGTGGGTTGTGGTTGATGAAGCAAAAGACGGCTGTTTTGTCGGAATACTTGATAATGAGCCTTTTACCAAAGGTAGCGTTGTAGCGGGAGATCTCATAAAATTTGATCATACC
Source organism: Campylobacter sp. RM16188 (assembly GCF_012978795.1). Taxonomy (NCBI): domain Bacteria; kingdom Pseudomonadati; phylum Campylobacterota; class Epsilonproteobacteria; order Campylobacterales; family Campylobacteraceae; genus Campylobacter; species Campylobacter sp. RM16188. The sequence continues at coordinate 191,333 of NZ_LIWQ01000001.1, read as the reverse complement.
AACGTGCTTGAAATTTATAAAGATTAATTTAAAACAAAAGGATAAAAATGTGTGCGATCGTCGGGATAATAAATTCTAAAAATGCGGCTAAAACTGCGTATTACGCGCTATTTGCTATGCAGCACAGAGGGCAAGAGGCCAGCGGTATAAGCGCAAGCGATAACGGTCAAATCACTACTTTTAAAAAGCTAGGGCTGGTAACTGAAGTCTTTGACGAGGAGAGTTTTAAGCTGCTAAAAGGCGATATGGCGATAGGTCACAACCGCTACTCAACCGCCGGCAATGCATCTTTTGACGATGCTCAACCGATTGCTGCAAACTATAGTCTTGGCTCTATTTCGCTCGTGCATAACGGAAATTTAGTAAACAAAGACGAGACAAGAGAAGCCCTTATCAATGAAGGAGCGATATTTCAATCAAATATGGATACCGAAAACATCCTTCATCTAATCGCAAGAAGCAACAGTCAAAGCCTAAAAGAGCGCATTATAGAGGCGGTTAAGAAGATTGTAGGCGCTTATTGCTTGTTAATCCAGTCGCGACATAAAATTTTTGCCATACGAGATAGATACGGCGTGCGTCCGCTCTCACTTGGAAGGCTAAAAGACGGCGGATATATCGTAGCTAGTGAAACTTGCGCATTTGATCTGGTTGGAGCGAAATTCATAAGAGACATAAAAGCCGGTGAGATGATAATCTTTGAAAACGGCAAAGACGAATTTGAGAGCATTCAACTTTTTGAGTCCGAGCCTAGAATTTGTGCGTTTGAATACATCTATTTCGCGCGTCCTGATAGCGTGATAGAAGGCAAAAGCGTCTATGAAGCCCGCAAAAGAATGGGTGCGGCACTTGCTAAAAAGAGCAAAATCAAAGCCGATTTCGTAGTGCCGGTTCCTGATAGCGGTGTGCCTGCGGCGCTTGGCTTTGCAAACGAGAGCAAAATTCCCTTTGAGCTTGCCATAGTGCGCAACCACTACGTAGGCAGAACTTTCATAGAACCTTCTCAAGAGACACGTGATCTTAAGGTAAAGCTCAAGCTAAACCCTATGTCAAGCGTGCTTGAGGGCAAAAGCATAGTCGTCGTAGATGATAGCATCGTGCGAGGCACCACTTCTAAAAAAGTTGTAGAGCTGTTGCGTGCGGCGGGCGCTAAAGAGGTGCATTTCAAAGCGGCTTGCCCCGAGCTAAAATACCCTGAAAGATACGGCATAGACACTCCAAGCTTTGAAGAGCTGATAAGCGCAAACAAAAACGTTGAAGAGGTGCGTAAATTTATAGGTGCGGACAGCCTTGAGTTTTTAGGCATTGACGAGCTAGTAAGTAGCCTTGGAGACGAGCGCAGATACTCTCTTGTAAGCTTTGACGGGGATTATTTTATAAAATAAATTTTATAAATTCGGCAAAAATTTGCCGAATTTAAACTATAATAAACCTAACTACAACTTAGCTTCGTAACAAAAGTAGGCTTCTTAAAATAAGGCGGATAAGGCATAGAGACGCTAAAATTTCTAAATTCTTTAGCTTTTAAATTTTTAGCGATGCTAAATTTATACTCAACGGTATTTGGTCTTTCGTCTTTGCTATCGCCTAGTTTCATCCAAGAAAATAGTGAAAGCCCGCTTGGTTTAAAGAGAGATTCACCCTTGAGGCTTTCTCGGTTGAGCGGATCGTTGATAAGCTTGATAATAATCTTGCAATTTGCTATATCAAATGATCCTACATTTCGCACGACGCCTTTAAAAACTATAGTTTCGTTTATCAAAACGCGCTGATTGGTAACTTTCTCAAGAACGGCTTTTTTGGTGTATTTATCAACAACAAACATTAAAAATACGCCTATTAAAAGAGTTACTACGAAATTTATAACGACAAGAGAGATAAAAATTTTTCTATTTTGTTCGTGTTGCGAAAGATAAATTAAAAGCGCAGAAAGCAACAATAAAGATACAATAATAAGAATATGAAAAATATTAAAATAACCAGCCATCAATAACACTCCGAAGTAGCTATTATATCGTAATTTTCAAATCTAAATCCATCTATCACGCTTTGCTCTTGCGTTGTTTCGCCTGCATCAAGGCTCTCTTTTAGCACCAAATTTGACCTTAAGAAAGGCTTTAGTTTATTTAGTTCATTTTTTATAAAATTTGATGATGGAGTATAAAATTTAAGCTTTATACTGCAATATTTAAAAGAATTTGCTGATAAATTTGTAAGATTTAGATCCACAATCAAAGTATTTGAGTATGTAAGCTGCTTTGTGTCCGTTATGAGCACGCTTCTTTGCCTTAAATTTTCATCTAAAAATTTATGCAGATAAAACGCGCCGAATAAGAAAGCAAAGATAGTTAAGATAAACATCAAAACGCCTGCTACCGGATGCTTGGACATGATATAAAAGCAAGCAAAAACGATAGTAAAAAAGAGTAAAACAAGCCAAACATAAGAAGCAAAATCAATCCATCCAAGATGAGTGAGATAAAAATTTATCCCCTGCTTGAGCTCATTTATCATCTCTTGAGTTCTTCTCCTCTATCCCGCTTATCCCCATGCGTCTTGCAAGTTCGGCTTTAACGCGCTCAGGATGAATTCCGTGCAGTGCAAGCGCTACAAGCAAATGAAAGCACAGATCAGCCGCCTCGTAAATCATATCGCTTTTGGATTTTTCAAGCATTTCCTCAAGCAAATTTTGCTCTATTTTTTGATTTTCCTTAGGCTCTGAGGATAAAATTTTACTCTCGTTCTTGTATTTTGAGACATCCTTACAAGCCATCACAAATTCGGTTGCCTCTTCCCCGACTTTTTTAAGTATAGCATTTTCGCCCTTTGCAAAAAGACTTGCAACGTATGAATTTTTAGCGTCCGCATTTAGTTTGCGCTCAAGTATAGTGTGATAAATTTCATCGATTACGCCGTAATTTGGCTTTGTAGATAATCTTGAATCGGAGTTTAAATTTTTAGCCTCTTTAAATTCTCCCTGCAAGCCAAAATCCGCTTGATCTTTAAGCTCAAATTCTTTAAAAAAGCAGCTCTTTGCGCCCGTATGACAAGCCACTCCACCAAATTGCTTAACTTTCATTAAAAGCGTGTCGTTATCGCAGTCAAGATACATAGACTCGATCTTTTGGATATTGCCGCTCTCTTCGCCCTTTTTCCAAATTCTATTTTTAGTGCGAGAAAAGTAGTGAGCAAAGCCCGTTTGTACGCTTAAATTTAAAGCCTCTTCGTTCATATATGCAAGCATTAAAACTTCGTTCGTTGCGCTTTCTTGCACGATTACAGGCAAAAGCCCCGCAACCTTATCCCAATCGATTTTCATTTAATCCCTCTCATATATGCTTAGAGCAAATTTAGCGATATCAAATTCGCAAAGCGAGTCGCCTTGCTATAAAATTTGATACAGATCGCTAAAAATTAGCGATCTGTGAATCAAAATTTATTTTATCTATCCATAACCGACTGTTTGGCTTTATCTTTGGTATCAACCCAGATATTTGGCACCGCACCGCCAGGAGTTAGGAAAATTTTAGCGTCTTTGTTATCGCGTAACGCTTCGTTAAATTTGCCTTGAGTTTCGATCTGTTTTAACTCAAGTAAGTTGCCATCCAAGCTCTTTGCAACCTCTCTGTTTGCGTATGCTTGTGCGTCAGCTTCTATCTTAACGGCATCGGCTTTACCCTTTGCTTCGATGATAGCTGCTTTTGCCGTACCTTCAGCAAGAGCGGCTTTTTTAAGAGCCTCTTGATTTGCTCTTTCTACTTCGTATTTGGTTCTTTCCGCCTCTTGTTTTGCGATTTGAACGCGCTCGATCTGCTCTTTTACCTTTTCAGGAAGTATGATCTCGCGAAGTTGGACCGTAAGCAACTCAACAGGCTTATTTGGCTGAGAATCGATATCTTTACGAATTCCGTCATCAATCGCGGCCGCTATCTCGTTTCGCTTAGTAGGAAGCTCTTCTGCGGTATATTTACCAGCTATACTTCGCACTACATCGCGCACGACAGGATCTACGATCTTGTTTTCCCAGCTTAAGCCCCAAGACGCGATAGTCTGAGGTGCATTTTCAGGGTTTAGGCGATATTGAACGGTTATATCGATACTTACAGGCAAGTTTCTAGCGTCCAAAACTGAAATTGAGTTTTTACGAATAATTCCAGCTTGAGATTGGGTCGAAAATTTTTGTGCCTCGCCCATATCTTCGCCCGAAGTATAGTTTATAAGGCGAACTCTCGTATCTACGATGATAACCTTTTGTATAAACGGGATAAAGAAGTGAAAGCCTGGCTGCATAGGCGACGCATCGTATTTACCTGCAGTTGCCTTGATGCCGACTTCGCCCGAATTTATCACCACAAAAGGCTGAGTGATGGCTAAGACCGCTATAATCACGATGATAACGTAAGCAAGTCCTGACATTTTGCCAAAATTTTTAGGCAAATTCGGGGTTTTAAAATTTAGCTTTGGCCCTTGATTATCATTGCCGCCACCTCCGCCGCTATTTGAGTTTCGTTTTTTAAAATAATCATTTAAATCTGCTGGCATTTATATCCTTGTTTAGAATTTTAAATATAAGTTAGCATTGAAGCGTATTTTGGATTTCGTCCGTAAACTACGTCAAAATAAGCATCTTGCAGCTTTTTAGTAACTTCACCTCGTCTTCCGCTTCCGATAACCCTAGCGTCGATACTACTTATCGGAGTTACTTCAGCTGCCGTTCCCGTGAAGAAAGCCTCATCGGCCACGTAAGCCTGATCTCTCGTGATACGCTCGCGGCGAACTTCATAGCCTAAATCTTTTGCGATTTTGATAACGGTATCTTGAGTAATGCTTGCTAGGCTATTGTCATTTGGAGGAGTTACGATAGTGCCGTTTTCCACTATGAAAAAGCACTCACCAGGACCTTCTGCTACGAAGCCTTCACCGTCTAAAAGCAGCGCCTCATCGTATCCAGCATCTTTTGCTTCGTAATTTGCCATTTGCGAGCTTAGATAGTTTGAACTGGCTTTGGCTCTATTCATTTGCCCTGACGGATTTAGCTTGGCAAAGCTTGAAATTTTAACTCTAATACCTTTTTCAAGTCCCTCATCGCCAAGATAAGCGCCCCACTCCCAAGCTGCGATTGCGGTTTGAACGGGAGCTTTTGTGTGAGCTAGCCCCATTATGCCGTATCCTAAAAATATAAGCGGGCGAATATATACGTTGCCGTTAAATTTATTAGCCCTTAAAAGCTCTATTTGTGCGTTTTCAAGCTCTTTTTGAGTGTAAGGGCAATTTAAAATTGTCATTTTTGCAGACTTTAAAAGCCTATTTGTGTGATCTTGTAATCTAAATATCGCTAAACCTTTATCGGTTTTATAGGCTCTTGTGCCTTCAAAAACGGCATTTGAATAGTGAAGAGAGTGAGTTAAAACATGAACTTTAGCCTCGTCCCATTTTATTAATTTTCCATCCATCCAGATAAATTCCGAAGCATTCATCTTGTGCCTTTCATCTTGTAAAATTTACGGAGTTTAGCAAAATAATCTTTAAAATTTAATTGTTTTGTAAATAAACACGAAAAAGCGCCATTAAAACCTTGTAAATACAAAAGTAAATCATATAGCGACACCTACAAATAAAATTTACAAATTTAAGAATATAAAAAAGAAAAATTCCAAAGATAAAAATCTAAATAAGGACATTAAATTCAAGATAAATTTAAAAGAAAATTAAAGAGCCAAGCGGTATCGCTTAGCTCAAATCGGGAGTATTATTTAGAGAATGCCTTTTCTATACTAAACGGAAACGCTTGATAACCCATAGCGTTTGTCATTTTAATCTCGATTGAAGGCTCTTTTGCACCCCATTCAAATTCGTTGATATGCGGACTTGGTACGCCTACAGGTTTGCCTGCTGCGATGTCAAACTGCATTCCGGCAACTGCCGAATAAGCAAATACGCTATCAAGGTCGTCTTGGTACTCAGCAAGGCTAGTTACCGAGCTATACCAATCAGCTCCTCTTTGTTTGCCGTATTCCCAAACTTGCTCTACGGTTTTAGCCTTCTCATCTACCTTATAAACTACCGCGCGAGAGTATTTCATGCCCGCTATTGCAGGTTGTTCAAATCCTCTGCTGTCGCCGTTATCAAATACGGTTAGATACACTACGCCTTTTTTGGATTTGCTATCGATTCTAAACGCGGTGTGCTGAGTGTATTGCCAGTCAAATCCGCCCGTGTCGCTTTCATATCCCGGGCATTTTGTGTAGTCATCTTCACAAACGATCTTTTTGCCGTTTTTATCTATAGGCTGTAAAAGAGCGTCTTTAAATTTATCGCCCCAGCCTTTATGCCCGCCGATTATCCACTTAACTTTCTTGTCGCGTCCGATTTTGATAACCGCATTTTGATGGCGTGAGCTTATGATGATACTATCGTCGCTTGGGTCGTGATCCACGCTATTTACATGAGCCCAGTTACGTCCCGGTCCGCTTCCTACGATATCGCCCCATTTGTCGTTTTGATCCATTTGCATTAGCTCATCGGAGGTTGCGGTATGTCCCGCTTTGCTAGCGTCGATGTTTAAGCAAACGGCTCCTTGGTCAAGCACTTTTAGCACGACGTCTCTGTAAGGATCAAGGATATCATAAAGCCTCCAATCATCAACCACGTTTCCGTCTCTATCAACCTCTACGATCACGTCTCTAACGGTGCGAACGTTTTTGCCGTCAGCCCTTTTGTAGTTTGCGTTAGCAACGCGAAGCAAGTAGTGTCCGTTATCCATAGGATCCATAGAGTGGCTGAAGTCGTTATAGCTTGCAGGAAGTTCGCGGTTAAAAATTTCGCGTCCTAAGATGTCGTATTTAACGTATCTTTGTCCATATCCCCAAGTGATAGCTCCGTCTTTATTTTGTTTAAAGCCCATCATAACGCCTGCGTTAAAAGGCTTTTTAAGGTCGTAAATTTTGCTAGGCTCAAGATACCATCTAACTTCACCTTTGGTATCAAGGATAAAGTTGCTAGGCGTATAGTTCCACTCAAGAGCGCCGCCTGCAGGGTTGTTCCAAACTACCTTAGTGCCTTTGCCCGTTTTATTATAGAAGTTATTTACATAGTAAAGTCTATTTTCAAATTTCTTACTTGGAGCTTTTGTAACCTCAATCTTATCAAATAAAGCTCCCTTTTGGCTTGGATGTCCCGTAGCCTCAAGATAGATAGCCGGAGCGTAAATTTTATACGTCTCTTTTACCCTCTCTTCTTTGCCTTTATAAGTTTTTGTATATTCTACTTCAACCGTATTTTGATAGTCGGCATACATACCAAATACGGGAATTCCGCCGTGAGTGCGAAGGTGCTTGTTGGCTACGTCATAGCTTATTAATTGTCCGCCAGGTTTTGGGACGATAGTTACTTTGGCGTCTTTTATGTCGTATCCGCCGTTTTTAATAACAGCCGTTAAAGGTGCGCTATCATAAGGATTTACTACAACTTCTCCAAGTTTCCCCGTAATAGCGTAATCTATGCTATGTTTTGAATTATAAATTTTTAGTATATCCCCCAAGAAGATCTTGGGGGAGGGAATTTTAGTAGTTATTATTTTTTGCTTTTAACTTTGCGGTCAAATGCTTTATCAAGATGTATAGGTATGGCTTGATATCCTATGCCTGTTCCTTCAAATTTCATTTGAAGACCAGGCTCGGTAGATCCCCACTTAAATTCAAGCAACTCAGGAGCAGGCTCTCCTACAGGAACGCCTTTTGACAAGTCAAACTGCATGCCCGCCGTTGCAGAATAAACTAGCAATGAGTCTTTATCGTCATGGTATTCAGTAAGGCTCGTAACCGCACTAAACCAATCTCCGCCTCTTTGTTTGCCGTATTCCCAAACTTGCTCTATAGTCATTTTGTTTTGATCTATCTTATAAACAACACCGCGTGAATACTTCATACTAGCAAGAGCAGGTTGTTCCATGCCGCGGCTATCTCCGTTATCAAAAGCGGCTAGATAAAGGATATCTTTATTTGTTTTTGAATCTATAATAAACGCCGTATGTTGTGTCCAAGTCCAGTCAAATCCGCCTTTTTCGTTTGTGTATCCAGGGCATTTGCTATACTCGTCCTCGCAAACGATTTTGTTTCCTTTGCTATCGACAGGTTGCAATAGGTATTTTTTAAATTTCTCACCCCAACCTTTGTGAGGACCGACTATCCATTTGATTTTCTTATCGCGTCCGATTTTTACCATCGCATTTTGGTGGCGGCTGGAAACTACTATAGAATCATCATTTGGATCATAATCAACGCTGTTTACGTGAGCCCAGTTTCTGCCTATTCCCGTTCCTGCTATATCGCCAAATTGATTATTTTCATCAAGCTTAGCCAGCTCGTCAGCTCCTATAGTATGTCCGGCTTGAGAAGCATCGACGTTTAAGCAAACGGCTCCTTGGTCAAGAACCATGATAGCATCGGCTCTATAAGGATCCATGATCTCATAAAGTCTCCAATCGTCTACGACATATCCGTCTTTATCAACCTCTACTATCGTATCTCTAACGGTTCTAACGTTTTTGCCGTCAGGGCGTTTTGTGTTAGATGAGCCGACTCTTAGTAGATAGTTGCCGTTTTGTGCGTTATTTAAAGAGTGAGAAAAGTCGTTATAAGCAAGCGGAAGTTGGCGATCAAAAATTTGTCTTCCCATCAAATCGTATTTAACATATCTTTGTCCAAAGCCCCAAGCAAGAGCTCCGTCATTATCTTGCCTAAATCCCATTTGAATACCGGTTCTGTAGATATTGCCAAAATCCAAAAGCTTGTCTGAGTCAAAATACCATCTAACCTCGCCTTTTGTATCTACTATAAATGAATTTGAAGCGTCATTCCACTCCAAAGCGCCACCTGAAGGGTTATTCCAAACGGCTTGAGAGCTTCTGCCCGGAGCTTTTCCCGGAACGTTGTTTATAAGATATAATCTATCTGCAAATTCCTTATCTGCTTTTACAACGGTTACTTTTTCAAAAGGAACTCCAGTTTGCATAGTAAGTCCTGACGGAGTAAGTCCTATGCCACCTGTCGTTACTTGATACTTTTCGGTAATAGTTTCATCCTTAAAGCCCATGGCTGATTTAGTATAAGTAACTTCAACCGTATTCTTATAAGACGGATATAGCCCAAAAACCGGGATACCGCCGTAAGTTTTTACCGTTTGGTTATCTACCTTATAGCTGATAGTTTGACCTCCCGGTTTTGGAACGATAGTTACTTTAACGTCTGATAAAACATAGCCGCCGTTAGTGATGATAGCTGTTAAAGGTGCATATCCGTAAGGATTCATCTTAACAACTCCAAGCTTGCCTTGTTGTTGATAATCATTCTTTGGACCGCTTGGACCGCCTATAGCAAGAGAAGAAGTAGTTAAGCCTCCGACTAGTAGCCCTGCCACAACAATTGATGAAAGTAAATTTCTAGCCTTCATACGGACTCCTTTAATTATAGATTTTGTAAATTTTACTTTAAAAGTAAAATTTATCAAACCTACCTATCAGGATAGAATACAAGATAGATTTTTTGACTTTTTTAATACTATTTCTTATAAAATTTTATTAGTGTAATTTTAAAAAAATTTACTAACATAAAAATCACACAAATATTAAAATATCTTTAAATAATTTTACATAATATAAACTTCTTATAAAATTTAAATTTGCGAACAGTTATTAAAATTTGAACTGAATTTTATCATTAAAATATGACTAAAATACCTAATTATAAATTAATACAACAAAATATCTAAAAAATAATCAAGCTAATAAAATTATATAAATTTAAATGTTGCTAAATAATAGTTGTGGCTTTATCAGCAGATACGGATCTTAAATTTAAAAACAAATTTATATTATTTTTTCCTTAAAAAACTTTTGTTTATATGATTATAACTACCGATAGATTATATAAATTTTAGATATATAGTCATAAAATTAAATTAAAAAATAAATTTTATATATATTAAAGATTATAAAATTTCAGTTGTAACAAAAGTGTTGATTAATCTAAAAATATGTTTTTACTTTAAGTCGGTTGTTAAGTTAAATCTTACTCGGATTACAAAACCGCAATCCGAGTAAAAATTTTATTTAAAAGCTTTTTGCAGATCGATAGGAAGCGCTCGGTAGCCGATAGTAGCAGCACCCATCTCGGTAAATTTAATCTCCACTTTAACATCCTGAGTACCATATTTTACTTCATTTAAAATAGGTTCGGTTTTACCCATTTTAAGAAGTTGTTTAGCTAGACCTGCAACAGCAGAGTAGATAAACATCGAATCATACTGCGGCTGATACTCCACAACAGAAGTTATAGGGCTATACCAGTCAAATCCGCGCTCTTTACCGTATTGCCAAACCTGCTTAACAGTCATATTTTTCTCGTCTATTTCATATTCAACGGCACGACTGTATTTTTCGGTGGCAAATGCAGGCTGTTCATTATGCCTAGCATCACCATTATCAAATACGCTTAGCATAAATTTTTCAGGCTTACTCTTTTCGTTTATTTTATAAGCAGTATGAGAAGTCCAAGAGAAGTCAAAATCGGTATTTTCGCATCTTCCATTATCATCACAATCAAGAGCTTTGCCGTTCTTATCAACAGGAGTTAATAACTTTTTGGCTAGTTTTTCATTCCAACCATTTTTTGAAGCAAGTATCCACTTGACCTCTTTATCTCTACCTATTTTTACGACAGCACTTTGATGACGGATAGAAAGGATGATACTATCGTCTGTAGCATCATAATTTACTGAATTTATATGAGCCCAATTTCTACCTATACCAACTCCTGGTATATCCCCCCAAGGGGCATTCGGATCTTCAAGTTCTTCTTTGTTTGTAGTTGTTCCGGCTTTATCTGCATCAACATTTAAACATACCGCACCCTGATCAAGTGCCAAGATACCCACATCTCTATAAGGATCTAAGATCTCATAAATTTTCCATTCATCTATAACTTTTCCGTCCTGATCAAGTTCTATGATAACATCACGAACAGATCGGACATTTTTGCCATCTGCTCTTTTTTGATTAGCGCTTGCGACCCGCATTAGATATGTGCCTTTTGCGGTTTGCTCTATATGGTGAGAGAAATCTATATAAGAATTTGGCAATACTCTATCAAATACTATACGTCCCATTAGATCGATTTTAATATATCTTTGACCCATACCAAAGAGCATATATCCATCTTTAGTTTGCTGAAAGCCCATAATATTACCCTTGCGGTATAAATTATCCGGATCGCGTATAACGTCAGACTTCATGTACCATCTTATATCGCCATTTGTATCTATAATCCAGTTCATGGCTTCAAGATCCCAAGGTAAAGCGCCTCCTTCAGGGTAATTCCATAATGTTTGTCCTGCATTTGGTAACGAATTTCTAATCAAATGATTTATAAGATAGAGTCTATCTTTAAATTTCTCATCCATTTTTACAATATTTGCTTTTGGCAAAGAAGTCTGCTGTCCTGTGCCGCTTGTATTCATAAATATAGCAGGAGCGTGAATTTTATATGTTTCGCTCATAGCTTCGCCATTTCTTTTGTAGCTAACTTCTACATTATTCACATGATCAGCATATAGTCCCCAAACAGGAATACCTCCGTGCGTTAAAACATCCTTGTCTGATACTAAATATTTTATATCTATACCTTTTTCACCCTTTCCTTTTACGACAACTTTGACATCCTTTAAGTTGTACCCGCCGTTATAAATGATAGCAGTAAGAGGAGCCATTTTATAAGGGTTCACAAGAACCGCACCAAGCTTTCCCGGTGCCTTATAGCTAACAGGACCGCTAGGTCCACCTAATGCAAGAGCATTTGTCACTATAAGCAAGCTTGCAACTATTGCTGATGAAATCAAATATTTTGTTTTCATAATCGCCTCCTTGGTTGGTAAATCTACATATGCATTTTACTACTATATATAATTTTAGCAAAGATTACTAACACAAAAACCACACGAGAGTTAAATTTATCTTAAAATAAATTTAGAATTATTATTTAATTTATTATATTAATATTTGTGGTAAAATTTATCTTAAATTTATTTTCGTGTTATTTTTGTGGAAGTTCGGTTGTATAAAATTACGATATCAAATTTATTCCAAAGGAGTTTAGATGAAATCTCTACTTACAAAAACAACTAAAATTTTAGCTGCAGTTGCGCTTTTGGGCGCCGTAAGTGCTAATGCTTTTACAGAAGGTAAGGATTATATGGTTCTTGAAAAACCTCTGAGCGTAGAGAAAGGAACTCTAACTAAAGTTTTTAGCTACGCTTGCCCGTTTTGCTACAAATACGATAAAAGCGTAACTCCGAAAGTAGTTGAAAAAGTATCCGGCCTAAAATACGTGCCGTATCACTTAAAAACCAAGGCCGAATACGGAGAGGCTGCAAGCAAAGTTCTTGCCGTTTTGGTAGTTAAAGACCAAGAAAAAGGGGTAAATTTACTTGACGATAACTCAATGTTCAAAAAAGCGAAATTTGCTTACTACAAAGCATATCACGACAAAAAAGAGAGATGGAACGACGGCAAAAATCCAGAAGCCTTCATAAAAGCAGGGCTTGATGCTGCGGGAATGAGCATGGATGAATACAACAAAGAGCTTGAAAATCCAAAAGTAATCGAACTTCTTAAAAAATGGGACGAGTCTTACGAAGTGGCTAAAATTCAAGGCGTTCCAGCGTTTGTAGTAGACGGCAAATACCTTATCTACACAAGCACCATCACTTCGGTAGACGGCTTTGCCAAGCTTATAGAAGAGTTGCTTAAAAAATAGGCTTTCAAGATGAATATAGTAAATAAAATTTCAGCTTGGCAGGATACTAGATTTCCTTGGTTGCTGATGGCTTTTGCGAGCATTGCGCTGGTTTTACTGGCGCACTCACTCTTTCAAAAGTACGTCTATATGCCGCCTTGCGAACAGTGCGTATATATAAGATTTGCTTTTTTATGTATGGCATTTGGCGGTTTGGTAGCGGCTATCAATCCTAAAAATTTAGTTCTTGCGTTTATAGGATATGTGTTTGCGTTTTGGGGAGCGATCCAAGGGATAATGTATAGCGTTAAGCTAGCCAAAATTCACACTGCGGTTCATAGCGACGATCCTTTTGGAGTTCAAGGATGCTCAACGGATCCCGTATATCCGTTTAACCTACCGCTTCACAAATGGGCGCCTGACTGGTTTTTGCCTACGGGAGATTGCGGATACGATAACCCTATAGTTCCTGACGGAGTGGCTTTAAGCGGATTACAAAAATACCTTGTAGACTTATATCAAGACGGCTGGTATCTAATCCCTTCAAAACACTTCATGTCAATGGCGGACTGCACGCTTCTTGGCTTTGGTCTATGCTTTATAATCCTGCTTGCAATGGCGGTATCTAAAGTCATAACCTTAGTTAAAAACCCTAAATAATCTAATAAAAGGTCTGAATTTTCAGACCTTTTTAGATATACTGCTTGCCTAAACAAGGAGTAGTCCGGTGGGTATTGATATATTTAACAGATACAACTTCAAAATTTATATCATCATAATCCTATCCAGCCTGTTTGTGATACTTCTTGGCGCAAACGTATATAAAAACGCCAAACACCACATCGCGACCCTTTCAAATACAAACAAGATAGCCACTAGCGAAAACATCGTGCAGATATTTCAAATTTGGCTTGATGAGAGGATAAATTCTCTTGTGAAAGCCTCTAAGCTTATACAAAATGCCGATATTTTAGACGATGAAGAGCGTATTAAGAAATTTACTCAAGCCTTTTTGGGCGACTTGGGTGAATTTGATCTGGTTCAGCTTTTAAAAGATGACGGAGAGATCTATATAAACGGCGAAAAATTTCCAAAAAGCCCCAAAGAGATAAATTCCAGACTAAGCCTTATCTGGTATCTGGAGACAAAAAACAGTAACAAACCTACGGTAAATTTCATGCCCGAGCATGCGATTTTAGAGCAAGAGACTTTAAATTTATGCGTACCAAACTACAAAAACGGTAAATTTGCAGCGGTTTTATGCGGAGTAGTCAAAGTAAAAAGCATATTTGACAACATAAGCAACTTCAAGCTTCCTCCCAACTCATACTCCTTTATCGTAACGCACAGCGGCGAAATTTTAACCAAGATGAAAGATGAAAAGTTCAAAACGCAAATTGAGGATAAATTTCAAGAGCTGTTTTTAAAAGACGAGGACATAAGCAGCATAGTTGTGGATTCAAATTTCATATCCATAGCGGAAATTCCCTCGCTTAATTGGTTCATAGGCGCAGGCACGGACAACGCAAAAGAGACAAAAGAGCTGCTTGAAGCAACGACCAAAAACGCACTTACGTTACTTTTTGCGTTTATCGCGCTTGCCTTTATCGCAAATTCGCTTCATAACTTTATGTATGCCAAAATCAAAAAGCGTCAGGATGAATACGAAGCCATTCTTGCGCACAAAGCCAAGATGAGCGAAGCGGGCGAGCTCATAAGCGGGATAAATCATCAGTTCATTCAGCCCGTAAATTCGCTAAATTTAGCCATATCAACATTGCTTATGCTAAAGCGAGAAGGCAATCTTGACGAGCAGATGCTGCAAAACATACTTGAAAAAGGGCAAAAGTCCATATTGCTACTAAGCAATACCATAGATATCTTTAGAAATTTTTACAAAACAAGCGAAAACATAAGAGAATTTAGCGTCAAGCAGAGCATTAAAAATCTCTTAACTCTTATGCACACCGAGCTTACAAGAGCCAATGTGCATGTGGTTTTAAGCGAATTTGAAGATAAAAAAGTAAATCAGATAGAAAATATAATCCAGCAAATTTTACTTATCTTAATCCACAATGCAAAAGACGCTTTGGTGGATAAATTTAAAGACGATATCAAGTCAAGAAGAGTGCAAATAGATGTAAAATTCGATGAAAACAGGTGTTATATAGATGTCATCGAATTTGGAAGCGGGGTGAGCGAATCGATGAGCCACAAGATATTTGACGAGCCAAAAACTACTAAAAAACAAGGCAGCGGCATAGGACTGTACTTCGCTAAAAAGCTTGCCAACAGAAAGATAAACGGAGATATTAAGCTTGTAAATAGAGCGCTTCCTACGGTATTTGAGTTAAATTTCGATGTTGATTTAAAGGGCGATAAATGAATAACGAATCTTTAAAATTACTAAAAAAGCTATCGATTTTGATCGTTGAAGACGACGATATGTCAAGAGAGCTTATAGCAAGCGGGCTAAAGCCGTATTGCACTAGTGTTAGAGTCGCCGCGGATGGATGCGAGGGGCTTGAATGCTTTAAAAAACAAAAATCAGACATCGTCATAACGGATATCCATATGCCGATAATGAACGGATTTGAGATGATGAAAGAGATTTCAAGGCTTAAACCTCATCAAAAATTCATCGTCTTTACCTCTTACGATACGGATATAAATTTGATGAAAAGCATAGAACAAGGTGCTGCGCTATTTTTAAAAAAACCTATCGACATCAAAGATCTTCGCTCAATGATAATTGCGTTAACCTACGAAAAAGACGAAAAATTAATCAAAATCAGCGACGAAATAAGTATAAATTTAAAAGAGGAGAAAATTTATAAAAACGGAGAGGAAATTTATCTGACATATCTGCAAAATAAATTTTTCTGGCTCTTTGCGTATAACTTAAACAAGCTTGTTAGCTACGAGATGATAGAGGAATTCGTCTATGAAAACGAGGTCGTGAGCAAGGGTGCTATACAAAATATCATCTTGCGTCTAAAGCGAGAGCTTGGGATAAAATTTAAAAATATCTCAGAAGCGGGTTACATCCTAGTAGCAAGCCAAAAAGAGTAAAAGGGCTTGCAAAATTTGATTGGAAATTTAAAAGAATTTTGCCCGCTTGATAAATAAAACGGGCAAAAATGCTAAATGATTAAATTTAGCAGGCTATCAAATACAAAATTTTAATGCTAGATGGGATTTATCTCGCTACTTCTTGCGTTATAAACGAACCAACTTAAGATCATAACCAAAAACACCGCTCCAATCAGAGTAAAAGAGCCAAATCCAAAAAGAGATATTGTATCTCTTGCTTCATTTGATCCAAAGAAATTTGCATTATCTGGCGCAAAAACAGCAGGCAACATCTTATGAAGCTCAAGACCGAACGGAAAACTCACAGTAAGCTCGTGGATGTTAAAATTCTCAGCACCGTTTGAGTAGCTAAGACCAAATATCACGCCCAAAAATATAAACGCATATGCGACAAGCTTTACGATGAATGATTTTGGATTTATCATCGCTATAATCGCGCCAAAAGCGATGAAAATAAGCGCAAATCTAAGCTGAACTAAAAGCAAACTGTTTGCAAAGCTAAAGCTAAGTGCAAAAAGACCAAGCACAACCGCGAGCAAAATCGCCCACGGAATTATCGTGCGCTGCAAATTATAAACAAAGCAGACAAAGCCTTTATTTTCTCTATTATAATCAACCATGGCGCAGACTTATTTAGCTATAAGAAATTTGACGATTTCGCTTAGCTTATCAATGCTTGTAGCCGAGCTTAAATTTATCAAATATTTGCCGTTTACCACAAACGCTGGCACTCCGCTAATAACGGCAATATCATAGCCGTCATCCCAGCTAGTTAAAATCTCTTGCGCTCTTGGCGAATTTAAAGCCTTCTCATAATCGCTTTCGCTCACGCCCGCGGCCTTTAAAGCAAGCTTGATCACGTCGCTTTTGTCGCCTTTTAAACCGCCTTTATCGTGTTGAGCTCTATAAATAGCAAATTTCGCTTTTTTAAATTTTGATTTATCGTCAAAAAGACCGACTCCGCTTTGCTCGTCAAGCGCCATCATGGCGGCTAAAATTCCGCTTACGGTCTCGCCGAATTCGCCCTTAGTCTTTAGATGATAAGGCTTAAACTCAAGCCCTTGGATACTAGCTACAACTTTTCCCGTGACTGATTTATCAAACTGGTAGCAGTACTTACATCCGTAGCTAAAAACCTTTACCAATACGTTTTGTCCGATATTTAAAGGCTTATCAAGGACCAAATAATCCTTATTTTCCTCAAACGCTGCCGCAAAGGAGCTCAAAAGTCCAAAGACAACTAAAATTCGCACAAATTTGCTTAGTATTTTCATGCAACTTCCTTTCTTACTAATGACTTGCAAAATACTACAAAAGAGATGATAAATTTGAGGTTAAAATTGCTCTCTTTCATCTTGCCATACAACATCGCTTGTATATCTTGGAAGCCGCCATGCACCACCTGCTACACCCTTACAAAGCCCGGTTGTGCCCTCGCTAGCTCTTACGAATTTCTCTCCGTCCCAAACTTCGGTTCGATAGTAGTAGCAGTCCCCTACTCCTCTTATCTTTTGATTTGCTCTAAGCTCGCCTTTATAGTAGTCGTTTAAGTCGTTATCAAAGGTCTGAATCACTTTAGTAAGTCCGGCATCCATGACAGCAAACAAATCAGATTCGTTATAGGCGCTCATAGAGCAGCGAGTTTGCACAAGAGAGTGGGTTTCGTTTAGCTTATGCACCCAGATATCGCTGTGCCCGTGATCGTAAAACATACTAAAGCAGTCGTCTTTATTTGTAGTTGATTGAAGAAGTTTATATATCGGCTCATAACTCGCTTCGCCTATCCTTATGGTCTTTTCATCGCCTATCGTAGCAGCCGCGTTTATGACAGGCGCTTCTGCTGGCTCATAGGGCTTCATACCTTCTAATCTTCCTTGATACTCAAGCGATTTTAGCCAGACGGCATTAAAGCCCTTTGGCGATAAAACAAGAGTAAAATCCCTTATCTTAAACTCAACTTTAGGGTTTCCTTTAAGCGCTTTTACGAGAGCCTTTATCTGCTTTTCATCAAGCCTTGCCGTATCATCTCCACTTTGCGTTATATCAACCTTGCCGTAGCTTTTACCGTCTATAAAAAGCTCGGCGGTTTTATCCTTATCCATATCGACTCTATCGTCATTTATCTGGACATATCCGTAAATTTCACTCTCCTCGCCCGCTTCTGTGGCAAACATAACAGAAACAAGCCCTCTGTCTTCATCGCTTTGATAGCCAGTGATCCTGCAAGCGCCGGTGTTATCGCAAACTACAAGCCAGTCTTTATGCTCCAGATACGTGCCGTCAAACCCCTCAAAACCAAGCAAAGTAATCGCACAAAACGTGCAAGAAGCTAAAATTCGTGCAAATTTATTCATAATTTTCCTTTCGGTTCAGTTATATATGTGGTTTAGTTTTAAAATTCTAATGATGTTAAAAAGGCTGTTTAGATCAGCCGCGATCCTTTTATCTAAATTTTTACTAACGATACTTTGATGGATATCAGGCTCAAAGCTATCGATGCCTCTGTTTATCTTGATGTAAATTTTATCTTCAACAAAGCTTATTCCGATAGGAACTCTCATGTTTTTAGCAAGCTTTACTATGGACTCCATTAGCGCAGGAGTTAAGATATACATCGCGTTTTGAATATCGGTCGTATATACCTTAAAAAGCTCGTTAAATTCAGCATTATCGACGATGATTTCTTTAGCCGAAGGTTCATCGGGCTTGCCGCCAGATAGCACAAAAGTCTTTGACTCTATCTTTTTATTAAAACTCGCTACGAAAAATAACCCCTTAAAAAACCTTACCTCAACACTCTCTTGCTCCATAGTTACGGGATTAAAGAAACTATCTTTACCGATTAAATTTAAATCGCTAAAGCCAAATTTAACCCCGTCTATCTCTCCGCTTACAAGATCATTTCCAAACTGTTCGGTTATGCTAAAGAACAATCTACTTTGCATAATATAAATTTATATGATTATTCATCTCATATTTAAACCCAAGCGAGTTAAAATAGCTCTCAAGATAGAATTTTTTATATTTTTTCGCAAATTCACTTTTTTCCTTTTTTGCAAAATAGAAGAAAAGATTATGATAAAAGATACAAGCAATGATCAAAGAGAGCATGAGAGCTAAAATTTGACCTAAATTTTTACCTTGCAAAAAGCCTATGTGCATACTTGGCGGAATTTGAGTAAAAATTTGATTAAGGATGTAAAAAACGCAGATAAATATCGCTAAAGTAACCGCTATGCGATATGAGAAAAATTTAGAAAGTATGAGCTTTCGCTCTTTTTCAAGCTCAAGTAGGGTTTTCAAATACAACCTTTTAAATTTGATTGATTATATCAAATTTAAGCTTTCAAAAAGGGTTTTTGGTGGGTAAATCCACCCTGTTAAAAGATAAAGGATAAGCCCGACAAGCGTTTGGCTTATCGGGTTAGGTTTATTTTTCTTTAAAATACTCCGCTTCAAGCTTCTCAACCTCTTTTATAGCTTTTCTTTCGTAAAGCTTAAATTCAGGCGAATAGTACTGAAGCACGGTTTTTAAGCCTTTGTGCCCCACTTCCAAGTGGCAGCTTGCACAACCTATTTTATTTTCCGTATCTAGCAAACTTACGTAATGCTCGTGCATCTCTATGGCTTTTTTAGAAAATTGCTCGTTGGTTAAGTAGTTTGGATGACACTTTATACATCCGTCATCAAACACATACCTAGCTCTATGCTTCATATTGGCAAGCCAATACGGGCTAGTTTTGTTAAAATCATCTGTAAAAAAGTGCTTATACCCCTCGACTACGCCGTTTCTAGCCTTAGTGTAGATATAATTCACAAGGCTATCATGCGGTAAATGGCAATCCACACAATCAACTTTAATTCCCGTCTTACCCGCTCCGCCATGCACATCTTTTCTATAGGCTATCGCCATAGGTATCATCTCGTGGCAAACTACGCAAAATTTCTCATCGCTAGTTGCCTTCAGCGCTCCGTAAGTTACGTATGAAGCGGCAAGACCCAAAAAGCCTCCGATAACCACCCATAATAAAATCTTTTTCATGGCGTCTTCCTCATCCACTGCTTAACCTCCCTCTCATGACACTCGTCGCACATATTTACCGACTCTTTGTGCTCTCTGTGACACTCGTCGCAGTATAAATTCGGACCGTCATGAACGGAGTTATGAGGATTGGCTTTTAGCAGATCCATGTAAGCAAGGCGCTCTGCCATGTATTTTTTACTCTTATGACAGGCGAGACAGGATCTCTCTCCCGGATCTTTAAATTTTTGAGGATCGTCTCCTTGCTCTGCGTGACAATTTAAGCAGTTAAACATAAGCACGCTGTGATGATCCTTGATGGGATATTTTTCTAAAAGCTCTTTCGTCATTCCTAAATTTTTATCGGCAACCTTGGTTGCATTGCCGTCGGCTGCCGATAAATTCGATATAGCCATAAAAAAGATACTAATTAATATTAAGATCTTTTTTTGCATCAATATCTCTCCGATAAATTAGATATTTTCTCCGGCAATCATACCAAATACCAAACAATCGGTAATAGCGTTACTTCCTAGGCGGCTCGCTCCGTGAGTACCACCCGTAACCTCTCCTGCCGCATAAAGATTTGGAATCGGCTCATTTGTCACAGAAGATATAACTTGCGCTTTTGTATTTATCTTTAATCCGCCCATTGTGTGGTGAACTTTCGGAGCTCCTCTAACCGCATAAAACGGTGCTACGGATATATCTATACCTTTTGTTGTTTTAGCATCTACAGGTTTTCCAAAGTCTGCGTCTTTGCCCTCTTTTACAAAGCCGTTATATCTCTCAACCGTCTTTTTAAGCTCATCGGCAGGGATTTTAAACTCGGCTGCAAGTGCGTCAAGGGTGTCAAATTTTTTCACTAAACCCGCTTCAAGAGCTTTTTCGTAATGCACAGGAAGCATGTGAGTAAGCGCTCTTGAGTCGCAGAAATTTATAGGATAGTTTCTGTCATCCTCGCCTTTTTCATAAATTACTTTAAACATCGCTTCACTTCTGGTTCTTCTGTCTGCCAGCTCGTTCATGTAGCGTTTGCCTGTTCTTGGATTTACAGAAATTCCAAACATAAACGCACCGTTTACGTTAAACATAGATCCAACGCCAAATCCAGGCTCATCAGCGCAAGCCCAAGGTCCGTATTGTATCCAGCTTGGTTGAACAGGATATGCACCCACTCTAAACGCCGCTAAAAGTCCGCCCGCAGTTGAGCCGGGTTGGTTAGTAGAATCGGTCTCAGGAGTAATTCTTGGATCTTGAAGTCTTCTATAGACTTTATCTCGGCAAAATCCGCCGCTTGCTAAAACAACCGCTTTTTTAGCTTTAAAATACTTCACGTCGCCGCTTTTATTTTCGGTATCATCGCTTAATAATTTGCCGTCAAATTTATAGTTTTCTCTTGCCATAACACCGATTACCGCACCTTTATCATCTAAGATAAATTCATCAAATTTAGTTCTTTTTTTGATAGTTGCGCCTTCCATTTTTTCAAATGTTTCAATCATCGGAAGCACTATACCCGCACCGCTTCCATTTTGGGTTTGCAAGCTTCTTGGAACCGAGTGTCCGCCTGCGTGAGTGATTTGGTCGATATATTTCGCACCGCAGTCAAGTGTTAATTTATAAGCATCTTGCGCTCTTTGTCCGATTATCTCTAAAAGCTCTTTGTGGTTGATACCGCGTCCCGCTTTTAAAGAGTCTTTCATAAATAGCTCGGTGCTATCTTTGATGCCCGCCTTTATCTGCAAATCGCTGTTAGGCACGGCGAAAATTCCTCCGTTGATAACGGAATTTCCTCCAAGGCGACCCATCTTTTCAAGCAAGACTACTTTGTTGCCTTTTTTAGCAGACGTTATACCCGCAGCCAAAGCCGCAAAGCCAGAACCAATGATCACAACGTCAAATTCCTCATCCCATTTAACGTCTTTAGCGTTCATAGCAGCATTTGCATTAACGCCACCTAGCGCTAGCATACCCGCGCCTACCGCACTAATCTTAACAAAATCCCTTCTAGATAGATTTTGATTTTTCATTATATCCTCCTATGAATATGGTTTGAGATATTGTTTAAATTAATTATATCAAATGGCTTAAGTTCTATCCTGAAATAACAAACTATGCTAAAAAATAAAAATATTTTATATTTATTAAGCGTTAAAAATACAATCAATATCGTCATTTTTGAGTTTTATTTATGAATTTAAATATCAAATAACACTCTCGTTTTTCTTATTTTTTGTCCAAATTTTATTTATTTTCTTAAAATATTATTAAAATGAATAACTAGATTTAAGTTTTAAAAATAAATTATTTAATATTTTTAAAATTTGCCTGACATTACTTTTAATAAATCAAATTTGGCTATAATTTTTCAAATTTTATAAGGAGAACAGATGCCTTTCGTAAATATCAAAGTTTCAGCGCCCGAGCCTACTAAGGAGCAAAAAAAGCAAATTATCGCCGAAGTTACCGACACTCTAGTAAGAACGCTAGATAAAGACCCTGCTGCGGTGCTTGTGATGATAGAAACACTTGAAGCCGAAAGTATTGGCAAAAGCGGACTTAGCTTGGAAGATTTAAGGAGTAAAAAATGAGTTGCAAGAAAAAAGAAGCTTGCGAAGTAAAAAGTGAATTTAGCAAAGAAGATATAGAGCGCAAAGTGACACTTGCGACAGGTGATAAAGCGCCAAATTTCAGCCTTGAAAATCAAGATGGAGCAAGTGTGAATTTAAAAGACTTCATCGGTAAAAACGTCGTGCTTTATTTTTATCCAAAGGACAATACGCCCGGATGCACCACCGAAGCTTGCGAATTTAGCGCGATTTACGATGATTTTATCGCTCAAGATACGGTCATAATCGGAATAAGTCCTGATAGCGTAAAAAGTCATGCGGGCTTCATACAAAAGCAAAATTTAAAGCATATTTTACTCAGTGACGAGAACAAAGAAGTAGCTAAAGCCTACGGGGTTTGGCAAGTTCGCAAAAACTACGGCAAAGAGTATCTTGGCATCGTTAGAACAACATTTGTTATAGGCAAAGACGGTAAAATTTTAAAAGTTTATAAAAGCGTAAAAGCCAAAGATCATGCAGCAAAAGTGCTTGCCGATTTGATCAAGTAAGATAAATTTAACGAAGTCAATTTAATATAGGCTTCGTTAAATCTTCGTTGCAAAAAATTACAATTAATTAAATATATAATAAACTAGATCTTGAAAAAATATTTTCTTAAATACTAAACTTATTAAAAATTTTTAATATTATTATGGATTATTAATACAATTTTAATCAAAAGGAAAAACAATGCCTCTGACACAAAGTCAAATTTCGGCTTTATACATAGCTTTATTTGGTAGAGCAAGCGAAGGTGCCGGTAACAAATTTTGGCTAAACGGATCAAGAAATTCAAATTTAAGCATGGAGGAAGTGGCTAGCGCCATGCTTGACACTGTTGCTTCAAAAGACTTTTTCGGAGATAGCCTTAAATACTAATGATAAGTTTATTGAGCATATCTATACAAATGTTCTTGGAAAGAGTGCAAACACAGATAAGACAGGGAAAGATTTTTGGATAGGCAAGCTTAAGGAAGGTGCCAGCAAGGGATTTATCGTTAGCGAATTATTGAAAGCCACACTAAATCCGGTCTATGCCAAAAGCACGGATCCCGACACAAAAGCTGCCCATGAACTGCTAACTAATAAAATTATTGCTTCAAATATCGTAGCGGATAGCATATAAAACATTTCTCAAGCTGAAGCAGGAATTAAGCAAGCCTTAAAAGCATTTATAGAAATAAATAATGCCATAACACCAACTGCAAAAATAGAAGATATCAAAAAAGCGATTGAAGACAATAAAGCAAATTTATCTCTTGATATTAGTAAATTTCAAACATCTATTAGCCAAAATTCAAAGATAAAAATTTTATCTGAAGCAACAGGCAGGAGCCAAAACGAGATCAAAGAGCTTCTTCCAAAAGAAGAACCAAAAGAACCTCAGAAAAAGTCTAGTGAGATCAAAAAAATCACTACAAATGATGGCTGGGTAAAGCTATTTGACGATCAAGAAAGAGCTGTAAAAATAGATGGAGTAAAAACTGTATATAAACAAGATGGCAAATTTTTACTGACGAAAAAGCAACGAAGCCACTTAAAATAAAAGGACTAGAAGAGAAAAAAGATGAATTTGGCAGCGTATTAGATAAAGATCCTGACGGCTTTCAGCTTGGATTTGATGATATATATACGCTAAAAAACACTATAAAGATAACTCATGTAAAGATTGACGATAAAACACAATATATCTTTAAAAATCCTCTTCCCGCAGATAAAGAAACCCTTACAACAGGAGTTGAAGCTGTTATTTCTCGCAAACAAACGATAGTAACTCCATCAGGAATAGTTGAAAAAATAGCAAACGGAAGTTATTATAAAGGTATAAACGATAAGGCTTTAGAAGCAAATGCAAGAGATGGAGATATGCTAAAACATAGTAACTACACAATTACTATGAAAGGTGAAAAAGCTGTAAAAAGTATAAAAACAGACGACTTTGAGCTTATCAAATCTTCTAGTTCTAAACTAGGCTTAAAAGATGCAAAAACTATAGCCGGACTTACCAAAGCAGAGCTAAAAGCTGGTTTTAGTAGTTTGAAAGCCGATGAAAATGATGAAATTAAAATAAACAAAGTGACATATATACTTAAATCAGGTGGTGATATCAAAGCTCTTAAAGACAGTAGCGTAGTTACATTTGATGATCAAGTGATTCTTAGCCCTTCTGCTTCAAGTAGCCTAACAAATGGAGCCATAAAATCAGCAGAATTCACATTAGCTCAACTTAAAGCATTTACTTTAGCACAATCTAATCCTGAAAAATTTGCGAACTTATCTATCAAGCTCATAGATCAAAATCCACTTACAAGGACAGATCTAAAATTTGTAGAAACGTTTAAAGATAAACTCGCAAACGAATCCATAAATAAAGTAGTTTTAACTACTAATGAAATAAATGAATTTATTGCCAGTGGACTTATCTCTAAATTTGCAAACAAAGCTATAAAGGTATCCAATAACGATCCTGTTACGCATGAGGCTCTTCAGCAATTTAAGAAATTTGAAAGCAAATTTGAAGATTTCAGTAAAATTAGCTCAACTCCTGCAGAGACTCTTAAAACTGAATTTACAGTTCAAGAATTTTTATCATTAACTGATGATAATCTATATAAACTACCTTTTAATAAAGTGACATTAAAGGATAATGATATTAATCCTATCATAATAAACTACACAGACTACTCTAACTTAGGTCTAAGGTTTGAGAGTATACTTTATAGATTAAAAGATGGTGAAATAAAAAATTTAAAAACAGATCATTATTATGTTGTGCAAAGATTGCTAGATGATAATTTTATATCAAAATTTGCTAATAACTCTATCACAATTTCAGAACCAATGAATATGCATAGCGACTGGCATATTGTCAAAGAAAATATGAATAAAATAGCTGAAAATAGAATTCCAAAAATTATTTTATACGAAATAACATCAGATAGCCTTGATGATGCCTTTGCTTTTCTCACTTCTAACTTATCAAAAATTAAAAATAAAGCTATAGATATAATAAATATGAACAGAAAAATAACAGGAAATATAGATAAGATAATTTCTAATCTGGATAAAATAGAAAAGATTGTTACATATGACAATATTAAACTATCACTATCACAATATGATCAGATAAAAGACAAAATTTTTACTCCTGATGATTTTTCAAACCCTAATGTAAATATATTAAATATTACTAGTGGAGTTAAAAGCTCAAGTAACGCTGATGATTTTAAAAAGATACTTGATGAAAAAATTGAATCTTTTACAATTGAATTTGCTGACAACCAAAGAATTATAGATATAAATTCAATAGATAATGCAGAGTCAATAGTAAAAATTATACAAAAAGCAAATTTTGGTCCAGATGTATATGGTTTTAAAATCACAAATCCTGCTGACTTTTTTAATATAAAGAGCAATCATAATACCTATAACAATAAAATAGCAGCTGTTGCATTTAACGATGGAGAGAATGTGTTTAGCTTGGATGGTATAAATAATTTATACTTTACAATGAATGACAATACTACTATCGTCATACCATCAAACAATACCACTGTCATACTTAAAGCAAATAGTTTTCAAGAATTTGAAAAGAATGGACGCTATGATATTAGTGGTTTAGAAAAACTAGCATCTATGTATCTTAAACTTGTAGACAGTAAGAATCCAACAAAAAAGCTATTTTAAAAGCAAACATAACCTCAGATCAAAATAATCCGATAATATTAGAATACGATAGCAATTACCATGATGACGTATTTGCTAATTATAACAAACTAACATTTGATACATCTAACCACATACTGTATAAAAAAGTATCAGGCGAAATAAAAGGAAAAGATGCGACAGAGGTATATGAGATAGCTGATTATGCAGGGGAAGCTGAATTTGCGGGTAGAGTAAAAATAATAAACTTCTCATCACAAGATAAAATCAGATATAATACAATAACAGAAAAATTTGTAGAATATAGTAGCTCAGCTCTTAATATAACAGCAGAGAAAAACTTATACAAAGCAACTCTTGATATAGACAGCAAAGACTACTCAAATACTGATTTTGGTTCTCTATTTTCTGCTTCAGGCACTCCGTTTTCTCTTAATGCGGCTGCGAATGCTTCAGCATACATCATAGTAAAAGATGATACTCAAAATATCTCACAGCTCTACAAATTCCAAAACGATAACAATGAAACCATTGAGCAAAACGAAGTAAAATTTATAGGAACTGTAGATACTGATTTAGGAGTTAATGATTTTATAGCGTAAGATAAGCCCGAATGGGCTTATCTCTACAACCATTATTTTAATCTTTTGACAAAACTATCTTAAGTCCAAATCCAACTAGCAAAGCGCCCATAAATCTCTCTATGCCTTTTTTAAATTTATAAAATTTACTTACTAAAATTTCGGTCGAAAACAAGCAACCAACCGCCATAAACCAAACTAAATGCACCAAAGATATCAAAGCCCCAAAGCTAAGCTGCACCCATATTGGAGTATTTGCCGTGATAAGCTGAGTGAAAATACTAAAAAATAAAATAGTCGTTTTGGGATTTAAGACATTAGAAACAAAGCCCATTTTAAAAGCCTCAAACGCCGAAAATTTCTCATTTTCTACACAGCTTGCATTAATATCAACAAGAGATTTGGAAGTAAAAGTTTTATAGCCGATATAGATAAGATATGCGGCACCCAAATATTTAATGATAGAAAAAAGCGTGATAGACTGGGATATAATGAGAGCAAGCCCCGCGATAGAGTATCCTACGTGAACCCAGATCGAAGCGGCTATGCCAAAAGCCGAGTAAATTCCTGCCTTTCTTCCGTGCATAATAGAATTTCTAACCGTTATGACAAAATCAGGTCCTGGACTAACGGTGATGACAAAAATTATAAATATAAGCGCTGAAAACTGGCTTGCATAACTAAAAATATCCATAAATTTTACTCCTTTACCACTTCAAATTCGAATAAAATATTACAAAAAAATTATGAAATATTATATAAAGGCATAAAATTAAATTTCTGCTGAAAGATTTGTTTTTATTAATGTTTTATATTTATATCGGAAAGTTTGTGTATATTGAAGATGGTGCGGATGAAAGGACTTGAACCTTCACGCCGTGAGGCACCAGATCCTAAGTCTGGCGTGTCTGCCAATTTCACCACATCCGCACGTGTATAAAGAATGGAAGTTTATCTAAAAAATATTAAATAAACCAAATGGTACGCCCAAGAGGATTCGAACCTCTGACCTACGGCTTAGAAGGCCGTTGCTCTATCCAGCTGAGCTATGAGCGCATAACAACAAAGTGGCGCGCCCGATAGGAGTCGAACCCATAACCTACAGATCCGAAGTCTGTCGCTCTATCCAATTGAGCTACGAGCGCCAAAGTGGGGTGAGTGATGGGAATTGAACCCACGACCCTCAGGACCACAATCTGATGCTCTAACCGACTGAGCTACACTCACCACATAGATGGTCGGGGTGAAAGGATTCGAACCTTCGGCCCCTTGGTCCCAAACCAAGTGCGCTAACCAGCCTGCGCTACACCCCGAAGTATGTGTGCCCTACTTCATTGAAAAAGCGCATTTTAACCAAAATTCAGCTCAATGTCAATAAATTTTAGATTAAAATTTATTTTTTAGCTAGATATCTTCATTTAAAACTTAAAAACAACCAAATTTAACTAAATTAGCAAAATTTATCTAAAAATTTACATATCAAATTCTAAGTTTTACGAGCTCATCTTTGACGCTCTTTTGCACCCGAAAACTATCTCTTATCTTTGAAATAGTTTTGTTTTGCACAAATTTATCAAGCCTTTTACTCTCAAGCAAATTTAAAACAGGCTCTTTAAATTTGATAAAAATTTCAGCCAAAGCCCATGCCATAGCCATTTTGACATAGTATCTCTCGTCTTTTTCATTTATGCAAATTTCAAAAAATTTATTAAGCTCAAATGCCGCCAAATTTCTCATATAATAAACATAGAAAAAGCGCTTTTCATACTCCAAATTTGAGCTAAGACACTGCGAAAGAAGCAAATTTACAAATCTACTATCCTTAAATTTTATCGCGTCAAACTGATCGCAGATCGCCCAATTTGGCATAGTTTTTACAAATTCGCTTGCAAGAGCAAATTTACTCTCGTCATCTTTTAGATTGATGATTAAAAACGCTTTTATCGCAAATTCCTCATGAAAAACAGGCTTAAAAAGACGAATTTCTTCTAT
The DNA here is from genome assembly GCF_012978795.1 of Campylobacter sp. RM16188. NCBI lineage: Bacteria > Pseudomonadati > Campylobacterota > Epsilonproteobacteria > Campylobacterales > Campylobacteraceae > Campylobacter > Campylobacter sp. RM16188. The sequence continues at coordinate 162,580 of NZ_LIWQ01000001.1, read as the reverse complement.
GTCTAACTTGAGCGAAAAATCTTTGGCTATCTTTTTAAGCATAGGCGTTCTCACGCCCAAAATTTCAGGCTGAGATATTAATTTTTGTGAAAAAATCCTAATTTTTTCTTCCTTATGAGTTTGTAAAATTTCAAATAAACTATCCTTAAACTCCACTGCTATCCTTTTTGAGTAATTTTTTAAGCTTAAAATACATATAAACCAAAAAACATCCCGCCGTAAAATAGACGTTAAAAAACATGCCGACCCAAATATCTACAAGCACCCCTTGTAGTACATAAACCACAAATGAAAATATGCAAATTTGAAGCACGATCAGTCGCATAGCGTTTAATACAAACGCCATTGTAGGTTTTTTTATCGCTTGCAGGGCGCTGCCTGAGATATTTATGACTCCGTATCCGAAAAATGCGAAAGAATTTATAAGAAGGTAGCTTTGTCCCGCACTTAAAACCTCGGCATTTGTATCAAAAAGCGAGATGATATAAGTGCCGCAAAACACGCAAAAAGCACAGGCGAACAAACAAAAATAAAGTAAAATTTTAAGCGCGCATTTATAGCACTCTATCACACGCTCATACTCTTTGGCGCCGAAATTTCGAGATATGATGCTAAGAACGGCGGCGGCTATGCCGATGGTAGGTAGGGCGACAATCTGCTCGATCCTAAGCGCGATACCGTATCCTGCAACCGCGTTTGTGCCGTAATGGCTTATAAATTTTAGCAGTATCAGTCCGCCAAGCGACATGGAAAGATAGTTTAAGCATGCAGGCACGGCTTGCCTTAAAATCTTAGAGTAAATTCGCCAATCAGGCAAAAACATAGCCGGATTTTGAAAATCAATCATACCCGTTTCACGAACTTTTTTAGACAGATAAAGAGTGCCTAAAAACTGCACGCTTGCCGTCGCAAAAGCTATCCCACCCACTCCAAGATCAAAAATATATACATAAACATAGCAAAAAAGAGCGTTGATAAAAAGCCCTACAAACAGCCAATTTCTAAGCGTTTTTGTATCCCCAAGCGCGACTAAAACGCCGTTTAATCCCTTGATAGCCAAGAAAAACGGCGAAGCCAGAAAAATCACTCTTATATACTCAAGCGCTTCGCTTAAAAACTCATCGTTTGCACCCAACAAAACAAGCAATTTAGGCGTGATAAGATAGCCTAAAATTCCCATTGAAATAGCAAAAAGAAGCACGAAAGCAACGCCCTTTTGAGCGTAAATTTTAGCTAAAAATTCCCTTCTTTGCCCAAGCGAATTCCCAATCAGCGCAGTAAGAGCCGAACCGAATCCAAGCCCGATACCGACGACGCTAAGATAAAGCAAAAAGCTCATCGACATGCCCGCAACCGCAGTCGTTGAGATCGTAGAAGCAAAGTAAGTGCCCGTAACGTTATAAAGAGTGTTAAACATCATAGCAAGCCCTGCAGGCGTAGCTATGGTGATGATAAGCGGGCGAATCGGGTCTTTTACGAGGTTCAAATTTTGCCTTTTTGCTTAGTTGCGGACAAATTTTAGCAAATTTATTCAGCCCATAGGGTTAAATTTCTAAATTTATATAGGTCTTTTGATTAAAAACGAATTTAATCGCAGCCTGTATGACTTTATAAATTCCACAAATAATGCGTTATAAACATTTTATTTTGGGCTATTTGCAATTTATCGGCAAGCAAGCTACTCTGCAAAAAATCATTGCGAAAAACTAGCGAATTTAGGATTACAAAGATCAAGTCTTACTCATAAGGCAAATAGTTTAAATTTGATGACAATACAGCTTTAAGCCGTTCGGACTATAGGCATATAAGATAAAAGCAGATTTATATTTTATAGATTTCAAATTTGTCGCCCGCATAAAAGCGAGCGAGCAAAATTTGATTTTTAAATTTTAGGCTTTACTTTCGTCTTCAAGTCGTTTTGCTTTTTTGCGAGCATAGATGTTTAAAAGCTCGACCGCAAGCGAAAATCCCATCGCAAAGTAGATATAAGCCTTAGGCACGTGCAAGCCGAGTCCTTCGCCCACAAGAGCAAATCCGATCAGGATAAGGAAGGCAAGAGCGAGAATTTTAATCGTAGGATTGTTATCCACGAAATTTGATATCGATTTTGAAGCAAACATCATCACACCAACTGCGATGATAACAGCTAAAATCATAATCTCGATGTGATCTGCCATACCGACCGCCGTTATAACGCTATCAAGCGAAAAGACTATATCAAGGATAGCGATTTCAGTGATGATAACTAAGAAATTTGCCTTTTTTGCCGTCTCTTTGTGCGATTCGCCGTGCTCGCCGGTTACGTTTGAGTGTATCTCAAGAGTTGATTTGGCAATAAGGAAAAGTCCTCCTAAAATAAGCACCAAATCACGCCCCGTAATCGTAAAATCAAATACGCTAAAAAGCGGTTTTGTAAGCTTCATGATCCAAAATAGCGAAAGCAACAACAATATACGAGTAATCATCGCAAAACTTAGCCCCATCAGTCTAGCCTTATCGCGCTGATGAGGAGGGAGCTTGCCGACTAAAATCGCTATAAATATGATGTTATCGATACCCAAAACTATCTCAAGTCCGGTAAGCGTAACTAGCGATAGCCAAGCTTCAGGAGAGCTGATCCATTCAAACATTCCGATATATCCTTTGTAGAAATTTAAATTTGATTATATGTAAAATTTGGTTTAAACTTTATGAAATTTTATTATTAAATCAAAGCGCCTTAATATCTCGCACAAGAGCTTCCACATCCTCTTTTACGCTGGACCAGCTTGTGCATACTCTGATGAAATTTCCCCCGTCTTTCGTCTTGTAAAAATTTGCAAACAGATATTTTTTACTCAGCTTTTCAAGCTGCTCATCGGTTAGGATAAAAAACTGCTGATTCGTATAAGAATTCGCCTGAGCTTTTATGCCTTTTGCCTCAAAAGCTTCTCTTATCTTAAGTGCGTAAGAGACTGCATTTTTGCAAATTTCAAAGTATAAATTATCGCTAAAAAGCACGTCAAACTGAAGCCCAAGCATCCTGCCTTTAGCTAAAAGTGCTCCTCGCTGCTTCATAATATGCCTAAAATCTCTTTTAAGAGCGTCATTTGTGATTACAACGGCTTCGCCAAACATCGCTCCGCACTTCGTGCCTCCTATATAAAAAATATCGCTAAGTGTTGCGACATCGCTTAAATTTAAATCGCAATGCTTGCTCGTAAGTGCGTATCCAAGACGCGCGCCGTCTATAAAAAGAGGTAAATTTCTTTGTTTGCAAACCTTACTTAGCTCGCTAAGCTCTGCCTTAGAATAAAGCGTGCCGCTTTCTGTAGGAATAGAGATATAAACCATCCCGGGAGCTACGGTGTGACATCTTACGGGATCGTTTTCGTAAAGCTCGCAATACTCCTCAACCTGAGCGGCACTTATCTTGCCGTCTATTGAAGGCAGGATCAAAACCTTATGCCCGCCGGCTTCTATCGCTCCCGTTTCGTGTACGGCGATGTGTCCGCTATCAGGAGAGAGCACGCCTTGATGAGGTCGCAATATAGAAGCTATAACGACTGAATTAGTCTGTGTGCCGCCTACTAAAAAATGCACATCCGCATTAGGCGTACCGCAAGCCGCTCTTATCTTGTCCGCTGCGCTTTTGCAGTATCTATCATCGCCGTATCCCAGAGTTTGATCATCGTTGGTTAAAGCAAATTTTTCAAGTATTTTTGGATGAACTCCGCTTGCATAATCGCACTGAAAATGTATCATATTTCCTCTTTGTTATTTTATTCAAGCCCGAATTATACAACAAAATTATTTTTAAGGTTTCAAATTTAATTAATCAAATTAATTTTTTTGACATTTATTTAATTCTCATTAAGCTTTTTTTATTAATTCATTAACTAAAATAACAACGATTATTAAAATCCATACTAAGGAAAAAAATGAAAGTATCTATGGCTTTATCTATTTTACTGGTTTGTCCGATTATCTTATCGGCAAATAACGATCAAAATTCGCCGGTAAATTTAAAAACATCCAAGATTGAAGAGGTGGCTGATTTGGATATCACCGAAAAAACCGGCTCATACACAACCTCTCAAATGACTACCGCAACAGGACTTGAGTTATCCATAAGACAAACTCCTCAATCGGTAAGCGTAGTAAGCAATAAGCTTATAAAAGATTTGGCTTTAAACGAAGTAAGCGATGCTCTTGGATACTCAACGGGAGTTTATGTAAATTCCGAACTGGGCAGAAAAAATATGCAAATTCGAGGTTTTAATATAGACAATGTTCAAGAAGACGGAGTCGCATCTTCAGTCGCAACTTCACTCCAAGGAGATCTTGGTTACTCAAAAGAGATGAGTTCTCTTATCTTTTACGACAGAATCGAGGTTTTAAGGGGCGTAGCGGGTCTTACTCAATCAAATTCGGAGCCAAGCGGAACTATAAATCTAATACGCAAAAAACCTACGAAAGAATTTCAAGCATCAGGCAGCTTAAGCGCTGCAAGCTGGAGTAACTATGGAGGAAATTTCGATATTTCGGACAGCCTAAATTCAAGCAAGACTATAAGGGCTAGATTTATAGGAAGCTTAAACAAAACAGGATCTTTTAAAGATACTATATCGGGACGAAAAGAGGCTGCAGGAGTGATGTTTGGCTTTGATATAGGCGATAATAGCGTATTAAATGCCGGCACTATATATCAAAAAACAGCCGGAGTGTATGACGTTTATGGAATTCCTTCAGTTGACGGCAACGGAAATTTATTAAATTTAGATAGAAAATCTTATTTTGGAGCCGATTGGAGCCAAGATAAATATCAAAAAATAAATACTTTTGCGGATTTAACTCATTTCTTTAGTGACGATTGGAGCTTATCGGGCAAGATTAATTACACCAAAAGCGAGGGAAATTTTAAATTCGGACAACTTTGGGGAGTTAATCCTTACGGCCAAAGAACTCACTTTATAAGAAGGCAAAAATTTGAAAATTCGGGCGATGAAATAAATTTCAAATTAGATTTAGTCGGAAAATACGAACTACTAAATCAAAATCACGATTTTTTTACAAATGCCGGAATTTCAAAAGAGAAATTTACCACACAAAGCAAATGGGGTAGAAATTTGCAAGGATATTCGATATATGACTTTGACGCAAAGAGCATACCTGAACCAAATTGGGATTTAAACTCAAATTTAATCCTTAACAACAAAAGCCTCACAACTATATATCAGCAGTCCGTAACAAGCGGAACAAGGATCAATTTTACGGATAATTTACATCTGCTGGCAGGTGTTAGATTTAGCAGAGTTAAAAGAGAAGGCGCAAGCGAAAATTTACTAAGAAATATTTCTACAAATAACCAAATAATGACCAAGAGCAAATTTACTCCTTATGCAGGTCTTACTTGGGATTTTGCTCAAAACCACTCTTTTTATATAAGCTACGCAGAGATATTTAAGCCTCAACCCGTAAAATCAAAAGACGGTAATTATATAGAACCTTTGGTGGGTTCAAGCTACGAAACGGGTATAAAATCGGAATTTTTTGACAAACGCTTAAATACGGCTATCGCTCTCTTTCGCATAGAGCAAGAAAATAGAGCCACATCTGATATAGCGGATCCGACATCGTTTTTTGCCGACGGAAGAGTAAGAAGCGAAGGATTAGACATTGAAATTTCAGGCGAAATTTCAAAAAATTGGCAAATTTTTGCAGGATACACTTTAAATAAAAGTAAATATGTAAAATCAGAAATCACGAGCAGAGATACCGATACTACAAAAGGAGCGCTTGCGAATGCATATACGCCAAGACATATATTTAGGTTGTATACGAGCTATCAGGTGCCGACATTTGAGGCTCTTAGAGTATCTACAGGAGTTAGATATCAGTCAAAAACAAGCTCAAAATACAAAAAGACGCTTGCACTTACTCCACCCGATCAAGAAGCTTACGCTCTTTGGGATGCAAACATAAACTATAAGATTAATAAAAATTTCGATATAGGATTTAACATCAAAAATATAACCGATAAAAGATACTTTTTAAATACAAGCACAAGAGTTGCGGGAGGAAGAAATTATTACGGAGATCCAAGAAATTTCACACTAACTATCAACTATACTTATTAAATTTAAATTTTCAGGTCTATCTTGTAGACCTGAAAATAAAAAACCGCTTTAAATCTTACATAAAATAATTGTCTATTAAGAAGTGTAATGCTACAATTTGTGGTTTTATTTTTGAGATTTTATAAGAAATTTGGTGACCCATACGAGACTCGAACTCGTGTTACCGCCGTGAAAGGGCGATGTCCTAACCGCTAGACGAATGGGCCACTGAATTGCCGAAATGTGATTTTATCTCAACAATATTTAAAAATAGCTTAATAAAAAGTGAGTAAATGTATAAAATATTAAAAAATTTGTTTTTTGTAGCGATAGTTTTTTTGATTTCGGGTTGCGCTTCGCTTAAAACCCCTAAAATTTCAAACAGCTTTCAAATCACGATACTTTCGCCGGCTATTAAAATAAACGACGTAGGGTTTTTGCATAAGAGTAAAAATTCCATAAATTTGCAAATTTATAGCTCGGGTATAAATACGCTAAATATCAAAATTAACGATAAAATTTGCACAAATCAAGTGTGTTACGAAAAGCCGGAATTCAATAAAAAATTCTTAGGAAATGAACACTACGAGGAGCTTTTTAGCGAAATTTTGCAAAGAAAGCCGATATATAACCAAGCGAATTTAGAAACAAATTCGTGCGGATTCAAACAAGATATAAGCAAATATTCATTAAAATACGAAGTTTGCCATGAAAAAACAAGTTTTCAGGACACAAAAAATCGTATAAAAATAATAATTAAAGAGCTTAAATGAAATATATCGGAGCGCACGTAAGCGCAAGCGGAGGCGTAGAAAATGCGCCTTTAAATGCGATGAAAATCGGCGCAAACGCATTTGCATTGTTTGTTAAAAATCAACGCCAGTGGAGTGCAAAGCCGCTAACAAAGGAAAATATCAGCCAATTTAAAGAAAATTTGCGCCTTGCAAACATAAGTCCCAAGCACGTCTTACCGCATAATAGCTACTTAATAAATTTAGGCCATTTTGACGATGAAAAACGCCAAATTTCAATAGACGCTTTTTTAGACGAAGTCGCACGCGTAGAACAACTCGGGCTTGAGCTTATAAATTTTCATCCGGGCTCGCACTTAAAAGAAATTTCAACCGAAGCTTGCTTGGACAACATCGCAAATTCTATAAATTTCATCCTTGAAAATAGCCAAAACGTAAAACTTGTCATCGAAAACACGGCAGGTCAAGGAAGCAACCTCGGCTTTAAATTCGAACACCTCGAATACCTCATCAACAAATGCAACGACAAATCCCGCATAGGCGTTTGTCTTGATACGTGTCATACGTTTGCCGCGGGTTATGACATAAAAGAAAACTACGATAAAACCATGAAAGAATTTGACGATATAGTAGGTTTTAAATATCTTTGCGCGATGCACTTAAACGACACCAAATTCGGTCTTGGATCAAAAAAAGATAGGCACGAGAGTCTAGGCAAAGGGTGTTTGGGCTCTAAGACTTTTGAAAACATAATAAAAGATAAAAGAACTGATGAAATTCCTCTGATACTTGAGACTATTGACGATAGTATTTGGGCGGATGAAATTAAATTTTTAAGAAATTTTACAAATTAGGAGGTAATTTATGAAAAAATATCTGATCGGCTCTTTGGTAGCCTGCACTTTTTTAAGCGGTGCGGGATTTAAAATTTCAGAACAAAGCAACGACGGAACGGCTCTTTTAAACTCAAACGTCGCCACAAGCTTTGGTCCTGACGCATCTTATTACAACCCTGCAAATATGATGTTTTTAGATGATTCTAGGCACTATTTTGAAAACTCGTTTTCGTATTTGCACCTTAACAAGATAAAATTTACCGATAAAAGCGGTCAAAAATACGAATCAAAAGCGGCAAGAGCGTTTGTTCCGACATTTCACTTCGTATCGCCTGAATACTACACAAACTGGAGATTTGGTCTTTCTTTATTTGCTCCTGCAGGAATTGCCATGAGATGGGATCATCCTGCCGCCAAAGCAACCGCACAAAAATTTCAGCTAAAAGTTTTTGAAGTAAATCCAACCGCAGCTTATAGGATAACTGACGATCTTGCCATAGGTTTTGGTCTAAGAGCGCTTTATTCTCAAGGTAGGGCTTCAAGCGAAGCGATGATACCTAGGGCTGGAGCAACAAGTCGCACACTAAAAGGCGACGGTATAAATTTTGGCTACAACGTAGCGCTTACCTATAAACCTACCGAAAATTTCAGCCTAGCTGCGACTTACCGCTCAAAAGTAATGATGAAACTAAAAGGAGATGCTAAAATAGACGTGCCGGTAGGCGCTGATTACGATAACAAAGCAAGAGTAGAAGTCCCTATGCCTGCTGCTCTTGTTTTGGCTACTTCATACAAATTTAAAGACACGACGTTTATGTTTGCTTATGAGAGAACCTACTGGTCGGCGTGGAAAGAGCTAGACTTTAACTACGATAACGCAACTGCGGCTCAAAACGCAAATCCATTCTTTCAGGCATATGACAAAGCCCACCCAAGAGATTGGAAAGATACCAACTCATACCGCCTAGGTGTGGCTCACGATGCTACAAACAAGCTAAGAGTAATGGCAGGCTTTATGTATGACGAGGCGGCTTCTCGTGCCGATAAAACAGGATTTGAGCTACCTGATACTAAATCATATGTCTATTCCGCAGGTTTTAACTACAAATTTAGCGACGACTTGGAATTCGGACTTGCTTATATGTACCAAGACAGAAAGGCTAGAGAGGTTACTAGGACTATAGATTTTTATCCGAACGGGAAATTTGAAAAAGCAAACGCCCAAATCGTAAATCTAGGTGTGAAATATAAATTTTAAGGCACAAAATGAGTTACATTTATCAAAATTTCTACGAGATGTTTAACGCCTCTTACTATAAAGGCAAAAAGAGCATAGCCATATACGGCGAAGGATACAAAAGAAGCTACGGCGAGCTAAAATTCGAGATAGACGCTATAGCGGCATATCTGCAAAGCTCAGGCGTAGGTTTTGGCGACAAAGTGGCGATGATAGTTTCAAATTCGGAAGAATTCATCACATCTTACTTTGCTATTTCGGCTATCGGAGCGGTAGCCGTGCCTATCAACACCTTCTTAAAATACGAGGAATTTGAATACATACTAAACGACTGTTCGGCTAAAATTCTCTTTGCCGCGGCAAATTTAGCCAAAGAGATCAAAGGGCTTGAAAACAAAACAAACATCAAAAAGATAATCTGGATAGGCGATTTTGAAAATTTAAACGAAACAAACATCAGCTTCAATCAAGCCAGAATGTGCAAGATAGAGCTAAATTTGACCAAGCAACCGACTCTTGACGATCTGGCTCACATCATCTACACCTCAGGCACTACCGGCAAGCCAAAGGGTGCGATGCTAAGCTACCGTAACGTATTTTCAAACATCATGGGAGCGATGGAGCTTTTTTATATCGGTAAAAAAGATAGATTTATGGTCTTTTTACCGATGTTTCATAGCTTTACGCTTACGGTCATGATACTGCTTCCGATATTTTCGGCAAGCTCGATGATACTCGTTAAATCGGTCTTTCCTTTTTCAAACGTGCTTAAGCAAACTCTGCTTAAAAGAGCTACGATATTTCTTGGCGTGCCGGCTATTTACACGGCTATCGGCAAGGCGAAAATTCCATGGTATTTTAAGTGGTTTAACTGCGTAAGGCTCTTTATAAGCGGCGCAGCACCTTTAGCGGAACAGACCATAATCGACTTTAAAAAGAAATTTCCGCGCGCAAAACTTCTTGAAGGCTACGGTCTTAGTGAGTGTTCGCCTGCGGTCGCGATAAATCCAAGTAATAGACAAAAGATAGCAAGCGTTGGGCTTCCGCTACCGGGATATGAGATAAAAATCGTAAATGACGAGATGATGGAAGTGCCTGTAGGCGAAGTGGGCGAGATCATCGTAAAGGGCGATTGCGTCATGCAAGGCTACTTAAATATGCCTGACGCAACGGATGAAACGATAATGAACGGCTGGTTAAGGACGGGCGATCTTGGTAAAGTCGATGAAGACGGATATCTATTTATCGTGGATCGCAAAAAGGATTTAATCATTTCAAAAGGCATTAACGTATATCCAAGAGAGATCGAAGAAGTTCTGTTTAAGATCGAAACCATCGAGGCTGCGGCAGTAGTAGGCATACGCGATGCGCACGCGGACGAAGAGGTCGTGGCGTTTATACAGTTTAAAGACGATATGAGCACGGATGAAAAAACCATAAGAGCTCATCTTAAAAAGCATTTGGCTAATTTTAAAATTCCAAAACATATACATTTCGTAAAAGAGCTGCCTAAAAACGCTACGGGCAAGGTTTTAAAACGAGTTTTAAAAGATCAAATCGCAAAGGGCGAACTAAGTGAAATATCTTCTTGAATTTATCGGCTCAAACGCCAAAGACTCAAATTTAAGCGCGCTCATAAACTGCAATGAAAACGAGGCTAAAATCCTTCAATTTCTAAGCAAAGCCTACATAGACGGCAGCGCTCAAAACAGCGTTTATGACGTGCTTAAAGCTATATTTGGCGACGAGAGCGGATATAAATTCCTAAATCATTTGGAAGATATCAGATCACTTATTGATAACGGCTGGATAAATCAAAGCTTTAGTATATTTAAAACCGCCGAAACCAAACCCAACCAATCAAATTTACTAACGCTTTTGCACGTAGAAATTTCACTCTCTGCGGCGTTTTTAAAAATTTTAGAAAACGGCGATGTTAGTATTAAAATGCCCCAAATAACCGCATACGATGATCACTTAGAATACCTTAAAGATCAATTTTTACGTATCGAGCTTTATGCAAGACTTGCTCTTTTTGATCCAAATAGCACAAATGAGGCTAAAAATAGGCTTCAAAAAGAGATTCAAACTCTTGGCGAAACGATAAAAAAGCGACTAAATTTAAGCAAAATCGCCCTTGTTGTAGAGCAAATTTTTAAAGAAAATTCGCTTGATGAAAATGAGCAAATTATCTTTTTAACTCTTTTAAAAGAAGAATATGCTGGCGAATTTGACGGAATGCGAGATCTAAACGCTCTTGTGGGAATTCTAGGCGGAGATGAGTTTCAAAGAGCGAAAAACAGATCGCTGCTTGATGAGGGCTCAAAGCTGATTGAGAGCGGGTTGGTTGATTATGACGAGGTTTTAAGCGCACTTGGAAACATAACGCGAAGTTTTTTCATAAATGATGATATTTTGCAACGCATAATGCATCCTAAAAACGAGAAAAAAAGCAAAAAACTTGAGCTTGCCAGCATAGTCAAAGAACAAGATATTTTTGAGCTAATCGAACCTAGCTCAAGCATCGAAGATGTGGTTTTAAACGACAAGACAAAAGAGCTAATGGATGCGATTTTAAAGCAAGTTGATAAAAAAGTCTTAACGCGTCTTTCAAGCTGGAGGATCAAATCTCGCCGCGCCATAGACGTTAAGATCATCTTTTACGGAGCTGCGGGAACAGGCAAAACGATGAGTGCAATAGGGCTTGCAAAGAGTCTTAAAAAGATGGTTTTAAGCTTTGACTGCTCTAAAATTTTAAGTAAATACGTAGGCGAAAGCGAACAAAACGTTCGTAAAATTTTTGATACGTATAAGGAAATTTGCGCTAAAAGCAAGAGCGAGCCAGTGCTGCTTCTAAATGAAGCCGATCAGTTCTTAAGCACAAGGACGGAGAGTTCAAGCGGGGCTGATAAGATGCACAATCAAATGCAAAATATATTTTTAGAGCAGATTGAGAAATTTGAAGGCGTCTTAATCGCTACGACGAATTTCTTGCAGAGCCTTGATAGTGCGTTTTCAAGAAGATTTGACTATAAAATAGAGTTTAAAAAGCCTGATTTTGCGGCACGCCTTGCGATTTGGCGAAAAGTAATGCCTGAAAATGCGAGCTTTGAAGATGGATTTGATATAAAAGAGCTTGCCAAATTTGACTTAAGCGGCGCGCAAATCATGCTTGTGCTTAAAAACACGGCTCTTAAAGTTGCCATTAGAGATGATGGAATTTTTACTCTTAAAGACTTTGAAAACGAGATTAAACGCGAAATTTCAAGTGCCTTTGACGAAGAGAAAAAAGTAGGGTTTTAAACTAATATTTTCAAATACAAAAAAATAAAATCAAGCAAAATTAGCTTGATTTTATGTAGTTCTATTAAACCGCAGCCTTTGGCGAGATGACCGAGTTATCTAAATTTGGCTCGGTGTTTTCTTCCATTATGCGTAGTTTTTTGCTTCGCTTTATCTTTGCATCATCCTTAAATATCGCTCTAACCTTATCCATACCCGCATAAAAATCGCGCATCAAAACAAGGCAGATATACTTACCAAAAAACGTAGGTTTAATCACTCCGTTTTCTTCATAGATAGCATTTACAAGTTTAAGCAAATTTAGCTCGACAAAGAGCTCCTTATGGATGTTTGCACGGTTAAATTCATTGTATTTAGCTATATCGACTCCACCGTCAAAAAGCTCAGTTAAGAATATGTATTTAAGGCGATCTTTTTTAGTAAAGCTACATTTTGCGATGACCGGGCTTTCGTGGTTTTTAACCATTCTGCCGTAATCAAGCAGATTAAACGCGTTTATGAGAAGCTCTCCGTTTAAGAAGCTAAACGCACCGCTTCCGACTCCAAGATACTCGTGATGGCTTCCTACATATTCATCTCGTAAATTTGCATTATCGCGACCAAACGCCCAAGCGTTGCTTTGGTGATAATCACTGAAATTTTCACAAATTAGCTCATAAAACTCGCGCTCGTTGTCGCTATCATCCACGCCAAGAGATCTGGCTATAGCATCGCGAGTAAGGGGTGATTTCATAAGCGGATAGAACGTTATCTGCTCCGGAGCAATTGATTTTGCGATTTTTATATCCGTTAAAAGCTGCTCTTTGGTTTGATTTGGAAGATTGAAGATAAGATCAAGGCTTATCGTAGGCAGCACTCCCATAGCCTTTTTTAGCTTTTCTTGCAACACTTCGCTTGAGCCGAATCGATCATATCTGGCTACTTTTTTTAAGATGTCATCGCTAAAGCTTTGCACGCCTACACTTAGACGGTCGATCAGTCCTTGAAATCTCTTTAAATTTTCAGGCTCTATGTGGTTTGGATCGCTCTCGCAGGATATGTCTTTGATATCAAAGAGTTCTTTTGCAAGCACAAGCGTCTTTTCAAGCTCAGGTTCATTTATAAGTGTGGTTCCGCCACCGACATACATCGACGTGAAGTTAAATCCCGCCTCTTTAACCTGTCTCATTTCTTCGCGTAAATTTGCAAAATAATGCACCGCAAGCTCTTGTTCGTAATGATACTTATGAAATGAGCAGTAAGGGCAAAAAGTGTGACAAAACGGCACGTGCGCATATAGCATATATTCGGTATCGGGCTTTGGAATTTTGTTAAATTTGTTATCCAAAATGTTTATATTTAGTCCGTTATAAAGTGACTTTTGCATAGAATTATGAGCATAATTAACTGCAAATTTCTCTATAATATTCTTAAAACCCATAATTAATTATCCTAACTAAAATATTTTTTAAACTTTAAATAGTAGCTAAAATTTTATTAAATTCTTCTTTTTATTTATGACGTTGATCTATAAACCAACCGCCAAGTGCTAATTTTACATATATAAAATCAAATTTCAATACATCTTGTATTAGCGGATTATTTTATAAAAAAGCTATAAATTTCAAGCTTTATAATTTAATTTAGAGCTAAAACAAAAGTCAAATTTACTATAAAAGCTTTTACAATCCGGATAAAATTTGATCTTATAAAACCTACTTTAAGATAGCCGCTTACGATATTTTACTTTACTATAAATTCATTTTTTATAGATAGCTCAGGCTTAAAATCGCTCTTTATATTTAACTCTTCCGTTTTAAGCAAAAAATTATTTTAAATTTTTAAAATTAATTGGAAGCTCTAAGTTTAAGCCCTTAACTATCCTTATACACTCTTGCAGATCGTCAATCGACTTGCCGGTTACTCTTACCTCTTCGCCTCTTATTGCGGCGCTTACTTTTAGTTTGGCGTCTTTTATAGCTTTTGTGATCTTTTTTGCGTTATCGCTATCAAGTGTGTCATTTAGCTTAAGAGTAGCTTTTATATTTCCTCCGCTTGCGCTTTCTCGTTTGGTTTCGCTAACCGCTACAGGAGGGATATTGCGCTTTATAAGCTTTGAGATGACGATATCTTTTAACACGTCGATTTTATTATCGCTTGAGCTAAGAAGAGTGATAAATTTGTCCTTTTCGTTTAGCTCTATTTCAGCGGCGATACCTTTAAAGTCATACCTTGCGGTAACTTCCTTTTTGGCGGTTTCAAGTGCGTTTTTCACCTCCATCAGATCAACTTGCGCACTTATATCAAAGCTATGTTCGCTAGCCATTTAACTCTCCTTTATAAAATCTTCTATATTTTTTACTATCAAATTTATGAGCTTCTCGCGCGCTTCTTTGCTCGCCCATGCAACATGCGGAGTGATTATCAAATTTTCTTTGTTTTTGATATTTAAAAGCGGATGGTTTTGCCTCATCGGCTCACTTTCAAGCACGTCTATGCAGGCTTTTAAATTTCGCTCGTCTATCGCCTTAGCAAGTGCGGCTTCATCAACTATCCCGCCGCGTCCGAAATTCATAAGCACTGCGCCTTCTTTCATCAAATTTAGCTCTTTAGAAGAGATTAAATTTACAGTTTTTTCATTAAGAGGGGCGTGTATGCTTACGATATCGCAGCTCGTTAAAAGCTCGTCTAAATTTTGCCTTTTAAACTCGCCATTATCGTTTGCTCCGCTTGTTGAGTAGTAGCTCACGTTTGCGCCAAAAGCCATAGCTATCCTAGCCACGCTTCGTCCTATCTCACCAAGTCCTATGATGCCGAAATTCTTGCCGCTTATCTCGCCGATAGATCTATCTAAATTAGTAAAAATTTCGCTCTTTACCCACTCGCCGCTTTGCACATAATCATCATAAAATTTAATGCGATTTACTAACGCTAACAAACAAGCAAAAGTATGCTGTGCGACACTGTTAGTCGAGTAGCCTGCGACATTTTTAACGGCTATGTTTTTAGCTTTTGCATAGTCTAGATTGACATTATTCATGCCTGTTGCGCTTATGCAAACGAGCTTTAAATTTGTCGCGTCCATAACGTCACGGCCAATAATAACCTTGTTAGTTATCACGACATCAGCGCCCTTTAAACGCTCTATGGTTTGACTCTTACTCGTCTTATCATAGCTTACAAACTCGCCGAATTTGCCAAAAACATCAAGGCTAACGTCACTTCCTAAAGTTGAAGCGTCAAGGCAGACTATTTTCATGTTTACCCCTTTATGTAGTGTCCCACGAATTTAGAAGCGTTGTTTAAAATGTCTCCGCCTTTTCTATACCCGAGCGCGCAAGCCTCATAAGCAAAAAATACTCCCGCCTGATAACTATCACCTCTTTCGTCTTTGTTAAATTCGTAAAATTCTTGATACACGGCTCTATTTTTCTCGTATTCGCCATCACTGCTAACACTAACGCTTCCGTCAGCTTCTATAATGCTAACGTTTGCTCCTTCACGCCCAAATATAGGCTTTTTAACACATTTTTTACCTACTAACGGTTTGTCTGAAGCCTCAAGCAAAAGCGGATGATTTGGGTAAAGATCCCAAAGAATTTTTAAAATACCCTTGCTTTGAAACATCAGCGTATAAGCAGGATTTAAGATAATGGCTCTTTGATTTGCCATTATATTTTTAAGAATTAATGCAAGCTCACCCTCCTGCACGGCGATATCCTCCCATGGAATTAGCTTAAACCAGTATTCGTAATTTTCACCACCCTTAAATATACCCTCTTCGTCGTTAAATTCAACCTCATCGACATAGGCAAAATTCGTATGAAATCCGGCCTCTTTAGCGATATATTCAAGTAGTTTTACGCTCTGTTCATCCTCAACACTGCCGGCAATAGAGCTAAAGAGAATTTTCCAACCCTCATAAAGCTTGCTAAATTCGCTTGTATCCTCACTAAGCGTTACAAGACGCTTGAAATTTTCTTTCAAAGCTTCGTAAAGATCGTTAAACTGCGAACTCTCATCCATGCCGTTAAATTTCAAAATCGCCCACTGAATAATCGCGGTTTCAAATATCGCAGTCGGCGTATCGGCGTTAAATTCGATTAGTTTTATCGGCTTTCCGTTAAGTCCACCTGCCAAGTCAAATCGCCCGTAAAGATGCCAATGAACCTCGTTTTCCCAGCTTTCTTTTACAAGATCGACAAGATTAAAAGGTATGCCAACCTCGTGATAGAGGTTATTATCTATTATATGCTGCCCTGCGGTTACAAACATATCGTATAGCTCGTTTGCCGCCTCATAGTAGGCTTCAGCCTCCTGTTCGCTAACCTCCACAAGCTCATCTGAAATATAGGAGCTATCGTCACTATCGGTATGCCAAGCAAAGCCTATGCTTTCTAAAAACGCCTTATCTAAAGGCTTAACTTTTTTTAAATTTATCATCATCCACCTACCGATTGATTAGTCTTGCTTCCACTACCGAAAAATCCGCTCTTGCCGCCCGTAGGCTTGCTCGCCGAGCTTGTAGCCTTGGCTTTATTAAAGCTATCAACGCTTCTTGAGTAAGTTGAAGGATTTTTATAAGCGCTCTGGCGGTGGTTTTGAAAAGCTTGATTGTTAAAGAGCTTATTTCCTATCCAGCTTCCTATCAAATATCCCGCGGCAGAAGCCAATATAGCTTCGCCAAGACCAAGCCCACCGCTACTAAGCTGCGCATCAGGCTTTGTCAAATTTGAAGTGCCGTTATCGATCTTAGCGTTTTCTTCGGCGATTAGCTTATCCATCTCCTCTTTTGTTAGCACTCTTTCAGTGCCGTCAAGCTGCTTTAGCACGACTCTGGTTTCGCTGCTTGGATACTCTTCAAGCACCTTATAAGACCCTTTCGCCGTCTCTTCGATGATAACAAACGCTCCTTGCGCTTGAGTATCCTCGCGCACTACGCTTTGATCTTCTCCTCCTCCGCTACATCCGGCAAGTCCCGCCATAACTATCGCGCCAAATCCGCCTACAGCGGCATAAGTTGCAATTTTTTTGATTCTTTTCATACTTCACCTACTATCTGTTTTATTGATTTTTCGTTTCTTACCCATATCACGCCGTCTTTAAATTTGATAAATTTCGACTTGCCGATATTTTTAATGATCATTTTTTGTATCTTTTTTTTCTTTTTATTTTTTGAATTTAGTCCATTTAAAAACTCACTCAAGCTAAGCCACTTTTTGATCTTAGCTTTATCTTTTTCTTCGCTTTTAAATTCACTATAAACTTGAGTTTCATGAACTTCTTCGCCTTCGTCAAATTCCACATCGATCGGGCGGATATACTCGCCGTTTTGTCTTGCTAAAAGCGGTCGCTCAAGCATTTGTAAAAAATATCTAAATTTCTCGTCTCGCTCTTTATAAATTTCAGATATTTCATCTTTATTAGCGATTAAAATTTCCTCTTTTTGAGCGTGCAAACGATCCTTATCCTCTTGTAAATTTCTATTTTGCTCTTTTAGCTCTTCAAGCTGCATTAGTAGAAATTTGACAAATTCGCTTTTTTCTTCTGTAGTTTCGCCTGAATTTTCACTAACATTTTTTGTAGATTTTTTAGCGCTCGGCTTGGTTGTTTTAGATTTTGTTTGTGGCTCGTTAGCGGACTTATCGTCTTCAATTAAAACGTATTTAAAGCCATTTTCGTCGATTGATTTTAAACTTTTTCGTCTTATCCTGTTATAAATCGCCTCTTTTGTTATACCTAAAACTTCGGCGGCTTCGCTAACGGATAACTTACGCATAAATTTCCTTTTCTTTAAAAATGCAGATATTATGGCAAATTTAGGCTAATAAAGAAGTTAAACTAACTAACACGAGGTTAGTTAGTTTAATTTGGTTAGAGTTTTGACTCGTAGCGTCTAAGCATATAAAGACGTTTAAGCATTTTTTTACGAGCTGAAATTTTTTGCTTTTTGCGAATTTCAGTCATAGGCTCGAAAAATCTTCTTGCGCGAACTTCCGTTACGATAAGATTTCTGTCGACTTGCTTTTTGAATTTCCTATACGCTTCGTCAAAAGACTCATTAGGATGTACCTTGATTCCTGGCACGACCCTCACCACCTTTCGATTAAAATAGAGTGCGATTATACTTAAATTTTATTAAATTTCAAAATTTGATCCAAATTCTACTATCGTTTAAATTTAGCTCGCATATCACCCTTTTACTTTATTATATGCTCGGCCGCTATCATAGCCGAAGTTATACAATCAGGCACAGAGCAGCTTGTAAGCCTGCTATAGCCGTGAACTCCGCCCGTAGCTTCGCCAACCGCATATAGATTTTTAATAGGACTATCATCATAAACGCCAAGAACTTCAAAATTTAAATTCGTTCTAACACCGCCTTGAGTGTAGCTTATGCCCGGAGCTCCCAAGATAGCGTAAAACGGCGCTTTTGCTATCGGCGCAACGCTCTTTTTGCTTAGATCTTTCTTAAAGTCGGTATCTGCTTTTTCGCTTATTAGCTTATTATATTTTTCTATTTCGCTATTTAAAGTTTGCAAATTTAGCTTAAATTCCTGCGCAAGAGCCTCAAGCGTGTCAAATTTCTTAAGCTTTCCGCTGGTTATAAATCCTTCAAGACGCTTTGGATCGTGACTTGAATTAAAGCCGACACTATCAAAAATAATCACAGGAAAGAGTGTCGAATCATTATTTTGCATATTTTCCAAGATATTGTTTGACAGAGTTTGTCTATCGCCGTCCTCGTTCATAAAGCGTTTTGTGTTTTTGCCGTCTACTATGATAGAAAATATCAAATCCTCAGTAGGAATTCCAAACGAATATCTCGCGAGGCTAAGCTGTACGGGCGTAGCTCCGGCTTTTAGCATTATCTTAAGAGCTCCCGCCGTTGCACCTGCGTTTGAAGGAGTATTAGCCAAAGAGAGTCTTGGATTTTGGATAAATTTAAACTCCTTATCCGCAGAATATCCTCCGCTGGCAAAGATAACCGCTTTTTTAGCTTTATAGAATTTAACCTCTCCTGAAGTGTTTTGAGCGTCATCGTTTTTGAGTTTTCTGTCAAATTTATAATCCTCTCTTACTTTTAGCCCGATAACTACGCCGTTTTGATCTTTGATTATCTCATCGGCTTTTACTCTTTTTAGAGTTTTTCCGCCTTTACTTTCAAAGTGCGCATTAAGCGTTTGTATGCACGCTCCGCCACCATCTACTGTCTCTAGGCTTCTTGCTACGCTATGTCCGCCAAGATGCTTTAACTTATCTGCGTATTTTACGCCGCGAGCTTTCATAAACTCATACGCCCTTTTTGAATTTTCAGCGATTCTGCGAGTTTGGTCAATGTGGTTAAAGCCTCTACCGGCTTTATTTAGATCCTTGATAAAAAGCTCAACTGAATCCTTAATCCCCGCATTAACCTGCACATCTGATCCTACACAAGCAAAATCAAGCTGAGATATCACGGAATTTCCGCCGGTTCGAGACATCTTTTCAATTAGCACGGTATTAAGTCCCGCTTCGGCGGTTATGATACCCGCGACATTCGCGCTAAGTCCGCTTCCTACGATAAGTACGTCAAATTCACTGTCCCATTTGATCTCGTTTGTCTGATCGTTCGCGCTTAAATTCATAGCACCTACGGCACTGATAGAAGCTGCCGCAAAGCCTGTTTTTAAAAACTCTCTTCTTGATAACTTTTTCATTCCGCCTCCTGTTTAAATTTTTCAGCTAAATTATAAAAAACAAAGCATAAAAGCTTAATTAATAGATATTTAATAAGTTTAAAATTATAATTTAGCAAAAAATATAATTATTTTGTAACTTACTGTTTTCAAATTTCAAAAGGATTTTTATGAGCGAGCAAAATTTAAAAAACAATCCGAACTACGCTAAAAAGCGTTATATGTTCTACGCAATCTTAACCTGTATCGCGCTTATCTTGCCTTTTGTTAAGATAAACGGTAATCACTTCTTCTTGCTAAGCTTTGACAAAAAACAACTCCATCTGCTCTTTAACAGCTTTGACACGCAAGAGCTTTATCTGATGCCATTTGTGCTTATCATATTTTTTCTTACTATATTTTTTCTTACAACTCTTGGCGGAAGGGTTTGGTGCGGCTGGAGTTGTCCGCAAACGATATTTCGCGTGATTTATCGTGATCTAATCCAAACTAAAATTTTAAAGCTTCACAAAAATACGAATAATAAACAAAAGCCTATAGAAGGGCAAAATTTCAAAAAATTTGCAGGCGTAGTTATATGGTCGGTCTTAGCCTGTTTGGCAGCAGCGAATTTCTTATGGTTTTTTGTACCGCCTGAGGATTTTATAAGCTACGTTAAAAATGCCGGGGAGCATAAATTTTTAATGGGAATTTGGTTTTTTATAACGGCATTTATAGTATTTGACGTAGTTTGGTTGGCGGAGAAATTTTGTATATATGTCTGTCCTTATGCGAGAATTCAATCAGTTATGTTTGATGAAGATACGATACAAGTTATCTATGACGAACAAAGAGGCGGTAAAATTTACGATAAAAACATCAAGCTTTGGAAAAAACCGCCAGAGCCTGAAAACGAATGCACTGGATGTGAGGCATGCGTTAAAATTTGCCCTACTCATATAGATATAAGAAAAGGCATGCAACTTGAGTGCATAAACTGCCTTGAATGCGTGGATGCGTGCAGTAAAGTCATGGGCAAGCTTGGCAAAAAGACGCTTATAGACTGGACGAGCGACAACTCGCTAAAATCTGGCAAAGGGGTTAATTATCTAAGATTTAGAACGGTCGCTTATATGGCTGTTATCGCCGCTACTACTGTCATCTTGGCATTCATGAGCACAAAAAAAGAATACATGCTGCTAAACATAAATCGCACGAGCGAACTATATAAGATAAAAGACAACGGCGAAATCGAAAACGCATATACGTTTTTATTCCAAAATACCGACAATAAAGATCACAGCTATTACTTTGACGTAAATGACACCAATATAAAAATAGCACGCCCTAAAGAGCCTATCGAGCTAAAAAGCGGAGCGAAAAAGAAAGTCGTAGTCGTTTTAACCTCTAAAAATTTAAACTTAGGCGATAAAAACGATGCGCCGATACATATCAAGATAAACGCTTACGCAAAAGACGAAAAAGAGAAAATAAGCATCGAAAGAGAGACGATATTTGTCTATCCTAAACAATAATGAATTTAAATCTTAAATTTATAAATTTAATGATATAGTAAAAGCCAAATTTAAACTCGCAAGGAATAGCCATGACAAAAATGTCAAAACGTGGTCACGAAAGATATGAAAAAATAACACAAGTCGCACTTGAGCTATTTTTAGAAAAAGGCTATGAAAACACCAGTTTAAACGATATCATCGACAAAAGCGGAGGCTCGCTTGCAAGTATATATAAATTTTTTAAGAACAAAGAGGGTCTTTTTAAAGCGATAGTAGATAAAAGCATAGATGAATTTTGTAACGAAATCGACGAAAAGATAGATCTAAAACTCTCTCATAAGCTTGAGGATTTTTTGCATAAATTCGCAACCGTATTTTTTGATATCATCTGCGAAAGAAAAACGACTTATATAGCCCGCACTATGATAATTGAAGGTTTTAAAAACGACTCCGCACTGGGCAATATGTTTTTAGAGCAAATTTTAAATAAGATACATAAAATTTTAGTTGATTTCTTTAACCGAGACGAGATCAAAGCCAAGCTTTCAGGTATAGACGCAGATCTTGCCGCGGGCTTGTTCTGCGCTCTGGTAAGAAGCCCTTATCACTATAACGCCGTACTTCTAAACAGCGATATAACTTTATCAAAACAGCAGCGCGAAGAGCACGTTAAAATTTGCGTTGATCTATTCTTAAACGGAGTTTGTAAATCTAAAAATTAAACCAAAGTTAATTGACAAAAAAAATGAATAATAATATAATTGCGCAAAATAATTGTAACTTAAATTACAAAATATCACAAACCAAAATATCACAAGGTTACTATATGAAAAAACTTGCAAATTTTTCTCTAATAATGGGAATTTTAATCTCTTTTTCGGGCTGCTTTAAGGACGATAAAGCAAATACAGCGGGTCAAAGACCGCAGATGCCGCCTGCAAAAGTAGATATCATAAAAGCCAAAAAAGAAGACATCCCGATAACTTTTGAATATCCCGCTAAAATCGTAAGTGACCAAGACGTAACGCTTCGTCCTAAGGTTTCAGGCACTCTTATTAAGCAGTATTTTAAAGCGGGCGATAGTGTAAAAGCGGGCGATAAGCTGTTTTTAATCGACCCTGAAAAGTATCAGGCAAGCTATGACGCTCTTGAAGCAAGCGTGGGCGTAGCGAGCGCAACTCTTAAAAACGCTCAAACCGAATTTAATAGAGTAAAAAAACTTTATGAGAAAAAAGCCGTAAGCCAGAAGGAATTTGACTCTGCAAAAAGCGCTCTTGATATCGCAAACGCAACCTTGCTAAGCGTAAAGGCAAATTCCAAAAACGCAAAGATAGATCTTGGATATACGACAGTTGTTGCGCCGTTTGACGGAATTTTGGGCGAAAATTTAGTAGATGTGGGCTCTTTTGTTTCAGCTAGCGCAACGGAGCTTGTAAGGCTAACCAAAATCGATCCGATAAGCGTTAAATTTTATATCGCCGATGTTGATAATCTAAATAGAATCAAAAACGTACAAAGCGGCTCTTGGGAGCAAAATGGCGCTAACGCCACGCTAAAAACGGGAGGCGAAATTTTTAAAGGCAAAGTAAACTTTATAGATAATGTAGTGGATGTGAATGTAGGAAGCGTTTTGGCTAAAGCGGAATTTGAAAACAAAGACGCAAAGCTAATGCCGGGAGCTTTTGCAAGCGTAGTCATGGATGGATTTTATCAAAAAGACGGATTTAAGATTCCTCAAGTAGCCATCCAGCAAGACGCTATGAACACCTTTGTACTTGTGCTAAAAGATCAAAAAGTAACGCAAAAAAACATAGAAATTTCATATCAAAAAGAGGACTATGCGGTAGTTAGCGGCGGACTTGAAGAGGGAGATTTGATCATCATAAACAACTTTAAAAAGATTAGAGTGGGAGCGGATGCGCAAGTTGATAAGGAGAAAAACTAGATGTTTTCTAAATTTTTTATAGACAGACCGATATTTGCTACGGTCGTATCTATAATCATAGTAATAGCAGGCGCAATGGCAATTAAAGGTCTGCCGGTAGAAGAGTATCCGCAACTTACCCCGCCTCAAATTTCAGTAAGCGCGGTTTATACGGGAGCTGATGCGCAAACCATTGCGGATTCGGTTGCAACTACTATCGAAGATCAGATAAATGGCGTTGAAAATATGCTTTATATACAAAGCACTTCAAGCTCAAGCGGTACTATGGGCATAAACGTATATTTTAAGATAGGCTCTGACTCAAAACAAGCCGCAATCGATGTAAATAACCGCGTTCAAGCGGCTCTTGCAAAGCTTCCTAGTGAAGTTCAGCAAAGAGGCGTAACGGTAAGAGAAAGAAGCTCAAGCATACTTGAAGTTATCACTTTTACCTCTGAAGATATGGATATCATTAAGATGCACAACTACGTGCTTGCAAATATAGAAGACGAGATAAAAAGAGTAGACGGCGTAGGCGACACCGCGGTAATCGGCAATAAAGACTATGCTATGAGAATTTGGCTCAAGCCTGATCTGCTTGCGAAATTTAACATCTCGACAAGCGAGGTTATAGCCCAGATAAATCAACAAAACAAACAATACGCAACGGGCAAAATCGGAGAGCAACCAAATACTACCGATAACCCTTATGTCTTTTCCATTAGACCGGAGGGGCGATTAAAAAGCGTTCAGGAATTTGAAAATATCATCATAAGAACTTCAAAAGAAGGCACCGTGCTAAAGCTAAAGGATATAGCCGAAGTTGAGCTTGGCGCAAAGAGCTATGTCTTTGAAGGTATGCTAAACGGCGAAAAGATGGTTCCTATGCTAATCTTTTTGCAAAACGGCGCAAACGCTCTAGCTACGGCTAACGCGGTCAATAAAAGACTTGAAGAGCTAGCAAAAACCTTTCCTGCGGGCTTTAAACATAACGTTTCTTACAATCCTACCGAATTTATACAGGTGTCGATAAACGAAGTTATGAAGACCTTTATAGAGGCGATGATACTCGTAATGGTCGTTATATATATGTTTTTAAAGAGTTTTAGAGCCACAATCATACCTATGATCGCCGTTCCCGTATCTATCATAGGCACATTTGCGGGGCTTTATGCGATGGGCTTTACGATAAATTTGATAACTCTTTTTGCTCTCGTGCTTGCTATCGGCATAGTCGTGGATGATGCGATTATCGTCATAGAAAACGTGGAGAGAATTTTACATGAAGAAAAAGATATAAGCGTAAGAGACGCTACCGTTAAGGCTATGGAGGAAATTTTTGCGCCCGTTATATCCATAGTGCTTGTTCTATCGGCTGTTTTTATCCCGGTTGCTTTTATGGAGGGCTTTGTAGGCGTTATACAAAGGCAGTTTGCGCTAACTCTTGTTGTTTCGGTTTGTATCTCAGGACTTGTGGCGCTTACTCTAACGCCTGCGCTTTGTGTTGTAATGCTTAAAAAGCAAGAGTCAAAGCCGTTTTGGTTTGTGCAAAAATTTAATGACTTTTTTGACTGGAGTACAAAAATTTTCAGCGCAGGAGTAGCTAAAGTGCTGCGTCATATAATCCCAAGCTTCATCATCATAGCCATAATGGGATATGCTATATTTACGCTGTTTAATAAAATTCCTTCAAGCCTAGTGCCATCAGAGGATAAAGGCTCGATCATAGCCATCACATCTCTTCCGCCGGCTTCGGTAATGGACAGGACAAAAAATGAGATGAAGGATATAAGCAGCGCATTTACCAAAAATCCAAACATCGAATTTGTAACAGGGCTTGTAGGATATGATATGTTTGCCGGCGCACTTAAAGAAAATTCAGCCGTAGCCTTCATCAGACTAAAAGACTGGAGCGAAAGAAAGAGTCCGGATAGCTCGGCAGGTGCGCTAGTAGGGCAATTCAATAAGATATTTTGGGGTTCAAAAGAGTCTATGACCTTTGTCGTCAATGTTCCGCCGATAACCGGGCTTAGTATCACGGGTGGATTTGAGATGTATCTACTTAATAAAACGGGTAAGACTTACAACGAGATCGAAAAAGACGCCCTTAAGATAGTCGCCGCGGCAAATGCACGCCCTGAGCTTACCAGTGTGCGAACTACGCTTGAAACAACCTATCCACAGTATAATATAAGCGTAGATAAGCAAAAAGCAAAGCTCCTTGGAGTAAGCGAGCCTGATATATTTAGCACGATAGCTGCTACAGTAGGCTCATACTACGTAAATGACTTTAACATGTTAGGAAAATCCTACGACGTTCAAGTAAGGGCTTTAGATAAATATAGAAATTCTCCTGAGGACTTTAGAAACATATTCGTTAAATCAAATTCGGGAGAGATGATACCTCTAAATTCACTCGTTACTCTAAAACGAAGTGTAGGGCCTGACATAGTCGATAGATTTAACCTCTTTCCTGCGGCTAAAATTTTAGGCGATCCAAAGCCCGGATACACTTCAGGCGATGCGATAAGGGCCATAAGTGAAGTGGTTGCGCAAAATCTCTCAAGTGACGAATACTCCATAAGCTGGTCGGGAAGCGCCTTTCAAGAGGTTAGCTCACAAGGCACGGGCGCGGTAGCATTTGCTTTCGGAATGGTGTTTGTGTTTTTAATCCTAGCCGCACAGTATGAGAGGTGGCTTATACCGCTTGCGGTTATTACCGCGGTTCCTTTTGCCGTATTTGGCGCACTAGTAGCCACTTGGCTAAGAGGACTGCATAACGATATATATTTTCAAATAGGTCTGCTTTTACTCATCGGACTATCGGCTAAAAACGCGATATTGATTGTAGAATTTGCAATGCAAGAGCGTCAAAACGGAAAGAGCGTCTTTGAAGCTGCGGTAAATGCCGCAAGGCTAAGATTCCGCCCGATAGTAATGACATCTATCGCCTTTACGCTTGGAGTTTTTCCTATGGTTATCAGCACGGGAGCGGGTGCGGCTTCTCGTCATGCGCTTGGTACGGGAGTTATAGGCGGCATGATAGCGGCAACCACTATAGCGCTGTTTTTCATACCGATGTTTTACTATCTGCTTGAAAATTTAAACAACAAATTTTGGGACAAAAAGCTAAAAACACAGGAGGTAGCCAATGCGTAATCTCATCATAATCATCGCTGCGATATTTTTTGCGGGCTGCTCGTTTAGACCCGACTTGCCCAATGTAGATACGAAATTTGAAGCGACTTATCAATTTACGAGCGATATAAAAGACAGATGGTGGGAGGAATTCGGAGATGAAAATTTAAATGCTCTTATAAACGATGCTCTTAACAACAACATAGATCTTAAAATCGCATTTTTAAATTTGCAAAAAGCAGAGGCAACGCTTGGAGTAAGAGAGGCTGATACTTTACCCAACGTAAATTTAAACGTCAGCACAAACAGAACCAAAAACAGCGGTCAAATACGCGGCGAGCAGACGATTGACTCTATATCTTTGGGGCTAAATTATGAGATTGATTTTTGGGGTAGAGTTAAAAACAGCATAGAAGCGGCTAAATCAAGCCTGCAAATGAGCAAATTTGACTATGATACTGTAAGACTTAGTATAAGCTCTATTGTGGCGCAAAGCTACTTCACGCTGGTTTCTTTAAATATGAAAGAGAAAATTTTAAAAGACACGGTTAAAAACTATGAAAATACTCTTGAATTTAGAAACTCGCAGTTTGAATTAGGCGCTATAGACGAGGTAGTTTATCTGCAAAGTAAAGCCGCCGTGCAAAGTGCTAAAGTAAATCTCATAGAAGTTCAAAATCAAAAAAGTTCGCTAATCACATCTTTAAGCATTTTAAGCGGTAAAACAAACGACGAAATTTTAAAAAGCTCCATAAAAAGCTCGAAAAATCTACCAAAAGAGCCCGAAATAAAAGCCGGAATCAGCTCTGACATACTCTTTCAAAGAAGCGATGTAGCAAGTGCTTATGAAAGCCTAAAGGCAACTAATGCCCTAATCGGCGTAGCAAAGGCTGAGTATTTCCCGACGATTTCGCTGACGGGATTTTTTGGATACTCAAGCGACAATCTAAAAAATATTTTTAAAAACAAT
The DNA here is from genome assembly GCF_012978795.1 of Campylobacter sp. RM16188. Classification (NCBI taxonomy): domain Bacteria; kingdom Pseudomonadati; phylum Campylobacterota; class Epsilonproteobacteria; order Campylobacterales; family Campylobacteraceae; genus Campylobacter; species Campylobacter sp. RM16188. Next base: position 135,168 of record NZ_LIWQ01000001.1, on the reverse strand, counting down.
GCCAATACATGGAGCTTTGGCGCTACATTGGTTCAAAAGATATTTGACTACGGCAGAACCAAAAACAATGTAAAAATAGCTCAAACGAACGAGCAAATAGCGGCTTTAAACTACGAAAAAACAATCAAAACCGCTCTAAGCGAGGTAAAAGACGCTCTTACAAACAGAGAAAACGCCAAGCGATCTCAAGCCGAGATTAGCGACCTTTTAAGCTCTCAGCAAAAAATTTATAATATCGCTCAAAGCAAATTTGACGAAGGCTACAGCAGCCATCTAGAGCTACTTGACGCTCAAAGGAATTTGTTATCGACTAGATTGCAAGATGCAAACGCCAAACTAAATTCCATAAATTCGGCAGTTGGTGTTTATAGGGCATTTGGCGGAGGATTTAAGCTACAAGATATGGAAGAATAATTCTTTCGTATCGTATTTGCAAAATGCAAATTTTATAAAATATCTTACGCTTTACAAAGAATTTTCACTATACTTTCAGGCAAAATTTCATGCTCTATGGCGTGGATTTTTGCCTCAAATTCTTCAAGACTCATACCATCGGTTTTCTCAAAAGCTCTTTGCATTATGAGCTTCCCGCCGTCAAGCTCTTCATTTACATAATGCACGCTAACACCTCCTACTAACATCTCGCTTTCAAAGCTCTCCTTGATAGCATGAGCCCCTTTAAAAAGCGGTAAAAGCGACGGATGAAGGTTGATAGCTTTTATGTTAGTCGTAAAAATAGGGGTTAAAATCCTCATAAATCCCGCAAGAACCGTTAAATCAATATCATGCTTTTTAATCTCACTAACTAACGCCGCATCAAATTCCTCGCGCGAACTAAATTTCGTATGCTCTATAATCACGCTTTCAAGCCCGTATTTACGAGCTCGCTCTATGCCGTAAGCGTTAGCTTTATTTGTGATTGTTAGCGCGACTTGGATTTTGATGTCGTTAAAAATTTTATTATGAACTCTTTGAAGGATAGCTTCTAAATTTGAACCGCTTCCGCTAAATAAAACCGCTATTTTTTTCGTAACCATTTAAGCCCTTTGATGATATCTTTAGGAGTTATCGAGTAGTTGTTTCGCTTTGATTTTCGCACGCTTAAAGCATGTGCCAAAGTACCGCTTATAGCCGCATCAAGCGTAGTGTAGCCTTGAGCGAGTAAAGAGATGATTATGCCACTTAGTGCGTCTCCGCTTCCCGCTTTTGCAAGAGCTGCGCTTCCATAAGGCATCAGGTAAATTTTCCCCTCAAAAGCAATTATGGTGTTAGCGCCTTTTAAAACTAACACATTTGGAAATTTTTTGCTCCACATTCTGGCAATTTCAAATCGATTTTCTTGCACCTCTTGCACACTAAATTTGCCAAATCCGCCAAGCTCTAAAAGCGAACAAAATTCCTTTGGATGAGGAGTTATCACTATCTCTTTTTTTGATTTTAAAAGCTCTATAGTAAGCTCTTCGTAGCACATATCAGCATCAAGCACCAACGCCTTTTTGTTTTTAAGCGTGTTAAAAAGCTCTATTTTTTTAGTCTCATCAAGCTTTCCAAGCCCCATTCCAAGAGCTCCATAAGCCATTTTTTCAGTTATTGAGCTTACATTCATCAAAAGCGGATCGGTTATCAAATTCTTAGACTCACTAACGATACTAACAAGCCCTGCTCCCATAGCTAAAGCCGATTTGCCGGCTATTTGAGCAGCTCCGCTAAGCTCACCGCTAACTATAAAAACATGCCCGAATTCACTCTTGTTAGTGTTAGCTTTAATTCTAAAAGGCAAATTCATATCGCTTTTTAAAAGCCTGAAAGTATCGGTTGCTCCTTCAAATTTACTAGCTGCAAGCCCCAAATCAGCCACTTTTATCTTGCCTGTAAAATCTTTAGCAAAATCAGAATAAAGTCCGATTTTAGCAGCTCCCATAGTTATAGTTATATCGGATTTAAAAACGGCGCCGCAACTATTTCCAAGCTCATTAAGCCCGCTTGGGATATCGCATGCTATCTTGTAAGCTTTTATTTCGTTTAAAGAATTTATAAGATTTATCGTCTTTTTATCCAAATTTCGATTAAGTCCAGAGCCAAAAATCCCGTCGATAATGCATTTATATTTGCCTATTTTTTTAACGGGTTTAACTCCAAGCTTAAATGCTCTGTCAAGCTGAGTTTTAAGCGTCTCGTTTTGCTTATCAAACGCTAAAAAAAGCTCGCACTCATACTCGCCGCTTAACATTCTAAGAGCGGCTGCTACGTCTGCAGCGTTATTTCCGCTACCGCAAACTCCTAAAATTTTTGCGCCCTTTTTAACTCTCTTGTGCACATGTTTTGCAAGAGCATTTGCGGCATTTTCCATCAAAATTTCGTTGCTTAAACCAAATTTTAAGCAAGCCGTTTCATCGAGTTTGGAAGTGTTTAAAAACAGTTTTTTCATGCCTCGCTCCTTACGCGAAAGCTTAAAGCCTCTAAGATATGAGGCTTTTTAATTATCTGCGAGCCGTCAAGATCGGCAATTGTGCGAGCTACTTTTAGAGTTTTATTTATGCCTCTTTGAGTAAGAGCAAATCGCCCGACCGACATATCCAGCACGATTTTAGCTTCACTATCGCAAATGCAAAATTTAGCTATCTCTTCATCGCTTAACTTGCCGTTTAGCTCGCTTTGACCCCGCTTCATCTGCACCTCAAAAACTCGCAAAACTTCACGCTGTATATCGGCACTCGCGACATCGCTCTTATCGCTACTTGCAACCTCGTCCATAAGCACGTGCAGGTCGATCCTATCCAAAAGAGGCTCGGAAATTTTAGCCTTGTATCGCTTGATATCGGTTTCTAAACATCTGCAGTTTAGCTGTTTTGAGAACAAATTTCCGCACGGGCATGGGTTCATGGCACCCACAAACATAAATTTCGTCTTGTAAGTTATCTTGGAATTTACTCTTGAGATGTGGATTTGATTATCTTCAAGCGGCTCTCGAAGGCTTTCTAAAATTTGCTTACCGAAGTGGGGAAGCTCGTCAAAAAACAAAATTCCGCCGTTTGCAAGAGCGACCTCGCCTATCCTTGCGCTTGCCGTTCCGCCTCCAAAGATAGAGCTTTTAGTCGATGTATGATGCGGGCTTCTAAAAGCTCTAAGCGCGCTAAACTCATGATCTTGCAAATTTAGCGACGAGTATGCCGCACTGAGTAAAATTTCATCTAAATTTTGAGGCGGAAGGATATATCTTAAGCGTTTTGCGCTCATGCTTTTGCCACAACCCGGGCTTCCTTCAAAGATGATATTGTGCATACCGCAAGCTGCTATAAGGCAGGCTCTTTTGGCTCTAGCCTGGCCTTTGATATCCTTAAAATCAAGATCAAATTTTGAGTTTATAACATAATTTTTACCGCAAATTTGAGTCAAATTTGCAAATAAAGGATGAGTATCTTTTACTAAACACTGCTTCTTAAATTCGTCATCAAGAAAAAATTTGATCGCTTCATCAAGCCTATTTACAGCGTAAATTTCCAAATTTGGTATCATGCCTGCGCTATTTGCTATCTCTTTTGGAACTAAAACTTTAGCCTTTTTAACACTTGCGCTTAGAAATAGCAGTATAGAAAAAAGAGTTGTCGTACTCTTAACGCTTCCGTCAAGTCCAAGCTCGCCAAATACGAAAAATTCGCCAAAATTTACGACTTCTTTTTGTAAAGCTATCAAAAGCGCGATAGGCAGATCAAAATGGCTTCCCGTCTTTGGCATATCCGAAGGAGAGAGATTTATGATGATTTTTTGTGCGGGAAAAGAGAAATTCTGAGCAAGAAGGGCTGATTTAACCCTTGCTTCACTCTCTTTTATGCTCGTGCCTGCAAGCCCTACGATGCTAAGTGCGGGAAGACCTCTGTTAAAGGTTGATTCAACATCAACGATCCTCAGCCCGTCGGTGTAAGTCGCGCACTTTAGCGATTTCATAGATTTTTATCTCGAAGCTTCTTATACTCTTTATCAAATTTTTTTCTTTTATTGTAACCGATCTTTTCTATAAACAGATGTCCGTCAAGATGATCCATCTCGTGCTGAATAGCTACGGCTAAAAGCCCATCCGCTTCAAGCTCACACTCTTTGCCGTGCCTATTTTGATATCCTAGAGTTATCTTTTCGGCACGCTTTACTTCCTCGTAAAATCCGGGCACGCTAAGGCAGCCTTCTTGGAAAATTTGCTCGCCCTCTTTACGCAATATTTTCGGATTTATTATCTCAAGCAGGTCGGCTCTCTCTTGAATTTCAGTTTCTTCATTTACTAAATTTATAATGAGTACACGAATAGGATTTTTTACCTGAATCGCCGCCAACCCAATTCCGTTTTTGGCTATCATCGTATCATACATATCGTCTAAAAATTTATGCAAATTTTCATCAAACTCGCTCACCTCAATCGATCTTTGATATAGCCTTTTATCGGGATAAGTTAAAATTTCAAGTACCATTATTTACTCTCTACGATTACGTATTTTTCAAGGCTTCTGCCACTTTTTATAAGGCTGTCAAGAGTTTGGGAAAGCACTTCTTCGACCGTTTTTGTAGTATTTAGATCACAAACAGCTATCTCCATATCGATTTCAAATTCCTCGTCGCTTATTAAAAACGTAGCCGCATAAAACATATCGGCAATCCGTTCGCAAGCCTTTTTCGCACCCTCTATATCCGTATGCTTCATAAGCATGGCAAAAATTCCATCGCCATAGTGAGCTAGTATATCGCTTCTTCTTGAAGTTTTAAGCAAAAATCTTGAGATATTTTTTAGCACTATCTGCTTATCTCTAACTCCAAGCATATCAACGGCGCTATCTTTTGGTTTTACAAGCATGAAAGATGAGTTATAGCCGTATTTTTTCACATACTTCATCTCTGAAGTCATGGTTTTTAGGAAAAATTTCTTGTTATAAAGATCAAATTGAGGATCATAAATCGACTGCTCTTCAACCACCTTAAAAACCCTGCTTATCTCTTCATAGTTCGTTTTGATAACGTCTATATGCTTGTTCATAAGCGTATTTAGCTTATCTAAGTCCTCATTAAAAGCGCTAAATACATTTTGCACGGTGAGCAAATTTGCATTTGATTCAAGGCTATCGGAGCGTTTTTTGATGATAGTTTTCATGATGCCTAAATTTTTATAGATAAGCGCAACAGCTTGAAGCATGCTCTTTATCTGAGCAAAACTCTGCTTGATCTCTCGCTCGATGTAAATTTGTCTATCGTCTTCAATCCTGCCTATCTCATCTTCAATCTCTATGATCTCGCCCATCTTTTTTTTAAATTCATCGGGCTTTTTTTCAAGCATTTTTTCAAAAAAGATCGAATAATTTTTAGGAATGGAAGGAATATTCTCTTCGTTTAGCTCTTTGATGATATCTTCGGAAAAATCATAGATATTAAACTCGCCTTGGTCTTTTTCCTTGATGGTTACGGTATTTTCAGCCTTTTTTTTATTAACTTTAATCAAATTTAACCTCGTTATTTAAAGCTTTTCTCCAAAACTTTATCGATTAGCCCATACTCTTTGGCTTCAAACGAACTCATGAAAAAGTCCCTATCGGTATCTTTTGCTATTTTGCTTAATTTTTGACCCGTGTTTTTAGCCAAGATAGAGTTTAGAATTTCTTTCATACGCAAAATTTCTTTAGCTTGAATTTCTATATCGGTAGCTTGACCTCTAGCACCGCCTAGGGGCTGGTGTATCATGATGCGAGAATTTGGAAGCGCATATCTTTTGCCGGGAGTTCCGCAACTTAGCAAAAAAGCCCCCATAGACGCGGCTTGACCTATGCAGATCGTGCAAACATCAGGTTTTATATAGTTCATCGTATCATATATACTAAAGCCGCTTGTGATAACTCCGCCTGGGCTATTTATGTATAAGTAGATATCTTTATCGGGATCTTCGGCCTCTAAAAACAGCATTTGAGCCACGATAGAAGAGGCTATACCGTCTTCTATCTCTCCGCTTAGCATTACGATACGATCTTTTAAGAGGCGAGAATAGATATCATAACTTCGCTCGCCCTTGCTTGTTCGCTCGATTACGTATGGGACGTAATAGCTCATTTATCTGCCTTTTTTGTTGTCTTTTTTTCAGTTTTTGGTTCGTCTTTTTCTTTAGCCGCTTTTTTAGGCTCTTTTTCAGCTTTTTCTTCTTTTTTGTCAAACATTTCGTTAAATAGCTTTTCTTCTATCATAGACATTTTTATAGCCGGTAAAACTCCTTGATTTTTGTAGTTTTCAAGGTGTTGTTTCGGATCAAGTCCCGATCTGTAAGCCTCAAAATAAACAGCTTGGATAAGCTCTTGATCGCTTACGGCTACATTTCTTCTTCTGGCAAGCTCATCTATGATAAACGTTAGTTTTACGCTCTTTTGCGCATCTTCGCGGAATGTCTCGCGCTTTTTAGTTAGAGCGTCTTTATCATCTCTAAAGCTCTTCATCTCATCTTCGCTAAAGCCATTCCATGCACCGCGGAATTGCATATCTATCTCTTGTTCTACGATGTTTTTTGGTATATCGAATTTATACTTTTCGACTATAGCTTCTGCGAATTTCGGTTTAAGCTCTTCATTTACCAGCTTATACTGCTTGTCGGCTCTTATTTGATCTTTGATTCTCTCTTCAAGAAGCTCAACGCTAGCGTTTTCTTCATTTGGCATAAGTTGTTTTAACAGCTCCGCGTCTATCTCTTTTGCTACGTTTTTGCCTTGAATTTCATGCAGTTTTACTTTAAACACAGCCGCTTTGCCTGCTAAATTTGGCGCACCGTATTCAGCCGGAAATGTTACTTCTACATCTTTTTCTTCACCGACTTTTAGACCGATCATTCCATCTTCAAAGCCCGGTATAAACTGACCCGAGCCTATCTCAAGCACATATCCTTCAGCCTTGCCGCCGTCAAACGCAACGCCGTCTACGAAACCTTCAAAATCAAATTTAGCAAAGTCGCCTTTTTCTAGCTTTTTCTTATCAACTTTCTCAAGCGGAGCTACCATCTTTAAAAGCTCGTCTTTTTTCTCGTCAATCTCTTTTTTCATAACGCGAGGAGTTGAAAATTCAGGTATAAGCTCTTCGTATCCGTCCAAATTTACGACAGGTTTAAATGAAATTTCTATCTCGGTATCGATAGCGCCCTCTTCTCTTTCGAATTTTATAAACATCGGCTCGCCGATAACCTCATCTGTTTTTCTATTAAGCTTTTTTAAAGCGGCGTCTATAAGATCTTTTAAAGCGTCTTGTTCCGCATCGCTGGTTAGCTCTTTTTCGTATCTTTTTAAGACTAAATTTACAGGCACTTTACCAACTCTAAAGCCTTCCATTTTCATATTTTTAGCTGCTTTTTTAGCAAGATTTTCAAGCTTTGATTTTATCTCTTCGCTTGAGATTTTAGCCGTTACCGAAGCGTTGGCAGTGTCTATAACTTTGGTTTTGAGTTCCATTTATTTCCTTTTAAAAATAAAAATTTTCTAATGAATATATCAAATTTTTCCTTATTAGTTGTATAAATTTGAAATTTATCAATGCAAAAGGCGCTTTAATGTAAAATGTGGCTAAATTTTAAGGAAATCAAAAATGCAAGAAAATCAGCAAAAAATTAGCTTTGAAAATTCGGTTAAAAACATGCTTGAGATAATCGGCGAGGACGTAAATAGAGAAGGTCTTATCAAAACTCCCGAAAGAGTTTTTAAAGCGTTTAAATTTCTAACTCAAGGTTATGAACAAGATCCAAAAGAGGTGCTCAACGACGCACTTTTTGAAAGCTCAAACAACGAAATGGTTTTGATGAGGGATATTGAATTTTATAGCCTTTGCGAACACCATCTGCTTCCTATAATCGGGCGCGTTCATGTGGCGTATATACCAGACGGCAAGGTTGTAGGGCTTAGCAAGCTTCCTCGCATGGTAAATATCTTTGCCAGAAGGCTTCAAATTCAAGAGCAGATGACCGAACAGATCGCAAGCGCGATTCAAGAAGTTATCAAACCAAAAGGCGTTGGTGTGGTGATAGAAGCAAGGCATATGTGCGTAGAGATGAGAGGAGTTGAAAAGATAAACTCAACCACCACGACTTCGGCGTTAAGAGGAATTTTTATCAAAAATGCGGATACCAGAAGAGAGTTTTTCGCTCTTATAAATTCGCCAAAAGAGGTGAGATTCTAGTGAGTTTACAGCGTCTAAAATCCAAGCTAAACTCAAATTTATCCCTTTCAAACGTCTTTGGAGTGATAAATAAAATTTCATCAACTACTATTGAAATTTCAGGGCTTCGTCCAAGTATTGGCGATATCGTCCAGATCGTTGCTCGCGACAAAAGCAAAAGAGGTCTTGGCATGGTTACCGAGATCAAACAAGACGGAGCTTTTATATCGCCGTTTGGATTTGTCGAGGGCTACAAGATAGGAGATCTTGTCTATCTAAGCGATCAAGGCATGAAAATCCCTGTCGGCGATGCGCTTCTTGGGCGCGTAGTGGATCCATTTATGAGTCCTAAAGACGGCAAGGGAGCTATTTATACCGATGATTTTGCCCCTATCATGAAAGCACCTATTGACGCCATGAAAAGAGGTCTTATAGATGAGATTTTTAGCGTAGGAGTTAAGAGTATAGACGCGCTTTTAACTTGCGGCAAAGGTCAAAAGCTGGGAATTTTTGCAGGAAGTGGAGTCGGCAAAAGCACTCTAATGGGCATGATCGTAAAAAACTCCGAGGCTCCCGTTAAAGTAGTAGCGCTCATTGGCGAAAGAGGTCGCGAAGTGCCCGAATTTATCGAAAAGAACCTGCATGGAGATCTAAGCGGTACGGTGCTTGTGGTAGCTACGAGCGATGATAGCCCTCTTATGAGAAAATACGGCGCATTTTGCGCTATGAGCGTAGCGGAATACTTCAAAAACCAAGGCAAAGACGTGCTGTTTATCATGGATAGCGTGACAAGATTTGCCATGGCGCAGCGCGAGATAGGACTAGCGCTTGGCGAGCCGCCTACGTCTAAGGGGTATCCTCCTTCCGTGCTTACGCTACTTCCTCAACTAATGGAGCGGGCGGGAAAAGAAGAAGGCAAAGGCTCTATCACTGCGTTTTTTACGGTTTTGGTTGATGGCGATGACATGAGCGATCCGATAGCCGATCAAAGCCGCTCCATACTTGACGGACACATCGTGCTAAGTAGGGAACTAACGGACTTTGGAATCTATCCGCCGATAAATATCCTAAATTCGGCTTCGCGTGTGATGAACGATCTAATCACGCCCGAACACAAGGCAAACGTGGCTAAATTTAAAAGATTTTATTCACTTATAAAAGAAAATGAAATTTTGCTTCGTATCGGAGCTTACCAAAAAGGCAACGACAAAGAGCTTGATGCGGCGATCTCAAAGCGAGAATTCATCGATAAATTCCTTAAACAAGACGAAGATGAAGGCTTTAGCTTTGAAAGAAGTCAAGAGATGCTAAAAGAGATAAATTAAGCCTAAAACAGCGCTATAATCTTAGCTTAAAATTTGCACTTTAATTTCGTTTTTATCGAGTCTGCCAAAACTAACTTTATAACTTCCAAGCCAAGCAAGGCTTAAAATTTGACTCGTTTCAGAATGAATTTCAAATTTATAGTCTCAATGCTTATGCACAAAAGTCCGATAATAACGCAGCAAAATCCTAAATGTAAAAATTTGTAATATAATACTCATTACAAAGAATTTAATATATAGTGGCGCAAGCTAAACCAAACAATACCGACAAATCAATCGAATTTGCGGGACAAAAAGGAGTTTGGTATGAAATTTATACGAAAATACGGTGAAATTTAAGGCATTAAGATGCTGATAATATATCCGTTTTATCTTTTGATCTGTATTTTTATCTTCATATTTGCTATCAAAAAAATGAATTTGAGCAAATTTATAGGCTCTTTTATACTGATAATAGCTCTTTTAACCCCTTGGAGCTTTTATCTAATCGCAAAAATTCTAACCGTTAGCTACTGCAAAACGGCTCAAAATTTTATGTTTGAACTGCACGAAAATCCTAGCTTTTTATTTACCGATTATGCGTTATATAACGAGGCTAAATTTTCTTGTGAAAAAGCAGGCAAGCACGCTAGAATCGGATTTGTAAAAAGAGAAAATATAACCGTAATAACCTGCGATCCGGAAGATAAAAATATAATCCCTTTAAGCGGGTACAGCCTGTTTGACTTTAATGTAACTGCCGAAAAGATAGGGTTTTTACCTCTGATGCAAAATTTTATAGACGGCAAGCGCATGGTTGTGGTTGATAACAAAAGCCAGAAAAAAGTAGCCTCAAACACATCTATCATAAATAGCTATCATAGCGCTTTTTTAAACGAAAAAAACGGCGAATTCCTATTTCAAAGCGGTGAAGCCTGTGGAGATATGCTCGGCTTTTACGAAAAGCTGTTTTATCCAAGATGATTTTATATATCTTATATCTCAAAACTTTATGTTTAAAAGTAACAAAATATAAATTTCTCAAATAAAATTGCGCATTAAGAGAAGTTAAATTCGAGCTATGGTGATTTTATATTGAAATACTTTAAGCTTACACAAGCTCATGGCTCTTAAAAAACATAAAAGCCGTATAAATAAAATAAAGCGAGTGAGAAAAATCTTTTTATGGGACAAATCTTTAAAAATTTAAGAAATAAATTATAAAATATCTATGAATTTTAAGAAATTCTCGCCCGAAATCTTAAAAAAATTAATTAATTTTAAAAGCGCTAAATCTCAAATAATGGGTGCTTGTAGTTCAATTGCGAATAATTCATAAATTGATAAAGAATTTCAATATAAATTCAATATCAAAATCATCCCAAATTTGAAAAAATTAAGCCTAAATTTTAAACTAAATTTTATGCAATTTGTTATAATATCCTGAAAAAATAAAAAAGGATAAAATCTATCCTAATTAAAAGGCAAAAATTTGAGAGTTTATTTAGATAACAACGCAACTACGATGGTTGATCCCGAAGCTTTCGAGCTCATGAAACCGTTTTATTGCGAAAAATATGGAAACCCAAACTCGCTTCATAGATTTGGCAGCGAAACTCACCCTGCTTTGCGCCGCGCAATGGATCAGCTTTATACGGCCTTTAACGCTAGGGATAAAGACGATATCATCGTAACAAGCTGCGCGACAGAGAGTAATAACTGGGTTATAAAAGGCGTATTTTTTGATCATATGTTAAATAAAGACAAAGATCATATCATAATCAGTTCTGTAGAACACCCGGCAACTGGCGCGGCATGCGAATTTTTGAAGCAATTTGGCATAAGAGTAAGCCACATTCCGGTTGATGAAAACGGGCTTTTAGATCCAAACGATTTAAGAAATTTGATAGATGACAAAACTGCGCTTGTAAGCGTAATGTGGGCAAATAACGAAACGGGGACAATTTTTCCGGTTAAGGAGCTTGCGGCTATAGCGCACGAATACGGCGCGCTCTTTCACACCGATGCCACACAAACGGTCGGCAAGATAAAAATAAACGTGCAAGATATAAATATGGATTTTATGAGTTTTTCTGCGCACAAATTTCACGGTCCAAAAGGTATCGGCGGACTTTATATCAAAAATTCTCAGCCACTTACAAGCCTGCTTCACGGAGGTGAGCATATGGGCGGCAGACGAAGCGGAACGCTTGACGTAGCAGGTATCGTAGGTATGGCGCAAGCGCTGGAAAATAGCAACAAACTAATGGAATTTGAAAATTTACACGTTAGAAAATTAAGAGACAAGCTTGAAGACGCTCTACTTGAAATTCCTGAAATTTCAGTTGTGGGAGATAGGGCTCATCGCTTGCCAAACACTATTTTAGCCGCAGTTAAAGGCGTTGAAGGCGAAGCTATGCTTTGGGATTTAAACCAAGCTGGCATTGCTGCTTCTACGGGTTCTGCTTGTGCGAGCGAAACGCTTGAGAGCAACCCTATAATGGAAGCGATCGGTGCTGACAAGGAGCTTGCGCACACGGCTTTAAGGCTATCTCTTTCAAGATTTAACACCGAAGAAGAGATCGACTACGCGATAGTGCATATCAAAAAAGCGGTTGAAAGATTAAGAGCGATTTCAAGTACGTTTGCTTATACGCCGGATTGGCACGCAAGCGGGCTTTAATAAATTTATAAATTTAAAAAGAAGGAGCTGATTTAGCAAAGTTGCTAAACAAGCCTCAAAAGGAATAAAATGGCAAAACACGATTTAATCGGCGGCTCGATTTGGGATGAATACTCACAAAAAGTTCAAGACCTAATGAACAGCCCTCGCAATATGGGACAGATAACCGAAGAAGAAGCAAAAGAGCGTGGCGGCAAACTTATAATCGCCGATTTTGGCGCAGAGAGTTGCGGCGATGCGGTGAGGCTTTATTGGTTAGTTGATGAAAAAACAGATATCATCATGGATGCGAAATTTAAAAGCTTCGGCTGTGGAACGGCTATAGCAAGCTCCGATACTATGGCTGAGCTTTGTATCGGCAAAACGGTCGATGAGGCGGTAAAAATCACAAATATAGACGTGGAAAAGGCGATGAGAGACGATCCTGAGACTCCTGCCGTCCCACCTCAAAAGATGCACTGCTCGGTAATGGCTTATGATGTCATCAAAGCGGCTGCGGCAAGCTATAAGGGAGTAAATCCTGAGGATTTTGAAGACGAGATTATTGTGTGCGAATGCGCCAGAATAAGTCTTGGCACGATTCGCGATGTAATCAGAATGAATGACTTAAAAACGGTCGAAGAGATAACTCAATATACCAAAGCGGGTGCATTTTGTAAATCCTGCATTAAACCGGGCGGACACGAAAAAAGAGAGTATTATCTAGTCGATATCCTAGAAGAAACCAGGGCTCAAATGGAAGCTGAGAAGCTAAAAGCTATCGCGGACGCTAAAATTTCAGGAAACGATAGCGATTTGGCATTTGAAGAACTTACGGTAGTAGGTCAGCTTAAAGCGGTTGAAGCGGTTATAGATGCCGAAATTCGCCCTATGCTTATGATGGACGGCGGAAATATGGAAATTCTTGATATCAAGAAAAACGACAAAGGCATTATCGATATCTACATCCGATATCTTGGGGCTTGCTCAGGATGTGCAAGCGGTTCGGGTGGAACGCTATATGCGATCGAAAACGTGCTACAAGAAAATTTAAGCCAAAATATCAGGGTCTTACCTATTTGATTTAATATACACTGACGGCTTTGGAGTTAAATTTGACTTCCAAAAGCCGTCAATCTATCTTTAAATAAGCCAAATTTCTTATCAAATAGCTCAAATTTAAAATAATTTATATAATTAAACCGATTTTAGCTATTTGAATTTATATTTAAATTTTAAATTTGAAATATTTATTTTAAACATTTTATAGATAAGATCGCGAATTTACAAAGCTTTTAAAGTATTATCAAAAATCAAATTAAATTATTTTTCTATATAATTTTATTTTAAGTTTTGCCAAAGTTTAGGCTGTTAAGATTTCACCAAGATTTAAAAATCAAACTAAAAACAAAGGATTTAACATGTCATTCAGCGCAAGAAATCAACTTCAAGCAGAGATCGTTGAAGTAAAAACAGGTGTTGTAAATTCACTTATCGTAAGCAAACTCCAAGGCGGAGAGATAGTAAAAGCAACAGTTACAGTCGAGTCTGAAAAAGCCCTTGATCTTAAAGTAGGCAAAAAAGTCGTTTATCTATTTAAAGCCTCAAGCATAATTGTCGCAAAAGGCGAAAACGAGCTTAAATTAAGCGCAACTAATCAAATCAAAGGTAAAGTCGTTAGCGTTAAAGAGGGTGCGGTAAATTCGGAGATAGACATCAAGATAGCAGGCGGAGATAAGCTAAGCGCTATCATCACAAACGAATCCACCAAAAGCTTGGCCCTTAAAGCCGGTGATGATGTAGTTGCGGTTATCAAAGCAAGCCAAATTATTATCGGTGCTTAATTAATATAAAATTTGTCCGTGCGACTTTGTGCGGACTTTCTTTTCATAAATTTATCTTAAATTTAAATTCTAAATTATTAAAATAAAACACAAAATATAACTGATTTATTATTCATTATAAAATATCAAATATAATCTTGAAAATTATTTCAAACAAGGATATATAATGAAAAAACTAATCAAAATATCGGCTATCGCAGCACTTTTAGCAAGCTTTAGCTATGCGCAAAATTATGCTATAGACCATGCTCACAGCACATTGGGGTTTCAAGTTAAACACCTTAAAATAGCAAAAGTAAATGGTAAATTTAAAGCTTATGATGCTAAAGTTGATTACGACAAGGCAACAAACGAGCTAAAAATGCTTGAGGTAACAATAGACACCAAGTCAATAGATACAGACAACAAAAAACGTGACGAACACCTATCTTCAGAGGACTTCTTTGATGCCGGCAAATTTGACAAAATCACTTTTAAAATGACCAAATTTGAAAAAGAAGGCAGTGATGAAGGCAATATTTATGGCGACTTGACCATAAGAGGAGTAACAAAACCCGTAAAACTTGACTTTGAATACGGCGGAGACACTAAAGATCACCACGGTAATGAAAAAATCGGCTTTAGCATCACAGGCGAAGTCATGAGAAAAGACTTCAACGTAGGCTCAAATTTTGGAGATGCTATGATCTCTGAAAAAGTAAAAATTCAAGTCGACGTAGAAGCTGCGGCAAAATAATTTCATACACAAATTTGACCTTTTTCAAAAGGTCAAATTTTCTTCATATCTCCTAAATAAATTTTACAACTCAAATTTCAGACATCAACTCGCACAAATGCCCAAATCATAGGCTCGCTCTTAAGCTCATAGCCTTCGTTAAAATAGTTTCTTAAACGCTCTTTTTCAATCTCGCTTAACTCGTTTCCTATACCCCAAGTTACTTTTTTGATAAGCTCCTCCGCGCTTGTGGCGGCGGAATGCTTGTTTTCGCTTTTTATAAAATCAAGCCTTGGCAGATAACCCATCTGGGCCAAGATATTTACAAGATAGATATAATCGGGCTTTGGCTCGACCTCTTTTTGCATAGCTCGTAAAATTTCCTCATCGACGAAGCTGGCTCCCACTTTAAAAGTGATATAAACAGCCTTTTTAGCCTTTGAGATGAGCTTAGCGAGTGCGCCACGCAGATCGTCCACCTCAAGGCAGCGCGAAGCAAATACGATATCACAGATCGGCACATCGCCCCAGTCGTGTTCAAAGGCTTTTTGTGCGGTTTTTATGTTGGTTAAATTTAACTTAGCCGCATTTTGCTGCGTAAATTTAAGCATGTTTTTTGAGTAGTCATAAGCATACACGCTTTTTGCTTTAGGTGATACTTTTAGACTCAAAGTTCCCGGACCGCAAGCAAAATCAAGCACGCTTTCAACGCCGTTAAAATCAACCCTGCTTAAAAACTCATCGATATAAATGCTATCATGCACGCTCTCGTTCATTCCTGCTGCTTTATTATCCCAGTCCTCTACGCTTTTTGAGCCAAACGAGCTTTTGGCTCGCTGAGCTTTATAAAGCTCGTTAAAGTCGATTTTATCGTAGTTTGAAGGTAGTATCATCATAAATCCTTTGAAATTTTATACAAATTCATCAAATCAAGCCGTATCAAGACAAGCATCTTGCAAGATACAAATTTGCATTTTAAAGCAAACTAAAGACTATCTTTATACTTCTCGTAATTCACCCCGTAAATTTTATCTACATTTTGAGCGTTTATCAGCTCTTTGCTGCTGCCGAAGTTTAAAATTTTGCCATCTTTTAAAAATAGCACCAAATTTGACACGAATTTCGCGTGCCTTGGATGGTGCGTAGTCTGCACGAAAGTATATCCATCATCTTTTAGTATCTTTATCATCTCTAAAAGCTTTATTTGATTTCCAAAGTCAAGCCCGTTGGTAGGCTCATCCATAAATATCGCCTTTGCGCCTTGAACTAACGTGCGCGCGATATAAGCAAGCTGCCTTTCGCCGCCACTTACGCGAGTATATCGCTCGTTTTTAAGCTTTAAAATTCCCATCTTATCAAGTGCCTGCTCGGCTAAAATTTTATCTCTTTTGGCAAAATTTGAAAACATTGGCGTCCTACAAAGCGCCCCCATTAAAACCACATCAAATACGGTGTATTCGTATGACGGCGCATGAGTTTGAGGCACGCAGGCTATAAGACTTGCTAGCGAATTTTTAGAGTATTTCCTCACGCTTTTGCCGGCGATTAAAACCTCGCCTTTAAATTTCAAAAACCCGAGCATGATGCGAAGTAGAGTGCTTTTGCCGCTTCCGTTTGCACCTAAAATACTTAAAGTATCTCCTTCGTCTATGCCAAAGCCTATATCATCAAGTATAGTGCGGTCCTTATAGGCAAAACTTAAATTTCTAACCTCTATCAACATCAAAAGCCCTTTTTAGCGTGGCGCAAGATGATAACAAACATCGGAATTCCAAAAAGCGATGTAACTATGCCGATAGGAATTTCAAAGGTAAAAATAAGTCGCGAAAAGCTATCGCAAAAGAGCAAAAAGATCGCACCGATCATTGCCGAGCTTACCAAAACGGCTATGTTGTCCGCACCATAAACAAACCGTGCGATGTGTGGAACTATAAGCCCGATCCGGCCGATTATCCCAGCGATCGTGACACTTAAAGCGCTTATAAAAGTAGCTACCAAGATAACAAAAATTTTAACTCTCAGCACATTTACGCCAAGGCTTTTTGCCTCCTCTTCGCCAAGGCTTAATGCGTTTAGATATTTACCGCAAAACGCAAGCAAGATGATGCCCGCAAACATCGGTAAAATCGAAATTTGCATAAAGCTTTTTGAAGCAAAGCTAAGGCTTCCCATTAAAAAATAAGTAATGCTAGGCAGACTATCGTTTGGATCTGCGGCGTATTTTAAAACCGAAAGCAACGAAGAAAACAACGAGCCGCTTATAACACCGCCAATAACCAGCACTATAACGCTTCCTTGTCGCGAATAAAGAGCCGAAATAAGCAGCGAAAAGATAACCGCCAAAAAGCCAAAGGCAAAGGTGCTAAGCTGAACCAGCACGTCGCTTAAGCGAAAGAACATCCCAAGAGCCGCTCCAAAGCCCGCACCCGCTAGTACGCCAAGTATCGAAGGCGAAACGAGAGGATTTACAAACATCGCCTGATATGCAGCACCTGAAATCGCAAGGCTGGCACCGATCAGCAAGCAGGCTAAAATTCTAGGCAGACGAATTTCACTTAGTAGCGTGTGCATGATCTCAAATTCTTTAAGATCTTTACCGCTTAAAAGGGCCTTAAAGTAAGCTATGTATTCGTTTGCGCTAAAGCCGTATTTGCCAAGCAAAAGCGAAGCAAAAACGCAAGAAAGCAGCAAAAAGAGCAAAAACAAAAATGCTTTTTTACTCATCAATGCTCGCTAATTTTACACTCAAAAGACCAGCTAAAAGATAAATTTGTGCAAATTTTAGCCCAGGCTCATATATTATCTTCATTTTTGCCCTAAAATTCTCATCGCCTGCTCGTCGCTTAACGAGATGTCCAAAAACAGCTTGTAAAACTCTTTGGTTTGGCTTACCATATCAAATTTAAAAGCGTCGGGATAAGCTAAATTTATAAGCCATTTAATCCCTAAAAATCTCATAAAAGAAGGCGGGCGATCAAACCAGCTAAAAGGCTCTCTTGGGATATAATACACTCTTTTGTTTTTTACCGCATCAAGCAAAGCCCACTTGGGGTCAGAGTAAATTTTATCGTAAAACTCACGCTCATAAATCAATATCATATCCGGATTATACTTAAGAACCTGTTCAAAGCTTACCTTCACTCGCCCGTAAGAATTTGCATTTTCTTCACCGCATTTATGCACGACTTCGCCTCCGCTTTTTGGTATAAGCGTAGCGTGATACGAGCCTTCACACTCGGTTGAAAGACCGTCTTTGCCTTGCGCATAATACATTCTAACTTTTTTAAGACCGTTTTTAGCAATGTAAGCTTCAATTTTCTCAGTCAAATTCAGCGAATTTTGCGCGTATAAAGTAAGCTCTTTGGCTCGCTGCTCTTTGCCGATAACATGACCTAAAATTTCAAAGCTTTGCACGTAGTCTTCTAGGCTTGTAGCACTAAGATAGAGCATCGGCTTTTTGATAGAGCCAAAGACATCTTTCATCTTTTTGCTGTTTTTAGAATTTGCGTTTATGAGAATAAGCTCAGGATTTATGCGAAGTAGCATCTCGACATTTGGGATCTTACCCTGCCCGAAAAATCCGCCGACCACGGGCTGATTAAGCACGGACTCTTTTATATACGGTCGCTCGTAGTCGTTCCACTCGAAATTTGAACCAATGATCCTTTCCGGAGCTAACGCATAAAGCAGGTAAAGAAGCGTAGGACTGCTTGCGTAAATTTTATCAGGAGCACTCTTTAAAAGCTCGTAATTATCGCTATTTTGCTCTATATAGCTTTTGATCTCAGCCTCGCTCATACCAAAAGCAAAAGAAAACGACAGTAGAAAAACCAAGAATTTCTTAAGCATTTTTGATCCTTTGTGGTTGTAGTTTATTTTAAAAATCTAAATTTTCGGTTAAAAGCTTAGATTTTTAAAACTAATTTGGGAGAATTTAAACCTCTCCCAAATTTTAGCTATCAAAAAGTTTGCAAGATAAAGCTTTGGTTGCTACTAAAATTTATATCGAATATTTGAGAAAAATACCCTTCCCTCTTCAGGAAATCCCTCGCGATATTCGTAGTTTTTATCAAACAAATTTGAAATTCCCGCATCGATCATCAAATTTTCAGTCGGTTTATAAGTAAATTTGAAATTTGTTACGCCAAAACCGCCCATTTTGGTTATCTCTTGTGATTTTGAATAAAAGCTTGAACTCATGTATTGAGATAGATACAGGCTAAATTTAGGCAGGATTTTAAAATCAACATAAGCAAACGCCTTGTGTCTTGGCAAATCTTCTATTTTATCGCTTCTATCTTTGTATTTTGCGCTTATGTAAGTGTAATTACCGCCAAGCTCAAAGATATCGGTTGCAAAATAATTAGCCCCAAGCTCAAAGCCTTTGTATTCGGCTTTGTCTATGTTTATAGCCTGCTTTAATTTATTTGCGCCCACCGTTACTTCATGCTCGCCGATGGCGTCTTTAACTTTTGAATAAAACACGGCACTTTCAAGTCTCAAATTCTCCCCAAAGCTTCTTTGGTATCCTATCTCGTAGTGATTGGCTACTTCGGGCTTTAAGTAAGGATTTGGCTCGTTTCTGTTAAATCTCTTTGAGTAACGCTCCTTCATGCTTGCAAAATATGTCTTTTTAGCAAAGCTAAGACTTAACTCATCGCTTCCGTCAAAGCTGTGTTTAAGTGCCGCTTGATAATTAAAGGCGTGACGTTTGCCGACTTCAAAATCATAAATTCCATACACGTCTCTTCCGCCCTGCTTTCTTAAGACTATATAATCCTGCGCACTTACGGCATCTCTAGTATCATAGCTTGCGCCTAGGATAAGCCTTGTCATATCGGTAAATTTGTATGTATTTTCAATACCGAAAGAGTAAGTCTTGTCGGCTGATTTTTGCCAAGGTTCCTCTCCTATTTTTACACCCGCATCATTATATATATCGTTTTTTTCTTTATGAACGTCATATTTGTAGCCGGTTGCAAATTTCAAACTGTTTTTATCGCTCATATCCCAGCCGAGCTCCAACCCGCCGCCGTAAGAGTGATCATCATAATAGCTCGGAGCATTTTTTGCATCATGCTTACTCATAGCTTTATCGCCGTAAATTTTTAAAGAATTATTAAATGAGTCGTAAAAAAGCTTTGATTTGATATATAAACTATCAGATATTTGAGTGTGAGACAAGAAATATACCCCTTCTTTATCCCACTTAGGCCAGCCCCAATATCTCTTGGCTTGATTATAACCTTTGTATCTTCCTGCATAAAACGGCTGCTCTTTTGCGCCTTTTTGATTTATATAAGCGATTGCGTATTCGTCCGTTTCGTTTGGAGTAAAGCCGAATTTGATGTTAAATTTCTTATCTCTTTGAACGGAATTTTCACGTCTTCCGCCATCTTCATTGCCGTTTATGTCCTTAACAAAACCGCTTGAGAGCTGCTGACCTCGATCTTCCATAAAGCTTCCGCCCGCTTGCACATAAAACATCTCTTGACGCGAGCCTAAGTTAAAATCCACATTGTTGCCGAAAGTATCTTTACTCTTACCCAGTTCAATCCCATATCCGATGTTGCCTTCAAATTCGCGCGTAGGCTTTTTGGACACTAAATTTATCGCACCACCCATAGTGTTTGCACCGTAAAGCACACTGCTTGCGCCTTTTGAGATTACGATTTGGCTTAGATCAAAGGTGGTAAAACGACCAAAATCCGCATTTCCGTCATACGGGATATAAACGGGGATTCCGTCTATAAATAGCGGTACGCGCCTAGCGTCAAAGCCGCGAATATAGAAATTCTGCTCAGCTCTTGGACCTTTCTTATCCACATAAACACCGGCTGTCGAGTAAGCGACCTCAGAAAGCCTTTTTATCTCGTCTTTTTGCATCTTTTGAGTACCAATCACAACAACATTCGTGTCACTTTTTTGTAAGCCTTCAACGCTTGAGACAACTTCAACCTGTCCAAGTTCAAAAACTTGAGCATGCAAAACAATGGCGACACTACATGCTATTAATGCGCTCTTTTTCATCCTAACTCCTATATAAATTTAATTTTTATATTTTTAAATAGACTGTATATAGATGTAATGCAATATAAAATATATAAAAATAATTTTATTTAAGAGTTATTTAAAAGAAACTGAAATTTATTTAATAAAATTTAAATTTTTAGAGAGCAAAACGGCTGAATTTAGGGCAAATTTAAAAAACGGATAAGTGTAAAAACAATAGTAAAAATTTAAGCTTTAAAATATATATTTATATATTACAACTTCTAAATTTCTGGCTTCTATCTCCGAATTTGGCTTCAACTATCAACACAAGAGTATAAAAAATCTTCTCGTCATTTAGTCTTGCAATATCCCTTAGAGTCTGATTTTTGCCATCAAATTTAACTTCGCCATCTTTTAAAATTTCAACAAGATCATCGGCATCGATTCGCAAAGTATCGGCGATAGTTTGGATAGTGTGATTTTCAAGCGCCATAACGAGCCTATCCATGTTGCAAAACGAGGGATTTTTCCTAGCCAAAACCACATCAAGAAACTCGTTAAAGAGCTTAATGAGCTTTCTTCGCTTGATAATGATATGAAGCATAGCCACAATCAAAAGTGCAAAACCGCAAATCCTATGCAGTAGCATAAGAAATTCGCTGTAATCTCCGCAAGCGAATTTAAAGCCCGAATACCCTAAGAGCAAAAGTCCCGCTGCAAGCAATACGATAAGCGCAAATTTATAAACTATCTTAACTTTAAACATTCAAAACTATCCTTATTCCACCGCCTAAATAGGCAGTTGTAGCAGCTTGGCTTGCTTGTGTCGCAAACGATCTCGTCCTCATCGCTGTCAAGCAGAAATTTATCACACTCTTTGGCTAAAATTTTAGCACTTTCGTAATCAAATTTACCTTTCAAGAAGACACCGCGCTCATCAAAACAGTCAAATTTAGCCACTAAAAGCCTCTAAGATCTTTTATATCACAAGCTTTAAATTTGCCGTTTTTATTTCTTTTTACAATCAAAACAGCTCTAAAATTTCTAACTATAAGCTTTAAATCAAAGCCCGTTAAGACTATTTCGTCTTTATCCACTTGTTTAAAATTTTCATCCAAAATTTCATCTATAAAGCCCGAATTTAAAATCTCTTGTGCGCTCATCTCATCTTTTTGAAGTCTTATTTTGCCTTTTATCCTTCCGTCATTTCCACTAAGTCTAAGAGCTATGCCCGCAAGCGCTCCTATCACTCCCCTGCCTTCATTTTTAAGCTCTTTAAGATAGATGTTTTGTCTTTTTGCCTCATCATAAGCTTCATCTTTTGTTATAAACTCAACTTTTGCTCTTTTGCCAAATTCGATAAGAGAATTTAAATTTAAGATATCTTTTTCAAAGGCAACCGCAAGCCCTGGCTCACTGCTAGGTGCGCTTTCTTTTATCAAAAAAGCTTGTGCAAATTTAATAACCTCATCTCTTTGAACTTCGTTCAGATAGGCGCTAAAGCACATTGAGCTGTTGTGCGAAGTGTAATTTACTCTTTCGTAAATTAGCAACTGATGGCGACTTATAAAAGAACATTCGCAAAAGCGCTCATTTATAAATTCCACTATATTTTCAGCAAGCATACCGGTGGATTTAGTATATCCTATTTCATCGGTATCATCAATGGCAATATAAGTTTTATACTTCAAGTTTATATCCTATTTTATATTTTAAATTATAGAATTTTAGTAATTAAATTTAGATAATAGAATTTAAAAGGATTGGGCTTGTAAATTTATAGGCTTAGGATAAAAGCGAATTATTTTTTAGTATCTTTTTTTAGATCGTCAGGCGAGATAGGTTTGCCAAGCAAGAAGCCTTGAGCGTATTTGATACCGAATTTTTTAACTTCGGCTAAAATTTCAGGAGTGCTTACGAATTCGGCTACCACATTGTAATTTTGGCGATTAGCAAAATCGATGATAGTTTGCATTAGATATCTGGCGTTTTTATCAAAAGGCAGCTTTTTGATTATAGAGCCGTCGATTTTAATTGTATCTATATCAAGCTCTAAAATTCGGTAGTAGTTTGAGTAGCCGCTGCCAAAATCGTCAATTGCGATTTTAGAGTTGTAGCTGCTTACTTTGTGGATAAAATCATTTACCGCTTCATAGTCATCCACGCCTTCGGATTCTAAAATTTCAAAATAAACATGCTCAGGATATGAGCAAATTCTAAGCTTTTGTTCTATGAGATCGCGAATTTGGGAATTTATGATGTCGCTATTTGAAAGATTCATCGAAAATTTAAGATCAGGAAATCTCTCAACCAGTCTAAATACATGGCCTATGACTTTTTTAGTTATGTCGTTATAAAGAGAAATTTTCTTAGCGATATCCAAAAATTCTCCAGGATAGCGCATCTTGCCGTGTTCGTCGATGAGGCGCACAAGAACTTCGTAATATTTGACCTTAGGATTTTTTACGTTAAAGGATATGTCATATACGCCTTGGCACTCCACGATAATGGTGTTGTTATAAATAGCGTACTCGATAGTTCTTGACATGATTTGGTTTTGATAATACTGCTGCTCTATGTGGCTGTTTTCGGTGTAGTAATAAACATCTTCACCTCTATACTTAGCCTCGTGGTGAGCAAGCATCGCTTGAGTTAGGCGGTTTGTCTGAATAGTATCTTGCGTCAAACTAACGCCGATAGTGGTTTTTATGTTCGGGATGAACTCTTTTTTATCATCGACTATGATATAAAGGTCGTTAGCTACGAAATAATCCTTAATCCTGCTTATATCTCTTTGGACATTATTGCCGTCATACCAGATACAAAATTCGTCAAACTGCACCCTATAAACACTTGCATTTATCTTATAAGTATCGATACAAAGCTGGATAGTATTGGCAAATGAAGTGATAATAAGCTCTATCGTCTTTGTCTTGTAAAAGAAACGAAAATCCATAAAGTTGTTGATATTTATATAGATGATCATACCGCTTGGATGCTCCGTAAGCCTTTGCGTAAGACCAAAATAGCTACCAAATCCAGTGAGCCTATCATAAAGAGCCTTGTTTCTAAGCTCGATATCTTTTTTCTCAAGCTCTTTTGCGTTTAAAATTTCTTGAGTTCTGTCAAATTTTACCGATAGATAGCCTTCTCTTTTGCCCTTTTCGTCAAACAAAGGAGAAAACATAACTTGCTCATATATCAAATCGCCGTTTTTTGACTCCGTTACATACTCATTGCATCTCCAAACTTTATCGCTTTCTAAAGTCTTGATGATATCTTCGTAAAATTCATTCACGTGAGTATGGGATTTTAGTATGTCGGTGCTTTTTCCTATAACCTCTTCGGGCTTATAGCCGGTAGTTTCTTCAAAAATTTTATTTACATATTTAATTTTTCTATTCATATCTATAAACATAACCGAGCTAAATATATTATCGATGGCTTGATGCAGGTGGTTTGATCTTTTTAATATTCTTTTGCTTTTTAAAAATGTAAAAAATATCAAAATTATTGATATGGCTATGAGTAGGATAAAAATTCTAGTCATATTTTTTAAATTCGAGATGGACTTGTTGATGTAGTGCTGACTTTCTACAACAAGCTTATCAAGCTGCTCTTGCAAATTTAGTCCATAAATTTCATTTAAAGTTATCTGCGCCTCTTGATAATACTCCACAAGCTCCTTGGCTCCATGCAGGAAGCTTATGTCATGCTTATTAAGCTCCGCTCTTTCAAAATACTCACTTAAAAGCTTGTATGGTTTTTTTAAATTTGCATTTATATCATATCTAAAGAGCAAAATACTGGGCATAACGCTGTCAAAATAACTGCTTCTATAAAGATCTTTAAAGATTATATCGTCATATATGAATTTAGCCAATATCGCAACGGAGTTAAAATTATCTATCAAATTTATTTTTTTATCGAAAATTTCCTTAACTCTTTCTATGGTTTCAAGATTTACCGGAACTTCGTTAAAGGATTTATGCTTTTTAGTATATAAAATTTCATTCACGATACCGCTAAAATCATTAGTTAGCTGCATCATTTTATCGTGATCGGCTTGCAAAAATGTCTTATCAAGTATAAATTTAATCTCTTTATTTATCCTAACCAGATCGGTTATATAGTTGCTCCACCTATAACCTTCTAAAACATCTTTGTTTGCCTTATAGGTTATCATAGCGCCCATAAACAAAATCAGCGCCAAAGACAAAAACAGCAATTTTAAAAATATAATTTTGTTTTTCATTTTAAAATTTCAGGCTTTTCGCCGCTTAAAGTAAGTAAAAATTTATATATAAATTCCATCTCTTCATCAGTGATATCCTGAGATACCTGAAGTCCAGAAACATGCCTGATAGCCTCTTTTAAATTATCCTGCTTGCCGTTGTAAAAATACGGAGCCGTTTTAGCGATATTTCTAAGTCCGGGCACTTTATAATACCCCGTCTCGGCCTTAACTGAATTATCGTCAAGCTGGACGTTATAATATACATTTGCGCCCAAATTTCTGCCGCTATGGCAGTTTATGCATCCGACTTTTTTAAACAGTTCAAAACCTCTTTTTTCATCACTACTAAGGGCGTTTTCATCGCCTCTTAAAAACTGATCGAACCTTGCATTGGGAGTTATAAGAGCTTTTTGAAATTCCGCTATAGCATCAACTATATTTTCAAAAGTTACTCCGTCATCATAAACGGCATAAAACTGGCTTCTATATTTAGCGTTGGAGCTTACTTTTTTTACTACGAATTCCTTTGTGCTTCCAAGCTGATTTAGATCGGTTATGCTCTCTATGACCTGATCTTTCATATTTCTTACTCTACCGTTTTTGAAAAACAAAAAATTCGACGCGGCATTTAGTACTGTAGGAGGATTCATATAGCCGCTTATGGAAACTTTGATGTTGTGATCTATCGTACCGCTTGTATTCCAGTAAAGATTATGGCATCTTTCACAAGAAACGGTTCCGCTTGGGCTAAGTCTGGTATCATAAAAAAGGTTTTTGCCAAGCTGCGCTTTTTTCTCATCATACTTAATAACCTCAATCGGTGCTACCGGTCGGCTATTTGCAAAAAGCGACATAGACATTAAAAATATCAACAAAAACCTCAAAATACTCTCCGACAAAAAATTATCCGATTATATCCTAAAACACCAAAAGTTTCATTGAAGAGTCGATAGTTTCTGTTATTTTTCCGTTTATACTTTGCTTTTCAAGTTCGTTTTTAAGGGATTTTTCATCAAATTTAATTTTGCCGATTTCTAAATGCCAAGTAACATTTTCGTAAGCTTCCTGCAAACTCAAATCCTTGCTTCTTACCTCTTGGATAATCTCTGATTTAAAAGGAATTTTTTGCATTTGCAAGTGATACTCAAACCCGCTTGCTCTATCAAACCACTCTTTTCTCTTTCCGTAAATTTCATAAAATTTATTGATTAAGTCCGAATTTCTAGGCTTATTCCACCATAGATAAACTCTTTGCTTGCCTGCACTTGTAAATTTATCAAAGTCCTCCACGGTCGCGATCGCCGGACTCATCGTGCTAAAAGCTATATCGTAAATTTGATCAAGCTTAAAGCTCGTCCAATCGCTCTCAACTATCCTTAAATTTGAGATACCGAATTTGCGAGCGTCATCGCTCATAACCTCAAGCATCTTGGTCGAGAGGTCAAGACCTGTTACGTTTTTACACATTTTAGCAAGATGAAGAGTTTTTACACCTGTTCCACAACCCACATCTATAAGAGTTTTTTCTTTAAAGTCGATTCCGTATTTATCCAACTTATCAAAAAATTCTTTTTGAAATTCGTTAAGTTCGCCCTCATATCTTGAGTAATTAGCCGCTTTTTTATCCCAAGAGCTCTTCATAAAACCGCCTTTTTAAAAATTTGAGTTACAATTGTATCAAACAAAAGGACAAATATGAGAATTTTTAGCTACAAATTTAAAGTAGGCAAAGAGGCTATAGACATAAACAACCACGCAAACAACGCATACTATCTTATCTGGATGCAAGAAGCGGCTTTTGCGCACTCAAATTTCGTGGGAGATACGTTTGAAGAGCAGCTTAAAAACAACTCGACTTGGGTTATAAAACGCAACGAAATCGACTATTTGGAGCAAATTTATTTAGGAGATGAGATCGAGATAAAAACATGGACAAAGCAGGCTAGAAAAGTTAGTTCAAACAGATTTTACGAATTTATAAAAGACGGCAAGATTATAGCTAAAGCCATAACCACTTACGTATATTTTGACCTTGACAAAAAGCGTCCAAAGGCGATCCCCGATCATCTTGCGGAGCTTTACGGCGAAAATGAGGAAATTTAAAAGCAATCGTCGCAAATTCCCTTTACAACTACGCTTTTAACGTGGCTTTGGTTTAAATTGGGCATATCGATATTTGTCATCTTTCTGCAAACATCACAGACAAAATATGCCTTTGCTTCGCCTGCAAGCTCGTAAAAATTTTTGTGGTTGTTTTCGCTTTTTACGATAATGCCTTTAGCTTCAAAAATCTCCATCGAGCGGTAAAATGTCGTTTTATTGGCCTTAATTTTGCTTAAAATTTCATCATATCCAAGCGGAGTATCGGCGCGAGATAAAATTTCTAAAATTTGCAACCGAAGCGGAGTTGCCTTTATATCGTTTATCCTTAAGAGCTCTTGAGGCGACATCTCATCCTTTCGTTTAATCTCAAAAGCTATCATACTAAAATTTATATAAAAAAGCATTAATTCGCAACTAAGTTGCTTTTGCTATACTTCCCTAAAAATTTAAAAAAAGGTTTAAGATGAAGAAAATTTTAGCTTTTTTATGTTTTGGCGCGCTTGTATGCTTTGCAAAGCCTGTCGTTAGCGTAAGTATATTACCTCAAGAATTTTTCGTAAAACAAATCGCAGGCGACACGGTTGAAGTAAATACCATGGTATCTCCAGGAGCCGATCCTCACACTTACGAGCCAAAGCCAAAGCAGATGAAATCTCTTGAAAACAGCAAACTTTACTTTGCCATAGGCATTGAATTTGAAGAGGTTTGGTTGCCGAAATTTCAGCAGTCGTTTCCAAAGCTAAAATTTATCTTTACTCAAAAAGGAGTAGAAAGAGTCGCTATGCAAGAGCATGAGCATGAGGGGCACGCGCACGATAAAAAAGAGCATTGCCACGAACACAACGGAAAAGTGCATTGTCATAGCCACGACGGGCTTGATCCACACATCTGGCTTGATCCGGTGCTTGTAAAAACTCAGGCTAAAAACATCCTAAACGGACTTGTTAGAGTTTTCCCTGAGCATAAAGAGCTTTATAACGCAAATTACGAGAAATTTCTCGTTAAGCTAGACGAGCTTGACAAATTCATCAAGGATAAGCTTGCAAATCTTAAAAACCGCGAATTTATCGTGTATCACCCATCTTGGGGATATTTTGCAAAAAGATATGATTTAGAGCAAATTTCCATAGAAGTCGAGGGCAAAGAGCCAAAGCCCGCAGAGCTTGCAAACCTCATCAAGGAGGCAAAAGAGCACGGCGTAAAGGTCATCTTCGTAGCGCCTCAGTTTTCTAAAAAATCGGCAAATTTAATCGCAAAAGAAACGGGCGCAAAGGTAGTTGAGATAGATCAGCTCCCGCTTGATTGGGAGGCTGAGCTTAAAAAGACAGCCGAAATTTTCGCTAAGAGTCTTTAATGATGAAATTTGGGCGCATACTGGCCGCACTGACGCTTTTTGCGTCCATTGCCTACTCGTGTGCGCTTTGTGCGCTTTACACACCCACAGCTCATGCGCAGATCAAATTTGACGCATGGAGCGACACGCTTAAAACAGCTACTATAACATGGACGTTTTCAGAAAATTTCACCGAGCTAACCATGCAAGGATATGACGAGGACGCCGATAAAAAGCTAAACGAAAAAGAGGCTTGGAACGTGCAAAAATCCTTGCTTGACTACATCGTGCCACGCGGATATCTTACTACGGTTAGCTTTTATGACGGCGAGGGTGCGAGCGAAAATTTATTCGTAAAGACAAAGAGCCAGCGCGTTTATATTGAAGAAAACAGGCTAAATTTCGAGTATGTTTTGGAGCTAAATTTAGAAATTTTGCCTCGCCGTGTGGTTGTGTTTGAGATAATCGATCGCGAAGGATTTTTTAACTTCAAAATCGCAAACGACGAGCCTTACAGGATAACCGAATCCATTTTCATAGTGCCAAATTCAAATTTAAACACCGTGTTTTTTGAGATGAGCGAGCAAAAACCTAAAATTTCAAACAAAGACAAGCCTGAGCTTAGCTCGCTTGTAAAAAACAAAAATTTAGAAGAGATTGACGCGATAGACGAAGCGAAATTTAACTCTCTTGCCAGAACCACGATAGGCTTTTTAGACAGGCTAAAAGAACTCATCAAAGAAAACTCAACCGCATTTGAAGCTTCGAAATTTGCCCTCATTATGCTTTTTAGCTTCGTCTACGGCTTTTTGCACGCAGCGGGCCCGGGACATGGCAAACTGCTTACGACATCGTATTTTGCAGCAAGCGGAGGCAGCTACTTAAAAGCTTTTGGCTTCTCGCTTAAAATCGGCATTTTGCACGTGCTTGGCGCGCTCATGTTGGTTTGGATTACCATGAGTTTGCTTGAAAGTTTTGCGGCAAACGTAGCAAATTCCGCTGCAAATTTGACGACTAAAATTTCAGCCCTGATCATCATGGCGATCTCTGCTTATATGATATTTACTAAGCTAAAATCACTCAAACCAAAAGTTCATAACTACAAATTTAGCCCTCACAAGGCAGACTGCGGATGTGCGGCTTGTAAAGCAATGGAAGTTAAGCCAAAGAGTCTAAACGAGTGGTTTGTAGCGCTTGCAGCCTCGCTTGTGCCGTGTCCCGGCACTATCATAGTCTTCATACTTGCATTTAGTCTAAACAGCTGGTTTATAGGCGTGATGAGCGGCGTTTTTATGGCGCTTGGTATGAGTATAGTTATATTTATCGCAGCGGTCTTTGGCACGAAAGTAAATGCGCTCTCAAAATATAAAAATTTAAAAATTTACTGCGAATTCCTAGCTCTTTTAGTTATGTTTGGATTGGGAGCTTTTATGTTTTTTATCGCGGGTAGGATATCGGTTTTATGAACGGGGTTAGAATAGAGAATTTGTCGTTTGGATACGATGAGAATTTGATATTTGAAAATATAAATTTAAACTATGATATCAAGGATTTTCTAGCTATCATAGGTCCAAACGGCGGGGGCAAATCAACCCTACTTCGCCTTATGTTAGGGCTTTTAAGACCTAAAAGCGGCGAGATAAAGATATTTGATAAAAACCCTAGCGAGGTTAGCAAAACCATAGGATACGTCCCTCAAAACATCTTCATAAACGCGAATTTTCCGATGAGGGTTTTAGAAGTGGTACTTATGGGGCGAATCGATAGGAAAATTTTCGGCTTTTACACCAAAGACGATAAATCAGAAGCGATGAAAGCGCTTGAAAAAGTCGGCATGAGCGAGTTTGCAAACTCTCGCATAGGCGAGCTCTCGGGCGGTCAAAGACAAAGAGTTTATATCGCAAGAGCGCTTTGCGCAAAGGCTAAAATTCTCATGCTTGATGAGCCAACCGCAAGCATCGACACCAAAGGGCAAGCCGCGATTTATAGCCTGCTTAGCGATATAAACAAAGAAGGAATCGGTGTCATCTTGATAAGCCATGACGTAAATATCGCACTTAGCTTCGCTACGAAAGTTGCTTACGTAAATCACAAAATTCACATGCACGACATCGCGCCCGATCGTTCAAAGCAAGAATTCATCGCTCATCTTGCACACGAGCATAATCACTTTTGCGATGTCGAGATCGCGCTTAAGGAGTGCGGTTGCAAGAGCTTAGACAAAGGGTAAAAATGCTAGAAGCGCTAAATTTGGAATTCATGCAAAATGCCCTTATGGCAGGGCTTTTAGTAAGTATCGCATGCGGAGTTATCGGCTCGCTTGTAGTTATAAATCGCATGGTTTTCATCGCCGGCGGCATAGCGCACGGAGCTTACGGCGGACTTGGGCTGGCGTTTTACTTTTCGCTTGAGCCGCTTTTGGGTGCTAGCGGATTTGCGATATTTCTTGCACTCTTGATAGCTACTATCACGCTAAACGATAAGAGCAAAATGGACTCGGTTATCGGCGCACTTTGGGCGTTTGGAATGGCGTTTGGCATTATCTTAATAGATCTAACGCCCGGATATAACGTAGATCTCATGAGCTATCTTTTTGGCTCGATTTTAGCGGTGCCTGATAGCGATTTAGCCTTTATGGCGGCGGTTGATTGTGTCATCTTGCTTATAGTTACGCTGCTTTACAGGCAGTTTGAAGCCCTTAGTTTTGATTCGGAATTCGCCAAACTTCGCGGAGTAAAAACCACGCTTTTATACTATGTACTAGTCTGCATGATGGCGCTAAGTGTCGTGATGACGATACGCGCAGTGGGTCTTATCTTAGTCATCGCGCTTCTTACCATACCGCCTTATATAGCGCAAAATTTCTCTAAACGCCTTGGCGCAATGATGCTAAACGCTACTCTTATCTCGGCTGCGTTTTGTATATCGGGGCTTTGGCTTAGCTTTGAAGCGAACTTAACAAGTGGAGCAAGCATAATACTTATAGCCTCAATCTGCTTTTTTATATTTACGGCTATAAGCAGACGCTAAATTTGGTTAATTTTAATAAATTTGCGCTTGTAAGATAACGAAATTTAAGCTTTTTGACTCTTGTAATAGCTTCCCACTTCACTGATTATAATTCCAAAAAGTATAAGCAAAGCTCCTAAAATCTGCCACGAGCTTAAAATTTCCCCGCCAACAAAATACCCAAAAAGCCCGGCACTAACAGGCTCAAAAGTAAAGATAAGAGCCGTTTTCATAGGAGTTGTGTAGCGCTGCATCGCCGACTGAACAAAAAATGCAAAGACGGTCGCAAACACCGAAGTTATGATAACGGCTTTAAAAAATGCATAGTTAGCCACAGGCAAAACGCTATGCGTATCAAAAACAAGAGCCGCAAAAAGACATAGAGCGGTTACTACCAAAAACTGCATGCAAACCATCTGATAAAGCTCGCATTTGCGCACAAAAACGCCCGTAAATATGATATGAACAGAATAAGCAACGGCACAAAGCACGGAGAGAATTTCACCTCTGCCAAACCCAAGCTCGCTATCACTTAGCAAATACAGCCCAAAAGCCGATAAAAAGGCTCCTATAAACGAATAAACATAGACTTTTTGCCTAAAAAACAGAAATACTATAAAAGGCACAAAAACTACATTTAATCCCGTGATAAAGGCAACGGTCGAGCTAAAAGTGTATTTAAGGGCAAAGGTTTGAAGCGCAAAGCCCGCAAATAAAAACACACCTAGCAAAGAGCCGAATTTAAGAGAATTTGAGTCAAATTTCTTAACAAATTTAATCGAAATCAAACCCATTAACAGAGTTGAGATTAAAAATCTCCAAAATAAAATGACAAAAACGCCGTTACTCTTAAGCGCTTCAGCCATCGGCAAAAACGTCACGCCCCACACGACGGCAACGACTACAAGAGCGAGATCGGCGCCAAATTCCTTTATCTTTTTCGTCATATTATGGGTTTAAATTTAAGCTAAAAGTTATTTAAAGATATTTTCAATAGCTTTTTTGCCGTAACCCACAGGATCGCTTCTAAGCGACTTTTCATTTTCGCTCATCACTTTAAATAGCCCATCAAGCGTCTTTCTCGTGATGTATCCGTTTAGATCCTCGCCGTCGTTTGTTACATATTCGCCCATGCCAAGGCTTGAGGCTACAGATTTAACCGACTTCATACTCTCCGAGCCGCCAAGAGAATTTTTCACAAATGAATTTAGCCCGTTATAAGCGGTTGCAAAACTGTTTTGACTCATCATCTTTTCAATGATCGGCTTAAATATCTTTTCAAGCTCCTTGCTTGAATTTTGTTGCAAAAATTTACTAAAACTATCATTTCCACCGCTCATGATCTTTTTAACATCGCTTTCACTCATGTTTTTTATAGTTTTTGAAAAGACATCGGCAGCTCCGGGAACTGCGCTACTTGCGGCTTTGTTTATAGAAGTAACCAACTCGTTTGCCCACTTGTCGCCGCCAACTTTCTTTGCCAAATTTGCAGCCGTTTGCAAGCTTGGCGGAAGCGGAATTTTAGCCGAGGCATTTTTGATAAATCCGTCATTTGAAAGCTCTTTTACGGCATACTCAAGAGCCGAGCTTACCATGCTTTTATAATCGCTCTTTGTAGAGGCTTGATTTACGGCTTTAAGCCCATCTCCAACCATCTTACCCCAATCCGTACCAAAAGCGCTTAAAGCAAAAAATAGCGCCAAAATCACGATTTTTTTCATAATAATATCCTTTAAATTTAACCCTGCAAGCGTAAATTCGGCTTGGCAAGCAAATAAAATGATATTAAATTTTGGCTTTTCATCACTTGAAATTTATCTTTATACGCTAAATTTGCGCTCATAAAATATCAAATTTTAATTCCGTCAAATAAGGCCGAATTTTAATCTTAAAAAAATTAGTTTTAATGTAAAATTAGCCTTTTTCAGGAGAATTTATGGAGCTTTTACTACTAGCTTTCGCCCTTGCCATGGATAGCGTAGCACTCAGTATCGCAAGCGGTGCAAAATGCCGCGCATTAACCGTTTCGGGGGTCATTAAAGTCTCTTTTATATTTGGCTTTTTTCAAGCTCTTATGCCCTTTTTGGGATATTTTTTAGGGCTAACCTTCGTAAGCTTTATAGCTTCCATAGATCATTTTGTCGCATTTGGCATACTTTCATTTTTGGGTATCAAAATGATACTTGAAGCAAGAGAGCATAAAGACGAAGCGTGTTTAAATGACCTAGGACTAAAAGTCCTAACCATGGGCGCAATAGCCACGAGCATCGACGCGCTGGCTGTCGGAGTGACGTTTAGCTTTGAGAATATAGACATCATTTATACTAGTATTTTGATAGGATCTATCTGCTTTATCCTATGTGTTTTGGCGTGTTATGCGGGGAAATTTTTAGGTATAGTTTTAGAAAAAAAGGCTCTTATTTTAGGCGGAGTTATACTCATAGGCATAAGCGTAAAAATTCTCATCACTCATCTTTTAGACCATGGGTTCTTGGCTCATTTAAAGCCGTTTTGATTTTACGCTTACTATTTTCTAACTCCACACTAACAGGTCAAATTTAGCCTATGCTACCGAATTTTCCGCTGTTATAATCATCAATAGCTTGGCGAATTTCATCTTTTGTATTCATCACAAACGGTCCGTATCCGACAATCGGCTCATCTATAGGCTCGCCCGAAAGAAGCAGGATTTTTACATCTTGTCCGACTGCCTTTACTCTCACTTCACCGTCGCCTTTTTCAAAATTTACCAACTGAGCCTCGCCTGCGCTTTCATTGCCGTTAAAAATCGCTTCTCCGCGTAAAACAACCATAGAAAGCGAATGTGAAGCAGGTACGTTTATAACCGCTTCTTTGCCGGAATTTATCATAACGTCCCAAACATTCATCGGCGTAAATGTGCTTGCCGCTCCGCCTACTCCATCAAATTCTCCCGCTATAATCCTTGCTTGTCCCGCACCGTCTGCAAATTTGATCACAGGAATTGCTTCGCGCGACAAGTGCTGGTATTTTGCGGGAGTGTTTTTATGCTTTTTAGGTAAATTTACCCAGAGCTGAACCATCTCAAAAAGTCCGCCCGAACGGCTAAAATCCAAAGAGTGAAACTCCTCGTGCACTATGCCCGCACCCGCCGTCATCCATTGCACGTCGCCCGATTTTATAACTCCGCCACCACCGCTTGAATCCTTATGTGCGACCTCGCCGCTATAAGCTATCGTTACAGTCTCAAATCCTTTATGCGGATGGTGTCCGACTCCTCTTGGAAAGTCCGTTAAATTCGGTTTAAAAACCTGAGGCGCAGCGTAATCAAGCATCAAAAACGGATCAGTGCCGCGATCTTCGCCCATGTGACTAAAAAGTGGCTGAACTAAAAATCCGTCTCCGACCCAATGTGCACTATTTGATTTGTAAATTTTATTAACTTTTCTCATTTTTTATCCTTTATTTTATTTAAAATTGCGGTATTTTAATGCAGTCTCGTTAATATATTATTTAAAATCGGTAAATAAAAATTAAGATTATTAATCCAAACTTAAACAACTCTATTTATTGACCCATATCTATAAAATTTCACCCAAATTTGAATATAATTGTAAAAATTTAAGCGCGAAAAGGCTCGAAATGTTTAATTTTATATTCTCTTGGAAGTGCTATTTCTTACTCTTGATAATCGGAGTTAGCGGGTATCTCGCCGTGCCATACCTTGACGCGGCAGGCGCTCACAATGAAACGATAGAGGTGTTTAAGATACTAACTATGGCCATGGTAATGGGCATTGCCATATACCTGCTACTTGCGATTTGGGTGATACTTTTTAAAACTATCAGATCCTCAAGCAACTAATTTATCTCAAAGCGTCTTTTTTAAAAGCCATATATTTGGATACAAATTTAAAATTTGATATGAATTTTCAAGCTCTTTGCGTTTAGAGCTAAATTTAACTTGCCCGATTAAATTTAGCCGACTAGTTAGCCAAACTAGGAGTTTTAATCCTTGCCAAATAATATAAAAGCAATGCAGATTTTACGCAAGCGTTTTATCTTAGACAAAATTCAAGCTCATCTTTATTGCAAAAAACATGAGGTCTAACGCCAAAATTTGTACCAACCAAACTCATAGCTAAAAAGGAAGTAAATTTCATTAAACAAAGTTTGGCAATGCGAATTTATAAAAACGAAAACGATTAAATTTCTATCTCAATTCCCACGGGACAATGATCGCTTCCCGTTATATCACTAAGTATAAATGCGTCTTTAAGGCGATCTTTAAGGCTTGCCGAAATGAAAAAATAATCAATCCTCCAGCCGACATTTTTGGAGCGAGCGTTAAATCTATAGCTCCACCACGAATAAGCATCCTCTTTATCGCCGTGAATTTGCCTAAAAGTATCGATAAATCCGTGCTTTATAACTTCATCTATCCACTCTCGTTCAATAGGCAAGAAGCCTGAAGTCTTAGAATTCGCCTTTGGATTTTTAAGATCTATCTCGCGGTGAGCGGTATTAACGTCTCCGCAAAATATCACGTCCCTACCTTCACGCACAAGCTCGTTGCAGTAGGCTAGAAATTTCGCATAAAAATCCATCTTGTAAGCAAGTCTTTCATCATCCTTTTGCCCGTTTGGAAAGTATATGTTAAAAAGTACGATATTACCAAACCTATGCTCCAAAACCCGCCCTTCATCGTCGTTAAAGAACTGCGATTTTAGAGTAGCTAACGGAAACTTACTAAGGCTCATCACGCCCGAATACCCTGCCCTTGCGGCCGAATTTACGCTCACATCGCTAAATCCGAGCTTGTAAATCTCACTAGGCACATCAGCTTCTTTTACTTTTATCTCTTGAAGCCCTAAGAAATCGGGCTTAACCTCATGAAGCCAACTAAATCCGTCTTTGCTTGCGACCGCGCGAAGTCCGTTTACGTTCCATGAAATCAGTTTCAAATTTAGTCCTTTTTAATTGCAATTATACGCACTCAACCTAAATTTAAGAGTCTATTTTGATATAATTATTCAAAAATTTAAGGTCTAAAATTGAGAAATCAACCAAAATACAAATTCTTTAAAAACTGGAGTTACGCACTTAAAGGGCTAAAGGAAATTTTTAAAAACGAAAGTAGCTTTAGACTTGAAATTTATATATTTTCGCTTGCTTTTATTTCTCTTTTGTTTTGGAATTTTGGCGCGGTCTTAAATTTATTTTTGACTTTTAGTATGGTTTTGGTTCTAGTTTGTGAGTGCATAAACTCCGCTATTGAGCGTATAGTGGATCTTGCAAGCCCTGAAATTCATCCTCTAGCAGGCGCGGCAAAAGACGCAGGAAGCGCTGCGGTAATGATATGCAACACGCTTTGTGCAGGAGCGTGGATATATGCGATTTGGGATAAATTTTGAACTCGCTTGAAAGAGAAATTTTTGGCACTTTAATCGGCGAAAAGAAATTTGAGATAATTGAGTTTTTTATCCAGAATTTAGATGAAAACGGACTTATAAATTTCACAATTGCAGAAATTTGCAATGCTACAAATTCAAGCAAACCGACCGTCATAGAAACAATAAAACTACTTGAAAATAGAAAAATTTTTAAGCGAGTAAAAAATGGAGTTTATAAATTTAAGAATTTAAAATCTAACTCTAACTAGATATCACAGCCCGGCGGCAGCTATAGCTTCGGCTTGATGGTGCGCGATAAGAGGTTCTATTATCTCGTCAAAAAGCCCGCCTGCCATGATCGCATCTAAACGATAAAGCGTTAAATTTATGCGGTGGTCGCTTATGCGGTTTTGAGGGAAGTTGTATGTGCGAATTCGACCGCTTCTATCTCCTGTACCTACTTGGCTCTTGCGCTCGCTAGTCTCTTTCGCAAGGCGCTCAGCCTCTTGCATCTCATAAAGTCTAGCTTTAAGCACTTTCATCGCGGCCTCTTTATTTTTATGCTGGCTTTTTCCGTCCTGGTTGGTTACGACAAGTCCTGTTGGGATATGTGTGATACGCACGGCACTATCGGTTGTGTTTACGCTTTGTCCCCCGTGTCCCGAGCTTCGCATAACGTCGATTCTTAAGTCGTTTGGATTTATCTCTACTTCACTATCTTCAACCTCGGGCATGATTGCGACAGTAACGGCCGAAGTATGGACTCTGCCCTGACTTTCAGTCTCAGGCACACGCTGAACCCTATGCGTTCCACCTTCGTATTTTAGCCTTGAGTATGCGCCGTTTCCTTTTACGAGCAATATTATCTCTTTAAACCCACCCGTGTTGCCCTCGCTTTGGCTTACTACTTCAAATTTATATCCGCGAAGTTCGGTATAGCGCACATAAGCGTTAAAAAGATCGCCTACAAATAGCGCCGCCTCATCTCCACCGGTTCCAGCGCGAATTTCAAGAAAGATGTTTTTATCGTCGTTTGGATCTTTTGGAAGAAGTAGAATTTTTATCTCTTCTTCAAGCTCGGCTTTGCGCATTTCAAGGCTCTTGAGCTCATCTTTGGCAAGCTCGCCAAGTTCAACATCATCAAGTAGAAGTTTGTTTTCGTCAATGTCGGCTAAAATTTGCAAATACTCTTTGGAAGCATTTCTGATATCTTCTATGCTTGATTGCTCTTTGGAGAGCTTGGTCATATTTGCGATATCTTGAGTG
Organism: Campylobacter sp. RM16188; assembly: GCF_012978795.1. Taxonomy (NCBI): domain Bacteria; kingdom Pseudomonadati; phylum Campylobacterota; class Epsilonproteobacteria; order Campylobacterales; family Campylobacteraceae; genus Campylobacter; species Campylobacter sp. RM16188. The sequence goes on along the minus strand of NZ_LIWQ01000001.1, from coordinate 97,173 downwards.
ATTGATGGATCGCTTAACAGACGAGAAAGTTCGTCATAGCGATCCAAAAACGGTTGCAGTTTATTAGCTAACATTTAAAATTTAGTGATTAAGCAGCTGTGTTTAGAGTATTTACAAGCTTCGCCAAGCGTCCAACACGGCGTGAAGCTGTTTGTTTTTTCAAAAATCCTTTACTAACAAAGCTGTGCAGGCTTTTATTAGCTTCTTTTAGCGCTTTTAAAGCAGTCTCTTTATCGCCAGCTTCTACGGCTACACGTACGGCTTTTGTGATATTCTTAAGTCTTGTGCGATAAAATCTGTTTCTTTCGGTTCTTTTTATCGTCTGTCTAGCTCTTTTTTCAGCAGATTTATGGTTTGCCATAATATACCTTTTTCATAATTTTAGTCCGTGATTATATAAAATTTAGTTTTAAATAGCGCTTAATTTAAGTGAAATTTAAAGCAGTCAAAATTCACGTATTTAAATTTGTGAAATTTTGATAGAATACAACAAATTTTATCATAGATAAGGCAAAACAGCCTTTAAATCATGAAGGATAAATATGAAACTATTCGGTACCGACGGAGTTAGAGGCAAGGCGGGAGCCAAGCTATCTGCGCAAACTTCCATGAGGCTAGCGATGGCTGCTGGAATTTACTTTCGTAAATTTGCTCAAGTTACCAATACCATCTTACTTGGCAAAGACACTAGAAGAAGCGGGTATATGATAGAAACGGCCATCGTTGCGGGACTTACGGCGGTTGGCTATAACGTGCGCCAGATCGGCCCTATGCCCACACCTGCGATCGCATTTCTTACCGAAGATATGCGCTGTGATGCGGGTATAATGATAAGCGCTAGCCACAATCCATACTACGATAACGGTATCAAATTTTTTGATAAACACGGCAATAAACTAACCGAAGATGCCGAAGCCGAGATAGAAAAAATTTATTTTGACGACGAGTTAATCGCTCAAAGCCAAAAACATATGCTTGAAATCGGCGCTTCAAAGAGAATTGACGACGTTATCGGTCGCTACATCGTTCATATCAAAAATTCCTTTCCGAAATCTTTGACTTTGCACGGAATAAGAGTTGTTTTAGACGTAGCAAACGGCGCGGCTTACAGAGTAGCACCGACTATATTTAACGAGCTTGGCGCGGAAACCATCGTGATAAACGATGAGCCAAACGGAAGCAACATAAATCTAAACTGCGGCGCGCTCTATCCGCAAAATTTAGCAAGCGAAGTCGTGAGATTAAGAGCTGATATCGGACTTGCTTTTGACGGAGACGCCGATAGGCTTGTCGTAGTTGATGAAACGGGTGAAGTGGCAAACGGAGACGCGCTTCTTGGAGTGCTTGCGATGTATCTTCATAAAAACAAAGCCTTAAAAGGCGGCGGAGTGGTGGCTACGGTAATGAGCAACGCCGCACTTGAAGACTACCTTACAAAGCATAAAATAAAGCTGCTTCGCGCAAACGTAGGCGATAAATACGTACTTGAGATGATGCAAGAAAACGGTATAAATTTTGGCGGCGAACAAAGCGGACACATAATCTTTTCAGATTATGCCAAAACAGGCGATGCTCTCGTGGCTGCGATGCAGTTTATCGCTTGCATGCTAACTCAAGGCAAAAAAGCAAGCGAAATTTTAAGCGAGATCAAGCCGTATCCGCAAATTTTACTAAATTTAAAAGTCGCGGACAAAAAACCTCTTGAGAGTATAGAAGGACTAAAAGCGCTCGAAGAAAATCTCAGAAAAGACGGAATCAGGCCTTTATTTAGATACTCGGGAACCGAAAATTTAATCCGCCTTCTGCTTGAAGGAAAATGCCCCGACAAAGTGCAAAAACGAATGGACGAAGTGGAAAAATTCTTCACTAAAGCTCTAAATGCCTAGGGTTTTCATTAAATTTTCTATAGCTTTTTTTGTCGTTTTTATAGCCGATCAGCTCGTTAAGCAAATTTTCTTAAACGGCTTTACATGGCAGGGAGAATACTTCTCTTTGGTGCTTGCGTTTAACAAAGGTGTTGCCTTTTCGATGTTTGCAAGCCTTGGCGAGTGGCTTAAATTCATCCAAGTAGCTCTTATCGTAGCCGTTTTTGCATATCTTGTCTGGCAAAAAGAAATTTTAAAAGATCACGCCATAGCCATTGGAATTTTGCTTGGTGCGGGCAGCTCTAACCTACTTGATCGCTTCGTGCACGGCGGAGTTGTGGATTATGTTTATTGGCATAAGTGGTTTAGTTTTGCTATTTTTAACCTTGCAGATGTTATGATTGATGTTGCGGTTTGTATTATCTTATGGCAAAGCTTTAAAAAGCCAAAAAATAGCGGCAAATGAAAGCCGAGCGGGTACTGGCAAACCCGTAGAGTCGCATTTAAATTTTATAAATTTGATGCAAATTCGCTTAAATTTATAAAACTTAAAAAGGATGAAAAATGGGAAATAACGTATATATCGCTTATGCGCTTTGGCTGTTTTGCGGCTGGTTCGGAGCGCATCGTATATATCTTGGCAAATTTATCAGCGGATTTTTTATGATGACGCTGTTTTTTATGGGCTCGATGACATATTGGATACTGATAGGTTGGCTGTTTTGGCTGATTTGGGGTATTTGGTGGCTGTTTGATATATATCTTACCGGTGTTTATGTGGAGAAAAATTTGCAAAAAGACGAACTTAAACACGAGCTTAAAAAGCAAGATCTCGAGGCTCAGCTCAAAAGGCTTTATGAGCTTTACGAAGAGGGCAAGATAAGCAAAGCCGAATTTGAAGCTAGAAAAGAAATTTTATTTAGATAAAAGGAGAGTAAATGGCGGAATACTATAATCTCATTAAGTATTTTCACTACTTGGCGTTCATATCGTGGATGGCTGTGTTGTTTTATCAACCGCGCCTATACGTATATCACGCAGAGCATATGGATAAACCCGACTTCGTAAAGGTAGTCGAGGTTCAAGAGTATAAGATGTATCACTATGTGGGCTGGGTTTCTATCATCGGCACGTTTTTAACTGGAATTTTGATACTCGTGGCGATACCTGACCTACTTAAAAGCGGATATGTGCATGTAAAGCTTACCGTAGTCGTGCTGCTAGCGATATACCATCTTGATCTTGGCAGATACATGAAACTGCTTCGCGAAAAACGCTGTAACAAATCAGGCATGTTTTTTCGCGCATACAACGAGGTGCCTACTATAGCTATGGTCATCATCATCTGGATGATGGTCTATAAACCGTTTTAAAATTTAGCGTCTTCGGGCGCTAAATTTATCTTTTTTGTTATCGCCATTTTATTCTTAACAAGGGATTTATTTCTGTCTATCAAGTTGCATCACAAATTAAGTTTAATAAATTTACATAAAATAATCTCACGCTGCTTATCAACATTACCCGGACACCTTATAACTGATCGGAGCTATTATTTGAGTATCACGGCTAGGCTTTGGGAATTTGGTTGAAATTTCTTTGATAGTTTTAATCGCCGCATCGTCTAAAATTTTATGCCCCGAGCTATTTTTTATCTTGATATCTTTTATCTGTCCGTGTGCAGTAAGCGTGAATTGTACTACAACTTTTCCGCTAATTCCAAGTTCTAAAGCCTCGTTTGGATAAGTGGCGTACCTTGAAATAATACTTGCTATACTATAATCACTATCATCGCTATCATCGCTATCGCCGCTTAAAAATTCGCCGTTTTGGCTAAAAAAAGCAGTCGCCTTTCCCTTTTGCGCCTCTATCTCGCCACTGCTTAAAAAGCTGATTTTGGTAAATTTCACAGGCACCAAGATCTTGCCGTTTCTATCGGCAACTCACCAGTTTAATCCATCCAGCGCGATTAAAACAAGCCCGCTCTTATGTAAAAAGACATGTTCGTAAATCGCAGGGATTATAAACTCGCCGTTTTTATCAATCAGCCCGTGCTTGCAAATCTTATCGCAACCAACAACAACTACGGCGACTTCATCGCTAAATTCATAAGCCAAATCATATCTAGGCGAGATAATCTCAAAGCCGTTTTTATCGGTGTAACCGAATTTTCCGCCTGACTCAAATGGCGAAATTTCAGCAGCCATAACAAAAACGGCTAAAATCAAAAACGCAAAGTAAGCTTTAAACTTCATCTGTCAATGCGCTTTACTATGCCCCATTTACCGTCTTTTTGGGCTGCAAAAATATCCGCTTGTATGTGATATGCCATATCATAAATTATCGGCAAAACCATCTTGTTATTTTTGTCTATAAAGCCCTGCTTGCCGGATTTTTTAACCCAAGCGATCTCATCTTTAAAATTTGCGATAGCTTCGTATTCAAGCGGGATTATAAATTTGAAATTTTTATCCGCTACGCCGTATTTACCGCCTTTTGCAACTACGGCTAAACCGTCTTTAAAGATATCGGCATCATCAAATTCAAAATCCATGACAAATTTACCGCTCATATCCGTAAAGCCAAATTTACGGCTTGCAACTACGCCGTTTAAGTGCCTTTTGTATTTTTGGACCATGACAAAATTTTCGCCCGATATCGTTGCATTATCAAATTTTAAAGGCACAACTTCCTTACCGCTAGTATCTATAACACCCCATTTTTCGCCTTTGCTAACTTCGGCAAAGCCGTTTTTAAAATCCGCGGCCGTGTCGTAAATTTTATCTATCACGAGCTTGCCTGTTTTATCCATATAGCCTTGCTTGCGAAAGCCGACTCTGGCAAGCCCGTCGTTAAAAGCGCCGGTTAAATAATCGCCCTGCAAGACTACGTTTAAATTCTCATCTATAAATTTCGCCCTCTCCTCGCCATGCTTTCTAGCTATAAAAAATCCGCTTTTATCAACGATAATATGCTCTTCGTATTCTACGGGCAAGACAATCTTGCCGGAAGTGTTTATAAGACCCGCTTTTCTATCTTTATACTCAAAAATTTTGGCGAATTTATCATCTATCCAATAAGCTTGATCGTATATTATAGGCGTTACGATTTTTCCGTTTTTGTCTATAAAACCGTATTTACCGTCTTTTGACACTTTTGCGATGCCGTTATTAAACAAAAAGCCGCTAACTCCTTTATTTAAAAGAAAAACAGGCTCATACTCCATAGCAATTACGACCTTGCCTCTCTTATCGATGAAGCCGTATTTTGCGCTGTTATCCGTTATCTTGGCAACTATGGCAAGCCCTTCTTTGAATTGCGAAAGATAGTCGTAAGCAAACGGCAAAATTTCCCTTCCTTCTAAATCTATAACCCCGTATTTGCCGTCTTTTTTAACGCTTATCAACCCTTCTGCGGAAAAAGAAAGCTCATCATAGATAAAAGGCGCTATGATTTTTTCTCTTTCTGCCGCCTGCACAAAAAGCCCCATACTAGCGATACCCGCCATGATAAATTTCATTATTTTCAATCACTCGCCCTCCGCTTCAAGTCTATTTTTACACTTTGAGATAAGCTCGTTTAACTCATCACGCAAAAGCCCTTTGACCGCTATATAATTTGCGTCTAAAAACTCAAATTTATCTTTAGGCAAATTTGATATAAAATCATCATACCTAATCGTGCCGATAACCTTATAATCCTCTAAATTCTCGCTATCGCCATCAATCGCCACTAGCGATATAACCCACTCGATATCTTCATTTTTTATATCAAGATTTATATTTTCAACCATCGGCTCATAAGGCAAGATAGTATCAAGCTCTTGCGTAAGGGCGTAACTGCCCAGCACTGCGCCGTCATCTTTTTTGTAAAATGCCTGATTGGCGCTAAAAGCATCGTGGTATTGAGTGCGCTTGATAAGCTCGTCAAATTCTTTTACCGCATCGATGCCGGCTAAAATTTCTTCAGCCATCTTAGAACTTATGGCAACAGGCCTATAAACACCTTGCATATACATCATATCATGGTCTCTTAGCGCATTTAACCCCGCTTTTATATCGCGTTCGTAGTCAAATTTCTCTATCTCGTCGGGGCTAAATTTCTCATCCTCTTCGCTTACGATATCGCTTCCCATGCGATGGGCTAAATTTTTCATATATTCAAGAGCTATTTTCCAATCAAAGCTCGTGCTTGGCGTGAGAATTCGCACGCTATAGCTTTTGATTTCGGGCTCATAAGATAGCTCAAACCCACGCCCGCTTACTCCGTCAACTCCCAAAAGCAAGCAGGTATAATCACTCAGCTTTGAAGAGTAAAAGCCCTCCACGTCAAAGTCCTCCCCACTCTCATCAAAGCTAAATTGCGTGATATTTGGCGAGATGTTAAAACACTCTTCCACGCTTAAAACATCTGCATAAGAAAGAAATTTCTTCTTGTTTTTAATGTTAAAAATTACACTCACGGCTTACTCCTTAAGTTTATTTATGATTTTAGCGGATCAAGCTTGCGAATTTAGACTTAAATTTTGCCGTTTGCCTTAAGAGCGGCGGCATTTACGGCCTCTATCACGGCTGATCTAAAACCTCTTTCTTCAAGCACTCTAAGCGCTTCTATCGTAGTTCCAGAAGGCGAGCAGACCTCATCTTTAAGCACTGCGGGATGCTTGCCGCTTTTTAGCACCATATCTGCACTTCCTGCGATGCTTGCCGCAACTATCTCGTAAGCCTTGGCGCGAGGAATTCCGTTTAGCACTCCCGCATCGGCTAAAGCCTCGATAAATACAAATACATACGCAGGCAAGCTTCCTGCAATACCCACAAACGCGCCCATGAGCGACTCGTTTATCTCATGCGCCGTGCCGAAGCAAGCAAGTAGGTTCATCACGCTATCTTTTTCTTGAGCGCTTAAATTTTCTCCGAAACTTACCGCCGTCACGCCCTCGCCGATCGCTGCAGGAGTGTTTGGCATGGTTCTTACTACCTTTTTGTTTTCGCCGATTATGCTCGCTACTTTTTCTATACTGAAATTTGGCGCTAAAGTAATGATAATCTGGTCTTTTATATCTTTTTTGATCAAATTTAAGAGGCTTTCATAACAGTTTGGCTTAACGGCAAGCACGACTATATCTGCGTTTTGCACTACTTCACGCTCATTAGCAAGTGGAGTGATGCCAAATTTGAACTTTAAATTCTCGTTTTTGCTTCTATCATAGACGAAAATCTCCGCTAAATCGGCAAATTTAGAATTTGCAACTGCCGCTATCATCGCGCTTCCCATATTCCCCGCGCCGATAAATCCTATTTTCATCTTTTCTCCTTAAATTTAACTTACCGATGATATCTAAATTTTGTTTTGTTTTGCCTTGTTCTTAAAATTTGCAAGTATTGTTTAGTGATTTTAAGCATCTCTTTGTCTATATCATGATAACATATATCAATTTTATAAAAATAAATCAAAAAGGCTAGATATGGATAATAATCTACTTCAACAAAACGATGAACATATTGTTCGTGCCCTTGAGAAAATCAATTTGGCGATTAAAAATTTCATCGATATTTCAAAAGACGAGCCAAAATTTAAGGAGTATTATATAGAGCTTACGAGCATAGGACAAGAAATTTTTAAGCTACACGAGAAGCTTCATAGCGAATTTAAAGAGCTAGGAGACTGCGAAGAGAAATTCTACGGCAAGTGCGATAAAACAACGCTTGCATAAGTCATAAACTCGCACAAAGCCTTCATTTTGGCAAATTTGTACCTGTAAATAAAAATGAAAGCGGTTAAATAAACCGCTCATCAAGAAAATTTTAAACATTACAAGCCGCATATATTCTTAATTACGGCTTTTGGCGGCTACCTGCTAAATCAGCGAATTTGCCCGTTTCCTCTAACGACATATTTAACCGTCGTAAGCTCTTTTACTCCCATAGGTCCGCGTGCATGAAGCTTTTGCGTACTGATACCTATCTCCCCGCCAAAGCCAAATTCTCCTCCGTCGCTAAATCGCGTAGAGGCATTAGCATACACAACCGCACTATCAACCGCATTTAAGAACTTCTCGATATTTTCATAATTTTGGCTTAAGATACTATCAGAATGCCCGCTTGAATGCGAATTTATATAGCTTATCGCTTCGCTAGTGCCTTGTACCGATTTTACCGCCAAAACGAGGTCTAAAAACTCCTCTCCGAAGTCCTCCTTGCTCGCAAGGCGCACATTGCTAAAACCGCCGAAATTTTCATATAAATTTCTATCAAGTCTTAGCTCGACATTATCAAGTTTAGCGATCAAGCTAGGCAAAATTTCATCGGCTATCTTTTCGTGTAAAAGCACGCATTCAACGCTATTACAAGTGCTTGGACGCTGAGTTTTGGCGTTTTTTATAATCTCTATGGCTTCGTTTAAATTCGCACTCTCATCAACATAGATATGACACACTCCAGCACCCGTTTCTATGACCGGAATCGTTGCGTTTTGGATGATAAATTCCTTTAAATTTTTACCTCCGCGCGGGATTAGGACATCGATAAATTCGTGCATTTTTATCATTTCGCTTACGGCATTGCGATCCGTGTTTGTAATGAGCTGCACGGCATTTTTAGAAAGAGAGAATTTGTCCGCGACTCTATTAAACAAATTTACAAGAAATTTATTCGAGCTTATCGCATTTGCAGAGCCTCTTAAGATAACGGCGTTTGAGGATTTAAGCGCCAAGGCTGCAGCATCTATAGTAACGTTTGGACGGGATTCGTAGATGATACCAATCACGCCAAGAGGCACGCGAATTTTGCTTATCTGCATGCCGTTTTTATGCCTCCATCCATCTAAAATTTCTCCGATAGCATCAGGGAAATTTGCAAGCTCTAGCACGCCTTGCGCCATCGCTTCGATCCTAGAATCACTCAACTTGAGCCTATCAAGAAGCGCCGCGCTCAAACCTGACTTTTCGCCGTTTTCAAGGTCGATCAAATTTGCCGCTTTTATCTCCTCTTTGCAAGCTAAAATCTCACTTGCAACGGCTCTTAAAATTTCGTTTTTTGTGCTTGCACTTAAGTTTAAAAGCTCGGCGCAAGATGCTTTTGCCTTTTGGCAAATTTCTAAAATTTCACTCATTTTATCTCCTAAACCAACATCAAATTATCAATATGCACGACATTATCATCGTATTTGTGTCCCAAAATTTCCTCTATATCCTCGCTTTTTCGCCCTTTGATGAGCGCAATTTCGCTTGATGAGTAGTTGCTGATACCCTTTGCTACAAGCTTGCTTCCTGTGGTTATCTTCACTACCTGACCGCGCTTGAATTCTCCTTGCACCTCGCAAATGCCTACAGCCAGCAAGCTCTTACCGTTTTTTAACGCTTTTAAGGCTCCGTCATCAATTATCAGATTTCCCTTTTGAGACGTGCCGTAAGCAAGCCAATATTTGCGTGAATTTATCTTTTTATCTTGGCGTAAAAAGAGCGTTCCCACATCTTCGCCATTAACTGCGCGCACGATATTTGCAGGATCTTCTCCGCTTGCGATGATCAAATTTGTGCCGATTTTCGTAGACATTTCAGCTGCGGTTATCTTTGTTTTCATTCCGCCGGTGCCAAATTTACTCCCCTCGCCCTCAGCCATATTTTTGATGCTCTCGTCGATATTTTCTACCGAATTTATGAGTTTCGCGTCTTTAAATTTGCTCGGATTTTTATCATAAAGCCCGTTAATATCGCTTAAAATTATAAGCAAATCGGCATCAACCAAACCCGCCACAAGGGCCGAAAGAGTGTCGTTATCGCCTACTTTCAGCTCGTCGCTTACGACAGGATCGTTTTCGTTTATAATTGGAATTATCTTTTTATTAAGAAGTGCGTTGCAGACGTTTCTTGCGTTTAGATACCTTTGACGATCGCTAAAATCTCCCCTTGTAAGAAGAAGCTGCGCGATAGTCTTTGAATGCGCCCAAAAAAGAATTTGATAAAGATGCATTAAAGCCACTTGTCCCACACTTGCAACTGCTTGTTTTTCGCTTAGAGCTTTTGGCTTTTGAGTTAAATTTAACTGCCCCATACCCGCTCCGACCGCACCTGAGGTAACAAGTAAAATTTCATATCCTAAATCGCTAAGCGCACTTAAATTCGCAACTATTTTTTTAATCTTATCCTCATTAAGCTTGCCGTCGCTTTTAGTAAGCGTTGAAGTGCCGACCTTAACGACGATTTTGCGAACATCTTTTAAGAGCTTTTTTCTGTCCATCTCAAACCTTAAATTTGGCTTTTAATTTATCAAAAGTATAGTATGGCTATGCTTTTAAAGCCTTAAATTTAGCCGTGAATTTTCAAATTTCAATCGTTTAAGTAAGACTGATAATCAAAAAATATGCTTAAATAATATTAAATTATTTTTTATCATATTTTAGCTAACATCATAAAAGCTGAAATTTATCGTTGAAAGGGGCATTTATGAGGTTTTTATTAGCTGTTTTTATGATTATAAATTTGGCGTTTGGCGCTAGCGTCATAAAAGATATGCGCGGCGTAGAGGTAAAGATCGCCGAACCGCTTACGAAGATAGCGACTATCGACGATGGCTTTGTCGAAGGCGTGATGACGCATCTTGGTGTGATTGACAAGGTTAAGGTTATCGGCTCTTGGTCGATGAAAAGAGACTACAAATACTCCTTCACAAGGCGCTCAGGCGAGAACTACACGCTTCGCGGCTGGAACACGATGAAGTATCTTCACCCTTGGCTTGATGAGCTAACCTGCATAAATTCACCGCAAGGAAACGTGATAAACTTTGAAAATTTAGCCAACGAAAATCCGCAACTCGTCATCCTTCGCGTCGGTGACTGCACACTTAGAGGCTCAAACAAAGACGCAGTTGAAAAGACAATATCGACTATAGAAGCCCTCGGTCTTCCGCTTGTAGTGATTTACGCGCCTAAAGGGGCTGAAATTTCGACGATGAAAGAGGAGATGAGAGTTCTTGGCGACGTGTTTAATCAAAGGCAAAAGGCGCTTAAGCTATTTGAATATCTTGACAGCACTCAAAAGCTCATAGAGGAGCGAACAGCCAAGCTAAAAGAGAGCGAAAAAGTAAGCATGCTTTATATGGGGCTTAATCCAAACGTCCGCAAAAACGGCGGTATGGCGACAGCTTACGGAGTAAATACGCCCGAATCTTTCATCATACAAAATGTCGCAGGTGCTAAAAACGCATTTACGGGCGATGGCACAAACGTGATCTTAAGCACGGAGCAGCTTTACGCGATAGATCCTGATGTGATCGTGCTTCCTACATCAAACGGCTATCACCCTGCAAGCGAGCTTTTAGATTCTCCTGACTTTGAAAAGCTAGGCGAGCTAAAAGCGGTGCAAAACAAGCGCGTATATGCGATGCCTTGGTCGCCGATGAACTGCGCTAGACGCGTTGAATACCCTATCGACATGCTAATCATCGCAAAAGCTGCGTATCCAAAGCTATTTAGCGACATCAAGGTTCATGAGTTCGTGCTTAAATTTTATAAGGACGTTTATGGCGTAGATGAGGCTACGGCTAAGGCGCTAAGAAGCGAGCAAATTTTAGACTGGACCGTGGAAGATGACTTCTAGCGAGCATGCTAAGTCAAAATTTAAATCAAAATATGTATTTTTAATATTTCTCGTCGCGATACTTGCCGTTTGCATGGTCGCGGCACTCATGCTTGGGGATTATAAAATTTCCGTTAGCAAGATAATCGGCGTGCTTGGACTTAAGCTTTTTGATTTAGAGGCTTCAGGCATAACAAAAATGGATCAGATCGTAGTTTTTGATATCAGAATGCCTCGAATTTTAACCGCAGCGATTATCGGCTTTGCACTATCAAACGCAGGTGCCGTATATCAAGCCTGTTTTAGAAATCCGCTTGTTGAGCCGTTTATCCTAGGAGCTAGCTCGGGAGCTGCGCTTGGAGCGGCATTTGGGATCATATTTGCGGGATTTTTCCTAAGCATAACGGCAAGCGCTTTTGTGTTTTCGCTTTTGGCTGTATTTTTATCTTACACATTAGCGCGAAACGGCGGCATAGTGCCTGTGGTGGGGCTCATACTTTCAGGCGTGATCGTAGGCTCGATATTTTCGGCAGGTGTTTCTATCATCAAGTATGTAAGCGAGGATGCGCAACTTCGCGAGATAACGTTTTGGATGATGGGTGGGCTATACTATTCCAAGTGGGACGCGCTTGGCGAAATTTTAGCAGTCGTTGCGGTGTGTTTTGCGGTTTTAAGCGCGCTTTCTTGGAAGCTAAATTTGCTCTCTTTAGGAGATAACCAAGCAAAAAGCCTCGGTATAAATCCCGAAAAATACAAATTTATCTTTATCGTTATAGCCACGCTTATGACTGCAACCTGCGTGGCAAATGTCGGTATAATCGCATGGATAGGGCTTATCATGCCGCATGTGGCAAGACTTCTAATAGGACCCGATAACCGCTGGGTGCTACCGATAGCGGGGCTTTTGGGCGGGATTTATCTGCTTATATGCGACACCTTAGCGCGCACGATAACGATGGCCGAAATTCCCGTTGGTATCATCACTTCGCTTGTGGGCGCGCCGTTTTTGATAGTGCTTTTAAGAAGCAAGGCAAAGGAGCTTTTAAAATGAGTTTTTCAAATATGCTTGAAGCTAAAAATTTATCGTTTAGCTATGGAGATTTTGCGCTTAAAAACATAAATTTAAGCGTTAAAAGAGGCACGATCTGCGGGCTGCTTGGAGCAAACGGAAGCGGTAAGAGCACATTTTTTAACTGCTGCATGAATTTTTTAGAGCTTAAAGAGGGGGAGATCCTCATAAATTCGCAAAGCTCAAACCGCAAGGACTCATCTTGGCTGGCTAAAAATATCGCTTACGTAGCTCAAAATTTGGAGCTAAATTTCCCGTTTTACGCAAAAGATATCGTGCTCATGGGGCGCTCTCCTCATATAAAAAGCATATTTGGTCCAAGCAAAAAGGATAAGCAGATAGTGCGCGAGGCGATGGAATTTATCGGTATATCAGAGCTTACCGATAAGCGCATGAGCGAACTTAGCGGCGGGCAGCGCCAGCTTGTATTTATCGCGCGTGCTTTGGCGCAAGAGACGCCTTTGATGCTACTTGATGAGCCCACATCCGCGCTTGATTTTAAAAACCAAATTTTGCTTTGGAAAATTTTGCAAAAGATAGCAAGCGAAGGCAAAACGATCATGATATGCACGCATGAGCCAAACCATATCTTGTGGTTTTGCGATGAGGTTGTGGCGTTTGACAAGGGCGAAGTGGTCGCCACAGGCAAGGTAAAAGATATCATAAACAATGAGTTTTTAAAGCGAATTTACGGCGATACTTGCAAATTTAAAAGCCTCAAAGAGCGCGATATAATATTTCCGAATTTATGATTTTAACTTCTAAATAGGTACAATTGGCTTTAAATTTAGGAATTTAAAGTGAAAGAGAAAATTTTAGTAAGCGCCTGCCTGCTTGGCATAAACTGCAAATATAACGGCTCAAACAACCAGACAGATGAGCTTGAGCTCAAATTTAACCATCTTGCTTTGAACTATGAAATTTTATCCGTCTGCCCCGAAGAGCTTGGCGGGCTTGCAACTCCAAGAGAGGTAGCTGAGATAAACGGCGAAAAAGTCTTTACAAAAAGCGGCAAGGACGTAACCGAGCAGTTTTTAAAAGGGGCTAAAATTTGTGCCGATCTAGCCTTAAAAAATGGCTGCAAATTCGCCGTTTTAAAATCCAAAAGCCCAAGTTGCGGAAGCAAGCTTATATACGACGGAACATTTAGCAAAACTCTTAAAACAGGCGATGGCTTTACCACAAGAGCTCTAAAGCAACTCGGCATAAAAATTTTAGATGAAAATTTCAGCTTAGATGATATAGCAAAGTAGTTTTTGTAGCTATCTAAACTGCAAATTTAAAGAGATTGAGACGCCGCTTGGACGTCCCAAATTTGGCTATAAATTTTCGCCCGCTATCATACCAAAAACTATGCAATCGGTTATTGCGTTGCTTCCTAGGCGGCTTGCTCCGTGAGTACCGCCTGTGATCTCGCCAGCTGCGTAAAGTCCTGCGATAGGCGCGTTGGTATCAGAACTTATGACTTGAGCTTTTGTGTTTATCTTAAGTCCACCCATGGTGTGGTGAGGTTTTGGCGATAGGCGTATCGCGTAGTAAGGACCGCTCTCTTTGATACCCTCGCCTTTTAGCTGATCTACTTTCTTGCCGAATTCATCTTTACCGGCCTTTACGCCTTCGTTATATTTAGCAACACTTGCTTTTAGCTCGGCAGCTGGAATTCCGTAGTTTTTAGCCAGATCATCAAGAGTTGCAAACTCTTTCATCACTCCGCTTGTCATCGCTTTTTCTACTAACTCAGGGTTAAGTTCTCTAAAGCCCTCTTTAGTCGTAAATGTCACAGGGAAAGCCTTAGGGTCTTTTACCAATATCTTAAATTCAGCGTCCGCTCTGGTTTTCCTATCGGCCAGCTCGTTCATGAAGCGCTTGCCGGTCTTCACATCAACCGCTATGCCGTATTTAAACGTACCTTGCTGAGTGAGGATCGGGGCTGAGCCAAAGCCTCTTTCATCAGGGCTTGCCCAAGGACCAAACTGAATCCAATCAATATGCACAGGCATAGCGCCCAGTTTTAACGCCTTTAAAAGCACGCCTGCGGTTGCGCCTTGGTGGTTTGTAGAATCAACATTATCAGGGATTCTTGGATCTTGCAGTTTTCTTAAAATTTTATCGTTGCAAAAGCCGCCTGAAGCAAGCACTACACCATCTTTTGCTTTAAACGCTTTTTTCGCTCCGCTTGTGTTTTCAAGGTCGTCGCTAAAGAGTTTGCCGTCAAATTTATACTCCTCTCTTGCCGTTACTCCGACGACTCTACCGCTGTCATCTACGATAAAATCATCCATTTTAGTTCTTTTTAAGAGCTTGCAACCATCAAATTTTTCAAACGCCGCAGCTAGAGGCTGAACTATGCCCGAGCCGCTATCGTTGGTAGTGATCATCGATCTAGCGACACTGTGTCCGCCCATCCAAGCATTATGGCTGTCTTTAAACTGCGCTCCATGCTTAACTACAAATTCCAAAGCGTCGTTTGCTCTTACGGCAATTGTATCAAGAAGCTCGGTATGGTTTATGTTTAGTCCCGCTTTTAAACAGTCTTCTTTAAAGAGTTCAGGCGAGTCTTTTATGCCGTTTTTTTCTTGGACTTTATTCATCGGAACCGCCATAACTCCGCCGTTGATAGCCGAATTCCCGCCTACTCGTCCCATCTTTTCAAGGACAAGAACCTTCTTGCCTCGCTCGGCGGCTTTAACTGCAGCCGCAAGCCCCGCAAAACCCGAACCTATAACGACGACATCAAATTCCTCATCGAATTTAACATCTTTTTGCGCTACGGCAGCCTGTGCATTTATACCGCTAAGTGCGAGAATTCCCGCTGTAGCGGCACCAAATTTCACAAAATCACGTCTTGATAGAGTGTTTTGCATATCGCCTCCTTGTTTAAGATGAAATTTCATGAATTCTAGCAGAATAATGTTTTAATTAATATAATTTTAAATACAAAAATTAAATTTACTTTACAAAAAATATTTTAAAAAATGTAAATCATTAAATAAAAAAGGTCAAAATTATATTTTTAAATAAATATTTGTTATAAAAAAATTAATTTTTACTTTTTATTTGGCTTTTAATTGCGCTTGGCTATAATCCTAAGTTTTTTTAATAAAATTTCAATAAAGGGTAAATTTGAGATCAATTGCGAACAAAATCACACTTATTTTAGTACTAGCTTTGGTGCTTTGCTTTTCGGCTTTTTCATATTTTAGCTACGATATAACAAAAGATAAAACTATTTATCTAATGCATCAAGCTCAAGATCAAATTCTAAAAGACGTTGCAAATATATTTTACGATAAAGAGCAGTTTATCAAGCACATGGGCGAATTTATAAGTAATAAAGACTACAACGAAGAGCAGATGACTAATTACCTTAAAGTCGCCAAAGAGCTAAGCGGAAGCATGCTTGCGTATGCAGGATATGAAACATCTATGATGTATAGATCAAACGGCAAAACTCAAAGCGCGGCCGACGGATATGACCCACGCACAAGAGGCTGGTATAAAACTGCAAAAAGCCTAGACAAAGCAGCCTACGCAGAGCCACATATGTCCGTTAGCGATAAAAAAATGGCAATAGCTTTCACGGCTCCGATTAAGAAAAATGGCGTTTTTGTGGGTGCAACCGCTATAAATTTACCGCTAAGCGACATGATAAGCAAAGTAGTAAGCATAGGCAAAACCGACCACAGCTACGTCTATATCATGAACTCGGAAGGCAAAATTTTAGTTCATCACATCGAAAAACTTATCGGAGAGACGACAGAGGCTACTAAAAATTTAGTAAATTTGGTAAAAAGTAGCAACTATAATGGCGATCAATTTATAGACTACATAAATTCAAGAGGCGAGCGTACATACGCTAAAATAGCCAAAATAAACGACAGAGGATGGCTTGCGGTATCTACTATATCGGGCAAATTTTTAGATGACAGCATAAGTCAGATAGTTTACTCTCAGGCTATTTTGGCATCAATATTTATCACTATACTATCGTTATTGGTATTTTTTATAATTAAAAAATCCCTTAAGCCTATTAAAATGATCCAACAGGGCTTAAATCAATTTTTTAAATTTGTAACCCATGAAACTACAAGTGCGGATAAAATCATACTTCATACAAAAGATGAATTCGCCCAAATGGCTGATAATATCAACTCAAATATCGATAAAGTAACTGACGGCATAAGCAAAGACGCTTGTATGATAGAGGAGATAAATGCCACGGCTACTACAATGATAAATGGGTACCTAAACTCAAATTTGGTTTGCGAACCAAATAATCCCGAACTAAAACAGCTAAAAATTCTTTTAAACACACTATTTAGTTCATTGGCACAAAATTTAAAAAACGTAACAAACGCTCTAAACACATACTCTAACAACGACTTTACTCCTCGTATAGAGTGCAACGTAAAGCTTGAAGGCGAACTAAAAGCAATGATAGATGGCGTAAATAATATGGGCGAAGTTGTTTCATCTATGTTAAAAAATAGCCTTGATAGCGCAAATAGTTTAAACGATAAGGCTGTGTTTTTAACAAATATCGTTCAAAATTTAGACAACGGCGCCAGAAAGCAGGCTTCAAATTTACAAGAAAGCGCGGCAGCAGTTGAGCAGATGAGCGCTTCAATGAGCTCTATCGCTCAACGTTCAGGAGAAGTGATAAGGCAAAGCGAAGATATACAGCACGTAATTGATATCATTAGAGATATTGCGGATCAAACAAACCTGCTTGCGCTTAACGCAGCCATAGAGGCCGCTCGCGCCGGAGAGCACGGCAGAGGCTTTGCTGTGGTTGCCGATGAAGTGAGAAACCTTGCCGAGCGCACTCAAAAGTCGCTTGGCGAGATAGAAGCCAACATCAACCTGCTTGTTCAAAGCATCAACGATATGAGTGAGAGCATAAAAGAACAAACAGGAGCCATCTCGCAGATAAACGGCTCGCTAGTAGAGGTTGATACTCTTACAAAGAATAACGTTCAATCAGCTAAAGACACAAAAACAATTGCTAACGAAGTAAAAAAGATAGCCGATGAAGGGCTAGATCAGGTTAGAAAAAATAAATTTTAGTTTTTAAAGAGTCGAATTTGGCTCTTTAAATTTTGATTTTGCATTTGAAATTTGAGCTTAAAAAGCCAAATTTCAAATAAATTTTAACTTTAACTTGCTACAATACACACCTACTTGATGGTCGCGTAGCTCAGCTGGTAGAGCACTACCTTGACATGGTAGTGGTCGGAGGTTCAAGTCCTCTCGTGGCCACCATTTCTTCCATTCTTTACTTATTCTTAACATTAACTTCATTTTTTATTTTTTAAACCAATAACGTGCAAAACCACTGTTTACATATTTAGTTGTTTTTATGCTACTCAAATGTAATTCGTTGTAATTTCATTAAACGATTTAAATCAAAGTATCGTATTTCTAAAAATACATAAAATTATCCAATTATATTTATTGAATTAAAACAAGTGTAAATCTATAACTCAAGCAAGCAAAATGATTATATTAAGTAACAACCAAGACGAATTTAGCACTGAAAAATAAATAATGCAGGGCGAATTTTAAATTTCGCCCTGCTTAAATTTGTTTTATTGCCCAGTCGAATTTGTTTCCTTATTTGCAGGCTCAAAAGTCGGGTGTGGTGGCAAATTTAAAGTCTCATTTGATTCATTTTGCACAGGTTTTGCCGCCTCTGCGATATCAGCTTGAGTAGCCTCTTCTCTTACTTCTTGAGCAGGCTTATTTACAGATTCTGAAATTTTCGCTTCGGAATTCTGCGCAGGCATACTCTCGTTTATATCAACAGGAGATATCTCTACTTGCTTTAGCTGCTCTGCAGATGAAGTTTGTGAATCAGGGGCAGGTTCGTCATCGCTCATACTTTGAGCCCCATATCCCTCCACAGCTCCAACTAGCTTAAAAGCGTCTTCAAGAGGATATTTGTTAGCATACATAGATACTTTTGATGTAAGCGAGCCTCTTTTATTCATCCCCATAGCCTCTCTAAAAAGATTCGTCGGAGAATTTAGATCATAAGCTGCGGTTTCTTTGTAAGTCGCACTCAAAAACCCCTCTAAATAAGGTTTATTTAGAGCCTCTTTTAACCCTTGAAGATCTGAAATCTCTCTATTGCCAGTTGCGCTTTTCAAAGTCTCGATATCTTCAAAATCAGCCGCTTTTACATACATAAACAGCCCTCCGCCCGAAGGTAGATCCATATCCATCTTTTTATTTAAAAAGAAAATATTGTCGTTAATATCAATCTCTTTATTTGGATCAACCCTTGTATTTGAAACCGCAGAAGCGATACTAAGACCCAAGATATTATGGTTAATGTCATAATCCATGTTTGTCATAGCTCTTATTGCATGCCCTAAATCACCAAGATCTCTTGTCCTTGACCAGTTAAATAATATAGTATTGTAAGAAATATCTAATTTTGTCTGATGTGGTTTATTTGCAGTGCCGAAAATTTCAACAGCTGCATAAGCATTTGCTACAAAAACATTGTTTCTAATTACTATATTACCCCTTCTGTTTCCAAGCAAAATCGCATAGTTGGGACTATTTAAGAAAAAGCAGTTTTGTATCGTAATATCACTGTTAGCTCTTCCTTTTATAAGAGGGGTAGAAGCTGTTTGATACGATGACATTCCTTTTCCGGGCGGAATCATTAGCACGCCCGTTTCTACGCCTTCTGGTTTACCGTCTTTTTCATGATAGCTGTTGGATTCGCCTTTATCAAATATCAAGCCGTCTATAATGATATTTGAGCCTTGCAAATTTTCAGTTTGTATATCAAGTAGAGGTTTTGAGCTTGAAGTAGCGTTAGCTGCGTTTGTAGGCTGGATAAGCACAGGATACTTTACTACGTCTCGCTTTGAGAAATCTTCACTATAACCGCCAAGCAATGTTATGGATTTCTTAAGCTCAAGGTAGCCTCTATCCATAGTACCAAAATAACGACCTATCGCTATGTGAACAATATCTCCTTCCTGGGCTATATCGATAGCTTTTTGGATATTTTTTACAGGAGAGTCTTTTGTCCCTAAATTTTTGTTTGAACCTTTATCCTTGGATACATAAATTTCAGCACCTAGTGCAAATACCGCGGCAAGCGAACAACTTAGCAAAAACGAAGATACTAGTTTCATGAAAACCTCCTTGATATTAAAGTTTCTTTAAGTATAACAAAAATTTGAAATTTATATCTTTAGTTTGGTCTTATATCTTTAAAAATTTTGATATTAGTGTAAAAAATTGTTACTTGAATTAATAATTATCAAGAAGGCGGCATGAAACTTTCAAATAATATTCAATTATTTTTTAATATATTTAAAATTTGATATCCAAGCAGAAGCAAAAACTTGTGGAAAGGCAACCACTCCTTTCCACAATAATCGGGAGAAAAATGAATCAAAACAATGCAAAGACGAGATATTGCACGATCCATTTACGATTCAAATACTAACACCAAATATCTTAAAATACAATTAATTATATTGATACCAATCAAAGTCTTACAGTGAGTATCTTTATTTGCAGCAAGAAATTAAATTTAAGTTCAAATTTGATTCTCAATAAACCGTTAGCAAATCAAATATTAAGAAAAGCTTAAATACATTTTAGATAAAATCATTCATCATTCTTTTGGTGTTTAAAAGAATATTCGGTAAAAAAGGAAAAATATGAGCGATATAATCGCATACAAACTAAACGGAGAGATAGTCGATACTCAAAGTATCAAGGATTTAAATTCGGCAGAGCCTATTTATTTTGATAATTCAAAAGAGGCTTTAAGCGTTATCAGACATAGTTGCGCGCATCTTATGGCGGAAGCCATCAAAAGCCTTCATCCAGAAGCGAAATTTTTCGTAGGTCCTGCGATAGAAGACGGATTTTATTACGATTTCAGGGTTGATAGCAAGATCGGAGAGGCGGATTTAGAAGCGATAGAAGCCAAGATGAAAGAGCTTATCGAAGCTAAAAAAGACATCGAAAAAACCTGTTTTACGAAAAAAGAAATAAGCGATAGATTTATAAACGATGACTTAAAACAAGAGGTCTTAAAGCGCATTCCGGACGGCGAAGTTACTATGTATTCTCAAGGAATTTTTGAAGATATTTGTCGCGGACCACATGTGCCAAATACTAAATTTTTAAGATTTTTCAAACTTACTCGAGTTGCCGGAGCGTACCTTGGCGGAGATGAAACACGCGAAATGCTTACTAGAATTTACGGCACGGCATATGCAGACAAAGAGAGCTTAAAAGAGCATATTCGTATCATAGAAGAGGCTAAAAAACGAGATCATCGCAAGCTTGGCACTGAGATGAAGCTATTTACTTTTGACGAAGAAGTAGGAGGAGGTCTTCCTATATGGCTACCAAACGGCGGAAGACTAAGAAGCAAACTGGAGCAAATTTTATACAAAGCTCACAGAGATAGAGGCTACGAGCCTGTTAGAGGGCCTGAGCTTTTAAAAGCCGACGTATGGAAAAAGAGCGGACACTACACAAACTACAAAGAAAATATGTACTTTACGACTATTGACGATGCGGAGTACGGCATTAAGCCTATGAACTGCGTCGGGCACATCAAAGTTTATCAAAGCGAAATTCGCTCTTATCGCGATTTGCCTGTCAAATTTTTTGAATACGGAGTAGTTCATCGCCACGAAAAAAGCGGAGTTTTGCACGGACTTTTTAGAGTAAGAGAATTTGCGCAAGATGATTCGCATATCTTTTGTTCTCCCGATCAAATCAAAGAAAATATACTGGAAATTTTAGCATTCGCCGGAAAGATAATGGAAAATTTCGGCTTTGAATACGAGATGGAAATTTCAACAAAGCCGGCAAAAGCGATAGGCGATGATGAAATTTGGGATGTAGCTACAAAAGCCCTTAAAGAAGCGCTTGATGAAAACGGATTTAAATATGGTATAGATGAAGGTGGCGGAGCGTTTTACGGACCAAAAATCGACATCAAGATAACAGACGCGCTTAAACGTAAATGGCAGTGCGGAACGATTCAGGTTGATTTTAACCTGCCTGAGAGATTTGACCTTGGATATATCGATAGCAACAACGAACGCAAACGTCCTGTTATGCTTCACCGCGCGCTACTTGGAAGCTTTGAGAGATTTATAGGAATTTTGATAGAGCATACAAGCGGAGAGTTGCCGTTTTTCATAGCTCCTACGCAAGTTGTCATAGTTCCTATCAACGATAGCCACTTAGACTATGCTAAACAAGTTGCAAAAGAGCTTAGAAAAATCAATGTCGATAGCGAAATTTCAAGCAAAAACGAAAGCCTAAACAAACGCATCAGAAGTGCCGAAAAACAACGCGTACCTATGATAGTAGTTATAGGAGATAACGAAGCTCAAAACCGCAGTATAGCGTTACGCGACAGGCATAACAGAGAGCAAAAAGATATGAAACTAGAAGAATTCATCATTTTATTAAAGGAGAAACTTAGTGAGGTGCATTTTTGAGTAAAGAAAATGAAGTATTGCTCAACGAAGAGATAAGAGCGAGTGAAGTAAGATGTGTCGGCGATGACGGCACAAGCTATGGCATCATCTCAAGAGATGAGGCTTTAAAAATCGCTGAAAAACAAGGTCTTGACCTAGTGCTAATAGCGCCTGATGCAAAACCGCCTGTTTGCAAGATAATGGACTATGGAAAATTCCGTTATCAACAGGAAAAAAAGCAAAAAGAAGCTAAGAAAAAGCAGAAAATTATCGATGTAAAAGAGATAAAACTATCGGTAAAAATTGCGCAAAACGACATAAACTACAAGGTTAAACATGCTATTGAATTCCTTGAAGATGGAAAGCATGTTAAATTTAGAGTATTCCTAAAAGGTCGCGAGATGGCTACTCCTGAAGCCGGAGTTGTTATGCTCGAAAAAGTTTGGGATATGATAAAAGATATAGGAAATAGAGACAAAGAGCCTATCATCGAAGGTCGTTATGTCAATATGCTTGTAACTCCAAAGAAAGCTTAATTCACAAAAGCCCTTTAAAAAGGGCTTTTCTTTTTATTATTTATTGCCGTTTGGTATGATAATCTCTTTTAAAATACGATTTTCCTCTTCTATTCTTCTATAAAGTATAAAAGCGTAAACCGGCAAGATAATTACCGCAGAATAAAATGCATGGCACAGCATCGCAAGCCCGATAAGTTCAGGCACGATATTTAAGAAATAATTAGGATGCTTAACCGTCTTAAAAAGCCAGTGGTTATTAAATTTATGCTCTTTTGCAACCATAAGCTTAACCGTCCAAATTCCGTCCAAAAGAGAGATAACGACATAAAGCATAATCATAGAAAAGACAATAAGTCCCGCTCCTGTGGCGCTTTGAGTATCAAATTTGGCTTTTGTTACTATCGCTTCGATAAAGCACGACAGATAAAAAACTATATGCAGTATCGTAAGGATCTTTGAATTTTTTACACCATACTCCCTGCCTCCGTTTTGCAGTATAGATCTTTCGTTTCGAATCGATATTTTTAAAAACAAAAGCCTAAGCACAAACATCGCCACAACAGCAATCCAAATATAATATTCCATATTGTTTAACCTTTATTAATAATATAAAAAGGCAAAACAATAGCAGTTTCTTTAGCGATTGTCAATAAGCAAAAATTTTAAGCTATCTTTTTAGAAAAAACAACTAATATTCCAAGAAAAAATAGGAGAAAAAATGATTCAAACAAGATATGCGCACGAGCGCGGGCAAGGCGGTGGCGGAGGATGGCTTGATAGCAGGCACACATTCTCTTTTGCCAATTATTTCGATCCAAATCACATGGGATTTTCACACCTTCGCGTTATAAACGAGGACTTCGTAGCTCCTGATAGCGGCTTTGGGACACATCCTCATAGAGATATGGAGATACTATCTTACGTACTTAGCGGGCAAATAGCTCATAAAGACAGCATAGGAAATGTTAAAACTCTAAGTGCGGGCGAATTTCAGATAATGAGTGCGGGAACCGGCATAGCTCATTCAGAATACAATCCAAGCAGCACAGATGAGCTGCATTTTTATCAAATTTGGATAGTTCCAAACCAAAAAGGCGTCAATCCAAGATACGAACAAAAAGAATTTGCGCCAAAAGAGGGAGCAACACTTCTGCTTTCGCCAAATGCCGATGAAAATTCATTTAAAATTTATCAGGACATGAAGCTTTTTAGATATCAATACAAAGCAAATTCCACCGAAGAGATCAAGCTTGATATAAACAGAAAATACTGGCTTCAAGTCGTAAAAGGCGAATTAAGCGTAAATGATACTAAGCTAAAAACAAGCGACGCTTTGGCTATCACCGAAGAGAGCGCGCTTCATATAGATACTTTTAGCGAGGTTGAGTTTTTACTATTTGACTTGGTTTAATTACAAATTTGGCAGATTAGCTCTGCCAAATTTAACTTCTATAACTCACGTTTGTTTTTGATATTATCTCTTTTATCCCCTCAAGAAGCCTCAAAGAAGCCTCTATCTCGCTCTTTCTAGCCGATATGCTTTCTATGTTTGCACCTACGCTTACGCCTTTTGCAAGGCTATATTTGTAAAGAAAGTTAAAAAGCTCCAAGCTTAAATTTACCGACGCACTCAGTATATCTTCGCTATTTTTAAGCCTCTCTTCAAAATAATGCGGGATACTTATACCAAGCCACTTCATAAATTCAAGCGTCTTAAGGCTGCCGCAAGGAGTGAATGTAAATATTATCGGCACCTTTTGAATGCTAAGCTTAGAATAATCATCTATAAATTTCTTCGCATTTTCAAGATCATAAACAGCCTGAGTGATAAAGTATTTACATCCGTTTATGGTTTTACTCGCTACTTTTAGATGCTCGCTTGCGTTTTTAGCATGTCGCTCGGGTATGCAAATGCCGCCAAGAAACAGATCGAATTTGCCCTTTTTTGCTATATTATACGCATCATCAAGCCTTAGGCTGATGTCTTGCTCTTTTGAGCTGGCACCCACAAAAACATTTAAATTTACGCTTTGGGTTTTTAAATTTTGCTCAAATTCAGCTTTATCATATTTACCCACAACCTTATAGATAATAGCCTCAACGCTAGTTTTAAGGTAATTTTTATAATACTCCTCAGGCTCAATGGTCTTTATAAACTCAAAAATACGCTCGTTTTTATTTCTATTACTCTCGTCTTGCAAATCATAAAGCACGATTCCATCGACATCTATACTCTCTATCCTATCTCGCCAAATTTTAGCTATTCGGTTGCGCTCGGACTCTTCTAAATGAATTTTTGGAGGTGTTAGTCCATAAAGCAAAATTCCCGGCTCACAGTTTAAAATTTTATCCTTTAACATATCAAAGCCTTTGATTTAAGCCCCGAAAAGGAGCTTAAATTTATAAACTTCTAGCGATCTTAACCGCTTCGATCATGTTTTTAAGGCTAGGCTTAACCTCTTCCCATTTGCGAGTCTTAAGTCCGCAGTCGGGGTTTATCCACAGCTGCTCTTTTGGGAGCACTTCAAGTAGCGCCTTGATCTGCTCAACCATCTCGCCAACCTCAGGCACGCGCGGACTGTGGATATCATAAACTCCGGGACCAACTTCTTGCCTATAACCGACTTCTTTAAAAATTTTAAGAAGCTCATTGCCGCTTCTTGCAGTCTCTATCGATATCACGTCAGCATCCATCGCCTCTATCGTCTTGATGATGTCGTTAAATTCAGAATAACACATATGAGTGTGAATTTGAGTTTTAGCATCCGCCGAGCTTACCGACAACCTGAAACAATCAACGGCAAATTTCTCATACTCGCCTATATTTTCGGCTCTTAGCGGATAGCCCTCTTTAAACGCAGCCTCATCAACCTGAATGATCTTAATGCCCGCGTTTTGCAAATCCGAAATTTCATCATATATACAAAGTGCAAGCTGCTTGGCAATCTGGCTGCGAGGCTTATCATCACGCACAAACGACCAGTTTAGGATCGTTACAGGTCCTGTTAGCATACCTTTCATTATCTTTTTGGTTTTGCTTTGAGCGTAGCTTATCCACTCGACCGTCATCGGATTTGGCCTGCTTACATCGCCAAATAGAAGTGGCGGCTTTACGCATCTGCTGCCATAGCTTTGAACCCAACCGTTCTCGCTAAAAGCATAGCCTTTAAGCTGTTCGCCAAAATACTCAACCATGTCATTCCTCTCAGGCTCGCCGTGAACCAGCACATCAAGCCCGATCTCTTCTTGAAATTTCACGCACTCATCGATATACGCTTTAATATCGGCTTCATAGACTTCTTTTGTGATAAGTCCTTTTTTATAAGCGTTTCTTACCTGCCTAAGTTCTGATGTTTGAGGAAACGAGCCTATCGTGGTTGTCGGTAAAATTCCGTAATCCAAAGTCTCTTTTTGCACCTTTATACGCTCGTTATACGGTGTATCGCGCTCAAATTTAGTTAAATTTGCAACGCGGCTTGCAACCTCTTTTGAGTGAATCAGCTCGGAATTTGCACGAGTGGCTACGGCTTGTTTGTTTTCAGAGTAAAATTTAGCCTCGCACTCGCTTAAATTTTCGCCGTTTGCAAGCTTGGTGATGATCTTTATCTCATCAAGTTTTTCAACCGCAAAGCTCAGCCAGCTTTTGATTTGAGGATTTAGCTTCTCTTCGTATTTTAGCGTATAAGGCACATGAAGAAGCGAGCAGCTGGTGCCTATGTAAAAGTCTTTTCCGTTTAACGCAGAGGCGATCTCTTTTACAAATTTGACCTTCTCGTCAATGTTGCTTTTCCAGATATTTCTGCCGTCAACCACACCGGCAAAAAGCACCTTGTCGCTGTTTGCTATGACGCTAAGCGCGGCTTTGTTTTTATCCGTATGAACAAAGTCAAGTCCGATGCCGTAAATTTTACTTTTAACCAGCTCATTTACCGCTTTTAAAGCATTTTCAAAATACGTCATAAATACGATTTTAACGTTACTTGCCACACCGGCAAACTCATCGTAAATTTTTATAAACCTAGCAAGCTCTTCGTCTTTGTCAGTTACAAAAATCGGCTCGTCAAACTGAACTAAAATTTCATCATCAAGCCTTGCAATTTCGGCTATCAGCTTTTTATATTCATCAGTAAGGCTATCAAAATGCTTAAACGCACAACTTCCGTCGGTCGTCTTTGAAAGAGCCAAAAACGTTATAGGTCCGATTAAATTTATCTTGCCCTTAACTCCGTTTGCCTTAGCTTCGTTGTATTCGGCGATGATTTTGCTTGAATTTAGGCTAAATCCACTATCTAAACAAAGCTCGGGCACGATGTAGTGGTAGTTTGTGTTAAACCACTTTGTCATCTCCATAGCAACGCCGCTTTTATTTCCTCTAGCAAGCGCGAAATACTGCTCAAGCCCGCTTAAATTCGCAAATCTCGGCGGGACGCAACCAAAAGTAATGATATTATCAAGCACCAAATCATAAAACGAAAAGTCATTTACGCTAATAGCTGAAATTCCTGCGTTTTTTTGATAATCCCAATGTCTGGCTTTAAGCTTTTTTGCGGTATCTTGAAGCGTTGCTTCATCGGTTTTGCCCGCCCAAAAATTTTCTAAAACCTTTTTTAATTCTCTTTGCTCGCCTATTCTTGCAAAACCTGTTACAAAACTTTTTATCATAATTTTTCCTTCTAAAATCTAAATTTCAATGTGAAAATTTATAGCTCAAATTTGAGTCATAAAAAACAATGGCCGATGGTTAAAATAAATGTTAAATGTGTGATTTTAGAGGCACATGGGCGGATGACATCCGCTTTTTCTGAGTGAGAAGTGAAATTTGTAGTATTCATTGCCGTAAATTTTAGCGGCAAATTTCAAAAATTGAGAAGCTCTATTTCTAAAAACGCAGTTGCAATGCAACGGACATCCGCTTAAAAACGGGTTGATTCGTATAATTAAAAAAGTGTAATTATTTAAAAAACTCTTCGCAGCTTTGATTTGATCTTTTAATCTAAGCCCTAATTTAAGAAGCCTTAAGCATGGGACATGACATTTTGTAGTCCTTTAAAGTGAATTTGAAGTGGCATTATAAAGATATTTTTATAAAAAATCAAGAGCAAAAGCTGCAAAACAGATAAATTTAAATTTTTTAAAGAAATTTTGGGTATAATCTCGCTCTTACCTAAGCGTAAGAAAAATTTTAAAAGGATTTAGTAATGCCAAAGATGAAATCTGTTCGCGGCGCTGCTAAGCGTTTTAAAGTGGGTAAAAACAAGATTAAAAGAGGCTCAGCATTTAGAAGCCACATTTTAACTAAAAAATCTCGCAACAGAAAAAGAGATTTAAGAAGCCCTCAATACGTTGATAGCACAAATGTCGCAAGCGTTAAATCAATGCTTTGCATGTAATTTAAGTTTTTGACACAAGGTCATTCAAACTCCCCCGATTTTAGGGGCAAGATTCGCTCGGCGAACGCCAATTTGTAAAAAGGATAAATATGGCAAGAGTAAAAACAGGCGTAGTTAGAAGAAGACGCCATAAAAAGGTATTAAAGCTAGCTCGTGGCTTTTACAGCGGAAGACGCAAACACTTTAGAAAAGCTAAAGAGCAGTTAGAAAGAAGTTTAGTTTACGCTTATAGAGACAGACGCGCTAAGAAACGCGATTTCCGCCGTCTTTGGATAGTTAGAATCAACGCTGCTTGCAGACTAAATGATATCAGCTATTCACGTTTCATCAACGGTCTTAAAAAGGCTAACATACAATTAGATAGAAAAATTTTAGCCGATATGGCTATGAATGACCCAAAAGCTTTTGCACAGATTGCTTCTCAAGTAAAGGCTGTTTTAAAATAATTTCAAATTTCTCGCTCAAAAGAGCGAGAAATTCTTTCAATTTCAAAGCTTCACAATCATAATTTAATATTTATAAGTAGCTATCAAAATATAAATTTTCTGTTTCTTGAATGTAAAAATACACAATTACAGCAAAGCAAATTTCGTCACTATCGTTGTTTTAAAATGATGAATTAAAGATTTAAGCATAAGCAAGTTTTATTTATCCGCTATGCTAATTCAATTAATCATACTTCGTTAAATCAAGCTGATTTATAAGCGTCTTTAGCATCTTTACATACTCTTCGCCAAGCTCTGAGTAGTTTTGCATAGTTTCAGCTGCACTAAGTCCGCTAAAAAGCCTGCCGCTTCTTGCAAATTCCGCCCGCAACAACCTAAAATTTTCATATGCGATGTTTGAGTTCAAATTTAGCGCATACATCTGGACAGACTCTTGCAAACTACTAAAAATTCTAATCTTGTGCCGCTTGCCGCGCGCCCTATCAAGCGGCACAAGTCCTACTTCTCCCCAAGTATAATGCCCAAAGATATTGTTTGCCTCTTTTGTAAATCTACTCTCGCCCCAACCGCTCTCGATAGCGGCTTGAGCTATGGCCAGCGAAACAGGGATTTCTCTTATCCGCACCAGATATTCATTAACATTAAAAATATGTTTTATATTGTGCTCGCTTGCGATTTTAGCTAGCTGTATATAACTATCCTCATCAAGCTCACGCAAACCCTGTCTCCAAGCTTGAACAACAAAAGCTACGCAAAATTCACGCTTTGAAGCTATAACACTATTTACATTTACGATAATTGGTCCAATTTCAGCTACAAAAGCTTCCTTTTTCGCTTTGCCTTTTAAGGTGTAGTATTCATCACTAAAGCCGGCATTTAAGCTAGTTACGATAAGCAAGACAAGCCAAATTTTACTCCATAAAATTCGCATCAAAGCAGTGTCTTACCTTGCCCTTAAAAAATATCTTTTCATCTTTAAGCCTCAAACCAAGCTCTTCGCCGCTTTTTGGAAAGACGCGAATTTGCTCTTTTAAGCCTAAATTTTTAACTCCTGCGTAAAAGCACGCCGCCATTCCCGTTCCGCAAGCGTTTGTTTCAGCCTCTACTCCGCGCTCATAAGTTCTAACAAACAAATTTTCGCCTTCAATTTTGGCGAAATTTACGTTTGCATTATGATCTTGGCGCATTTGACGAGCCAAATTCTCATCAAAGTCATTTAAATTCTCACAGAAACTAACAAGATGAGGAACGCCAGTATCATAAAAATACCACTCTCGCTCTAACTTACTGAATTTATCGGCTATCTTAAGAGGTTTTGTTAGTTCAACTTCTACTATATCGCCCTTTACGCTACCACTAACGCTTCCTGCGCCCGTAGATAGAGTTATCTCCTCTGTGTTAGTTAGTTTGTTAGCAAATGCATACAAAAGCGCTGCTCTTGAGCCATTCCCGCACATCGCCGCATAGCTTCCGTCACTGTTGTAAAATTCCCATTTTACGCCGTTTTCAAAAGGAAGTAAAACGATAAGCCCATCAGCTCCTACGCCGTTAAATCTATCGCATAAAATTCTAGCTAACTCGCTTCGATCTTCGCTAACAAAGGTGTGAAATATCACAAAATCATTTCCGCTTGCGTTATACTTCGATACTCTCATACGTGCCTTTCAAATTTCTTAAAAACCCTTCAACTTGGGCTTGCAAATCCTTTAAATTTCCGCTATTGTCGATAACAAAATCAGCCATTTCACGCTTTTTTTCTATATCCATTTGAAGCTCTATTCGATTTTTAGCCTCTTCATGGCTTAAGCCGTTTCGCTTCATAATGCGATCTATTAAGGTTTTTACAGGCGCATAAACGACTACTATATGATTAAATTTCGCCTTGCCAAGACCCTCGAAATAAAGCGGAATATCTACAAAATAAGGCAAATTTTTACTCTCAAGCTTGTTACAAAGCTCATAAATTTTCGCATCTATTCTTGGATGAAGTAAATTTTCAAGCCATTTAAGCGCACTCTTGTCATTAAATACGATTGCGCCAAGCTTTTTTCTATCAATTTTGTCAAAGGACAAAATTTCCTCGCCAAATTTTCTTACAACCTCATCCTTGCAAGCTTCAAGCTCCTCATGAGAAATTTCATCTGCGTCAATCACTTCAAAACCATACATCTTAAGCAGGTTTAAAAATGTGCTTTTGCCGCTTCCTATCGTGCCCGTAACCACGAAAGCATGGTTAAATTTCATCAAATTTCGCCTTTGATTTTTAATTCGATTTTAGCAAGTTTTAGCTAAAATTAGGCAAATTTCAAAAAGGGATAAAATGATAAGCTATAAAGACGCAGGAGTTGATATTGACGCCGGAAACAGCTTCGTAGAAAAGATCAAGCCATATGTAAAATCAACTTTTACGCCGCTAGTTTTAGGCGGTATCGGGTCATTTTCAGGAGCTATAAAACTGCCAAGTGGATACAAAAATCCCGCCATATTAGGAGCTACGGACGGAGTTGGCACAAAACTAAGGCTTGCGATTGATGCGGATAAATTTGACACAGTCGGGCAAGACTTGGTTGCAATGTGCGTGAACGACCTTATTTGCAACTTCGCCACGCCACTTTTTTTCTTAGACTACTACGCAACGGCAAAACTTGACATAAATAGCGCAGCGCAAGTGGTAAAAGGGATCGCCGAGGGTTGCAAACTGGCTCAGTGCGCACTCATAGGCGGAGAAACTGCAGAGATGCCTTCGATGTATGAGGGCAAGGACTTTGACCTAGCAGGCTTTGCGGTAGGAATGGCTGAGATAGACGAGATCGACAGAAGCAAATTTGTCCGCGAAGGAGACGTCATAATCGCACTTCCTAGTAGCGGTCTTCACTCTAACGGCTTTTCGTTAGCAAGGAGGGTTGTTAGTGAGTCAGGTCTTAAATTTGACGATAAAATCGGCGATAAAACACTTATAGATACGCTTTTAGAGCCTACTAGAATTTATGTAAAAGAATTTTTAAGCCTAAAAGATAAAATAAACGCCCTAGCACACATAACAGGCGGTGGCTTAGTCGAAAATTTGCCTCGCGTTTTTCCTGACGGACTTGGCGCAAAGATAGAAAAATCAGCTATCAAAACGCCTGAAATTTTTAAAATCATCGCTCAAAAAGTAGAGCCGTCTGAGATGATGAGAACCTTTAATATGGGCATAGGCATGGCGCTTGTAGCAAGTCCCGACAACACTCAAAGTATCTTAGCGCAATGCGACGGATACATCATCGGTGAAGTTGTTAAGGGCAAGGGAATTAAGCTTATATAAAATACAAAGCAAAGAGTGTTTTAACTCTTTGCTTGTTAAAATTTAACCCACTACGATGTTTGACTCATCAAGCGAGTAACCGCTAATTTGTCCTATTAGTTTTACTTCGTTACTTTCAAGAGTGCCGTTTGAATTCTCGTCTATAGCCTTGAAAACATAATCCGCTCCTCTGCGATCTACGATAACAATCGCTTTAGCACCATTGTCAACATTTTTAGAAAATGCTTTATCGTCTCCAAAAGTATTACTAAATTCAGGAGAATGCCATCCTTGTGTAAAAGAGGTTTTATAAATTTTACCGTTTTCCAACTGAACCGGAGTATGAGGGGTCGAGGATTGCGGCTGAGGAACATCGAAATTTCCTATAGAGTTAAGGCTAGCATCAATAGCCGTAAAATCTATCTTATCGTTTTTACTAAATGATGATAAAACCAATCTGGAAGCATCGGATTTAAGAACAAAAATTTCGTTTGAGTCTTGGGCTGTTATACTACCCGTTACCTGAGTAATCTTTACATTATCATCAGATGAAAATTTGATAGCTTTTATTCCTGAACCATAACGAGGATCAATAAACGAATTGAGCTGCGTAAGAGTTAATTCAAGAATTTCATCTGCGTCTATATCGACTATCCTTTGTCCTGCGCCTTCCATTTTTAGTTTTTGAAACTCTTTTATGGCGCTAAACTCGTCGCTCTTTAAATCCTCAATACTAGCTTTTAACTTAAACGAAAGTCCGGGATATCCGCCTTTATTGGCGTGAAATACGATATCCGGATACGATGCTTTTATATCTTTTAGCATTTTTACCTGATCTGCATTTATCTCTACTTCAGAGCCTTCAAATTTTAAACTAGCAATCTTACTCGGCTCTTGAGATTTTATAAAGCCAAGTATATTTTCAACGCTATCTACTATACTGAATTTACCGTCCCCCTGAAGCTTGCTTGCCGCAAAGGAGTATTCATCTGCTGCAATATCAAGCGAATCTCTGCCTAATTCATAAGATTCTACCTTAGGGTCATGTATCAGATCTTTGTCATCTCTTGCTAAGCCGGTTAAATGTACTTGGTCTATAAATTTATCTTTCAACTGCTTAAAGTCCGAAGCCTTAACCGATAATTTAGCACCGTCTTTTTCTCTAATAAATTTCACGATCTTTTTCTCAAATCCCAAATCGCTTATGAGTTGATTTAATTCATTTGAAGCGATAGATATATCAAGAGTGTTATCG
The DNA here is from genome assembly GCF_012978795.1 of Campylobacter sp. RM16188. Lineage (NCBI taxonomy): Bacteria > Pseudomonadati > Campylobacterota > Epsilonproteobacteria > Campylobacterales > Campylobacteraceae > Campylobacter > Campylobacter sp. RM16188. The sequence continues at coordinate 64,297 of NZ_LIWQ01000001.1, read as the reverse complement.
GCGATCTTGTCTTTAGGGAATTTGCCGACATTAAAAATTTCATTAAACTCCTCGGTTGTTATAGATGCCATTTTTTGTATTGACTTATCCTTTAGCTTGGAGGCGTTAGGAACAAGGGCTTTAAGCTGATCTTTAGTAAAGGCTTGAGTATCGGTAAGCTCGATAGAGTCTCGTTTTACTTTATCAAGTATATCCTTGTCCATTCCGATGACATCGTTAGCCGATAATCTAAGAGAGCTAAAGGCATAATCATCAAATTTATCTATATGATCTTTAATAAAATCAAAATCGCCCTTTGTTAAAACAGTATCTTTAGAAAGAGTTATCGCCTTGCTTTCGATTTTATTTTTTAAGCCCAGAGTTAAAATATTTTTAACTTTATCAAGAGTTGCGGTAAAAGATTTGATACCGCCGCCTTGTTTTAGATTATAAGTAACGCCATCCATATCTATGCTGGAGTAATTCGGTATAAAACTTCCCTCTAGTTCGCCTGCTATAAACTTCTCTTTAGTGATGTTTTTAGCATCGGCAAGCGTCATGGCAGATGACGCACTAGTTTCAAAAATAAAATCATCGCCTTGAATTGTAGTAATCTTTCCTGCGCCGAAACCGCCGAATTTATACGTAGTGTCTGAGATTGTTAGCGTATCGCCTGCAACTCCTTTTGATACGATATCATCTAGCGTATATGCGCTTATAGTCTCTTTTGTTTGGCTAGCTTTTGCAGATTTAAAAGTAAAAATTTCTCCACTATCAAATTTAATAGCCTTGACTTTTACACTTCCCGAATCATCGTCTTTGTTTGCTATGCCAAGCTCTTTGCTAGCCTGAGCATCAGCATAGTATTTGCCTTCTTTTTTATAGATACTCACAACATCTTCAATCTTAACCGCAGGTGCACTATCTTCAAAGAGTTTTACAAAGCCATCTTTGCTTACCAACTCTACTCCTGCGGCTACGGTATTTTGAGTAAAAACGAATTTACCGTCGGCGGCATTTAAATTCTCCAAATTTACGTTTTTAAGAATTATCTTAATGTCATCGCTGTTACTAAATCCCGTCCTTGAGCCGTTTACATAGATTATAGTATCGTCTCCGTCTTTTATAATCTGCTTGACATTTACCCCAAGCTCACCTTCGCTAGCAATCCTTTCAAGAGTAGTTGCTCCATCGTGAAATTTGATCTTATCGCCAGGTTTTACACCATCTATCACTATAGTCCCGGTTGAAAGAGAATATTCAAGATGAGAAACATAATATGTAACTTGATTGTCTTTAGTAAGCTTGTATATATTTGCAAGACCGTTTTGCTCCACTCTTTGTGCATAAACTCCGTCGGTAGTGCCCTCAACCAACCCAAAAGGTCTTTCGAAAAACCCATCCTCTTTATATACTGCATTAGCAAAACTTTGAGAATAAGAAATTCCATTTACGGCATCTTTTGGGACAAATACATGCCCGTCTTTTGTAAATGCTTTAAGTATATAAGAAGTTTTTCCTACACCTGCTAATGCATCTCCATCAGGAAAATCCTTAACAATATAAGCATCGGCTACTAGTTTTTTACCGTCACTAGCTCTAACCACTTCACCTTTTTCGGTTACTTTTATCTTTTCATTTATTTGAAGAGGAGGATTAACGCCAGTGTTATCAGATGACAATATACTTACGAAATATTTTTTGCCGTCAATCTCTATCTTCGCGGAAAATCCTATCTGAGTAGGATTTACACCACCTAAATTCATGGCTTTTAATCCTCCCTCTTCCTCTTTTACAGGTGGTGGCGTAGGCGTTCCTCCAGAATTTCCTCCGGAATTTCCGCTACCGCCCTGATTTTCTCCGCCGCTTGAGCCACCTGAATTTCCAGAGCCTTGAGAATTTGAACCACCCTGATTACTATTGTCCGAATTTCCCGAGTTTGATCCACCTTGATCAGAACTTCCCAAATTTGAACCGCCATCAGAGCCTCCGGAATTTCCATCAGAGTTGCCGGATTCAAGCTGTTTTTGAACATCGCTTTCGCTCATGCCTGTTAAACTTGATATGATTTTAACCTTAGAATTAGCCTCAAGCAATGCATCTATCTTAGATACATCTATACCAAGTACATCTTTTTTGGACTCAATTATCTTTTTTATATCCTCTTTGCTTGATATGGCGGTAACTGCGGAGTTTAATTCCACAAAGTCTTTAAGAGCATTTTTAATATCTCCGCTTGGGATATCCGCAACAATACCTGCTATAACATTTGAAAGTATAATTTTATTTACTAAAATATCATGAGCCGCTTTAGTGGCAGGATCTTTACTTTTGGAGTATTCAGGATTTAAAGCGGCTTTCAAAAGCTCGTTTACGATAAGTCCTCTACTCATTCCTTCATTTAACTTGCTTGTCCAAAACGCCTTCCCGCTAGCATCACTATTTACATCTTTATTTAGAGTGGTTTTGTAAATATGAGCGATAAAAGACTCACTTGAATCCAAACTGCCTGCGAAAAATTCTTTTGCGGCAGAACTTTTTAACATCTCATTGGCAATATCTTCTAACTTCAAATTAGTATTTTTAGTCGAGGCTTCAAGCCAAAACTTATTGCCTTTCCCCTCGCTAACTCTACCGAAAAGCGTGACATATAAAGCCGAAATTTGGCTTTGGGTTAGTGCCATTTGACATCTCCTTTATTTATAATAAAAATTAAAATAATAGATGTTATTAAAATTTAATGAAAATAATTCTTAAAATTTAAATTATATTGATGCTATGTTAAAGCTGTGTTACGTTTTATTAATACAATGCAGCGATAAACACAAAAAGCAGTGATATTATTAAATTAACTGTTGAGAGTAAACGCTTAAAGATACTCTAACATAAGCTTTTTAGTCTCTCAAGCCACTCTTCAAGCGTCTTTTCAAATCCTATGCCGTTACTTTCGTAAAATTTAAGCGGTTTTGCCAGATACTTTTGCTCGACCCAACCGCCAAAACTATGCGGATACAGATAGTCTTTCGCCTCAGGAGAAGTGTTTATAAGATAAGGCGGAATTTTAAGAGGCGGCTCATTTTTGACATATTTTAAAGCGTCATTTATCGCCTTGTAGCTTGAATTTGACTTTGGAGAACAAGCTAGATAAACAGCGCATTGCGCTAAAATTATACGCGCTTCAGGATAGCCGATTTTACTAACCGCAAGCATAGTGTTAGTGGCTAAATTTAAGGCATTTGGGTTAGCATTGCCTACATCTTCACTTGCAAATATCACCATCCTACGAGCTATAAAATCAGCGCTTTCGCCGGCGTCAATAAGCCTTGCAAGATAGTATATAGAAGCGTTTTCATCGCTTCCGCGCATGCTTTTTATAAATGCGCTTGCCAAGTGGTAGTGCGTGTCATCCTCACTAACTCCTTCACTAACAGCGTTAGCGCGAAGTATTTTTAAATTTTCAAGAGTTATATCATGGCTTAAATTTAGCGCAAATTCAAGCAAATTTAAAAAACTTCTCGCATCTCCACCGCTACTTTTAAACAGATACTCTTTAGCGTCATCATCTATTTGAAATTCCACCTCATCACTCACTCTCTTAAGCAGTTTTTCAAAATCAACCGAATTTAAAGGCTTAAACTCAAAAAGCATCGAGCGGCTTCTGATGCCCGAGCTAAGAGTAAAGTATGGATTTTCGGTGCTTGCGCCTATTATGATCGCCTTGTAATTTTCCATAGGGATTAGTAGCACTTCTTGCTGGGTCTTGCTTAGGCGATGAATTTCGTCAATGAAAAACAGCGGTTTATTTAAAGCGTTTTCATAGTTTTTTAGGATTTTACGAAACTCGTCTATCTTTAAATTTCCGCCGTCAAATTCATAAAAATCATAGCTCATGGCTCCCGCAACGACTCTTGCAAAGGTGGTTTTGCCACATCCAGCAAGCCCATAAAATATACTATGCGGGATCTTTTCATTTGCGATAAATTTTTTAAAAATCTCTACGATATCTTTTTGTCCGCAAATTTCATCGAGCGTTTTAGGTCGAAATTTAAGAGCAAACATAAACTTCCTTTTTATAATGGCAGGCTTTTGTTTTGTTGATTATATTAGAATTTGTATTAAAGTGGGTTTTAGGAGTCAAAAAGAGAATTTGAAGGCAAATTTATGCCTTCAAATTTGAGTTAAAATTTCTTTTCAAAGTCGATATAGAAATTTCTGCCTTTGCCGACCATGGTGGTAGTTTTTGTCTGAGAATGGTTAATGTATTTTTTATTAAAGATATTATTTACACCGAAATTGACTTTAAATCCTTCTCCAAAAATTTTGTTTTCAAAGTTCTTTGGCACCCAACTACCTTTAAAATCTATAATGGTAAATGAACTATCGACATACTCGTATGTTACGCCTCTTGCAATAAGTGATTTTTCATCTCTCTTCGGAGCAAAATAATATCTCATATTAACTCCGGTCGAAAGCCCCCAAGGAGAGTATAAGTAATTTCCGCCGATTACTAACTTATCGGTATATGCTCCGATTCTTTTGCCTGTTTTGTTATCTTTAAGCTTCATGTGATCATAAGCAAGATTAAAACCAAAATTTGAGATAGCATACTTCGCTTCGATCTCAAATCCGCTTCTTTTAGCTTCGTCAATATTATCGTATTTTGCATATCTTCTGCCAGGAGAATCAGGATCAAAAGGAGGATTTCCAAGATCCGGTCTAGGCTCTAAAGAGATCATATCTTTGATTTTTCCGTTATAGTAAGTCGCTTTAAAATAAAGTCTGTCGTCATTAAATAAATTCTCTTTATCTATAGAAAAGCCTAGCTCATACTCTTTTGCTATTTCAGGTTTTAAATTCGGATTTGGTATATACCAATAAGGTACGTTTATAGGACCTTGCGATGATGTTTCATGCGGGGTAGGACCTCTAAACGTTTCTGCGTAACCCGCTAATAAATTTATACCGCTAAACACCTCATAGGCAAGTCCTACTTTAGGAGAAAATCTACTCTCGCTATACTTAGGGCGATTATCTTTAGTAACGGCTCTTTCAAACCTATCATATCTACCGCCGATAGTAAATTCAAAATTGCCGACATTAAATATATCCTGAAGATAAAGTCCATAGTCTTTATATGAATTCGGATGAGAGTTTGACTCTCTTAAAACTCCGCTTGATAAATACGCGGAGTCCTCACGACGATGTTCATGCTCCGCACCTACAACAAGTCTATGCTCTAAACCGCCAGTATTGAAAAAGCTTTCATTTTTTAGATTTATGCCCCATCTTTTTTCGGTATTTATATAGTCAACTTTGCCCGATGTTCTGTCGTAAGATGCTTCCGTGTTATAATATTGAGCCGAAAAATTTATCCAAGGATTATTTATCGGCGCAAATTTATACACTGCACTATAATCACGCTGTTTTATCTTACCGATAGTCGAGTCATCATATCTATACAGTGACTGCCAGCCTGTAGCTAAATTTTCATGATAATTAAACACGCTTAAATCAAGCTCGTGTTCATCTGTTATATCCCATTCAACTTTACCAAAAACCGTATTTATACGCTCATCACCCGAAACAAATTTAACATTTTCGGTTCCGCCGTCAGCTAGTTTCATATTGCCGTGATCTGCATGTTTACCGTAAATCAAAAATCCTAAATTTTCTACAGGCTTAAGCGCAAGTGCGGCGCGGTTTGAGTTCATATGATTGCTCTCTTGGCGATGCCCGATCATAACACCGTAGTTTTTATCACCTATTATAAAATCATCTACGCTCTTTGTCTGCATACTTACGATACCGCCTATGGCACCGCTTCCATGAAGAACCGATGAAGCGCCTTTGACAACCTCAACTCGCTTTAACAGATCGTTATCCACGCGAAAGGTTGAAATCATATTTGAATAAAGCGATGCCGAGCGTTTAACGCCGTCTTGCTCTATTATAACCCTCTCTTCGCTTTGATAGCCAAAACCTCTGATAGCAAATTGCTGTCCGGCCTGTCTTCCAAAATCCCTGCCTGTATCTATGCCAGGAATTTCATTCATAGACTCTATCAAAGAGGGAGTTTTTGATAAATTATCTTGCGTTAGCACGCTGACTTGTCCCGTGTACTTAGCCACATCGGTTTCACTTCTGTTTGCGGTAACGGATACCATATCAAGCTGAGCCGTACCTGCCGTAGAATTTGTATCCATGTGTTTTACACGAATATTTTTTACATCCGCACCTTGAACTAAAGAAACAGAAGCACCCAAAAGCATGATAGCCGCTATCTTGCTAAATTTATGCATGTTTTATCCTTTTTTGATATAAATACTTAGATAGATAAATTAATAATCACTATTATATTTTGTTTAATCTTAGCACTTATTTTCTTAGACGTAAGTTAAATTTGAGCTATTAGTAAATAATATTTTAATAATATTGCAATAGTGATTTATTTTTACTGGTCGGTAGAGATAAATTTGTATGCGAATAAAAAATATATCTTAATTTTTACAAAATTTTAGCCTTGGCGCTTAGAGATTTTATTTTAAGCTCGTAAATATAAAGATGATTTAACCCGTGATACGCCGCGGTTTCAAACGCACTCATATATTCAGGCGTATATTTTTCACAAAGAAGCCGTAAAGCTTTGATTTTCTTAGTATCCTCAGCGACAAGATAAGCCTTAGTCTCGGCTATCGCGCTTTTGTATTCGGTAGTAAAGACTCTACTTGCAAGCCTAGCTCCATCATCCTTCATCGCCTCAAATTCAGCCTCGGTATGCTTTGGAACTTTATTATACGACACGCACACCATCTTAACATCTTTGCCGTCTTTAAAAAGCCTAGCCTTTGAGCCTGCAACCGCGCCGTGTATATAGACACTCATGCCTTCTCTTGCTATAGAGATAGGTATAGAAAATACTCCACCGCTCTCATCTACGCAGCTTATAACGGCATACTCGCTGTTATCGATTATCTCAAGTCCCTCTTCGTTGCATAAATTTCTATCTTTTCTGCGCATATTTATCCTTAAATTTTCTTATATTTTTCGATCTGCTGCAAGGCGTAAATGTGATCTAAAATTGATTTTAAAATTTTAAAAATTTTCTTATCCTCTCTATAATCCGCCTCGGCGGCATAGGTGGCTCTTTTATATTTTATAAGCTCTTCGGCTTTAAATTTAGCGTTTCTTTTGTTAGGCGGATAGACGGCTATAGAAAAGCCTCCTTGATAATTAACCATCTTCATAGCCGGTATATCCGTCTCTCCATCACCTATGTAAATCATCCTACTAAAAGGAATTTCTCTTTGCTCTTCGTCTACGTATTTGTTGATTAAAGAGTTATCCCATGCGTTATCAATGCCTTTATTTATCCTGAATAAAAACTGCGTCTTTGTCGTGTAGTTTATAGCCATCGCAGGCCAGATAGGTATATCGTGCTGATCGTAAAAATACGATGAAGCGTAGATGTATTTGAAATTTTTAGCTATAGAAGTGCCCTCTATCATCTCTTTGGTGCCTGAAGATATGATATAGTGCTCAAGCTCGATATTTTTGCTTTTTGCATACTCATTTATCTTGCCAAAATACTCTTCAGCTCCATTAAACAACACAACGCTTTCTCCGTGCGCCCTTATGCTGTTTTTGTCGTATTTAGCTTTATTTAGCGACGCTTTTGAGATCATAAGATACATGTAGGCTAAAATTTCGTCCATCTCGTTTGCTTTGGCTATCTGCTTTACCTCTTTCCAAAAGCTATCTTTGCTTGTGCCGATACTAGGCAAAAACGAGTTTTCCTGTATATTGCCTTGCGCTAACGTCCCGTCAAAATCATAAACTATCGCCGCTTTAATTTTATTTTGCTTAGCCATAAAAACCCTTTTTAATACTTATAATTATTCAAATCCCAATCAATCGCTCTCATGCCTTTACTAACAAGATAGTCGTTACACTTTGAAAAATGACGCGAACCAAAGAACGCGCCGCGCGCTAACGGACTTGGATGAGCGGCCGTTAGTACAAGGTGTTTGTTAGCATCTATAAGCGGCATTTTAGCCTTTGCGGGATTTCCCCAAAGCATAAATACTACATTTTCTTTTTTATCGCTAACGACTCTTATAGCAGCATCGGTAAATTCCTGCCAGCCAAAATTTGCATGCGAATTTGCTTGCCCTGCCCCAACCGTCAAAGTCGCATTAAGAAGCAACACTCCTTGCTTCGCCCAGTAAGTAAGATCACCGGAATTTGGCTCGCTAATCCCAAGATCATCGTAAATTTCTTTATAGATATTAACCAGACTCGGCGGCACTCGCACTCCGTTTGGCACGCTAAAACTAAGCCCCATAGCCTGACCTGCGCCATGATATGGATCTTGCCCGAGAATTACGACTTTCACTTTATCAAAAGGCGTTAAATTAAAAGCGTTAAATATAAGCGAATTTGGCGGATAGACCCTGCCTAATCTCAAAGCACTTATCAAATTTTGTTTTATCTGAGCGAAGTACGGACTTAAAAACTCCTCCTTAAGAGCCTCTTTCCAACCCGCTTCAATCTGAACGTTATTGATATCTATTTGCATACAACCCTCGTTTTAAGCTTTATCCGCTCTAGTTTTCTTAAAATCATAACCAAATTAAGCTAAAATTTCTAAACTCAAATTTAAAATTTAGCGTAAGTTTAAGATTAATAAAGGAAATTTATGTCAGAGCAAATTTTGAATAAAATCATCACTCTTTTAAACGAAAACAAAGCTGATTTTAGAGTCGTAAATCACGAGCCTGCAGCTACTTCAGAAGCTTCCGCTAAAGCACGCGGCACGCTCATAGGACAGGGAGCAAAGGCTCTTGTGTGCGTGATAAAAGGAGTTGTTAATCCACAAATTTCAACTACAAGTAAAGAAAGCTCTAAAGCGGATCAAGCATACCCAAGTAGTTCTCTTAAAAACACAAAACATTATGTTTTAGCAGTTCTTCCTGCGGATTATAAAGCAAATTTAGAGGCTATTACTTGCGAATTTGACGGTACTAAAACCTCTTTGGCAAGTCCTGCGGAAGTTAGCGAACTTACAGATTGCGTTATCGGCTCGGTTCCGCCCTTTAGTTTTCATGAAAGACTTGAGCTGATCGTTGATAGCAGGCTATTTAAAAGATTTGACGAGATAGCCTTTAATGCGGGCTTACTTGATCGCTCTATCATCTTAAGCACGAAAGACTATAAGCGAATAGTAAAGCCACGAATCGTGAATTTTGCCAGCAAAGAATAATTTATAGTTTTGGCTAGCAGATATATTAATTTCATACTGCTAGCCAAACTTAAAAGACAAGGAAATAATTCATCTTCGTCTTTTGCTATTTAATTTCATCCAACTATAATATTAGCATCCGTAAAATCAACTGCGCCGTTGCTAGAAGTTACAGTGCCCAATAAAGAGACATCATTACTATCAAATACCGCATCGTTATTTGCTGCAATTTTGTAAATTTGAGTTTTATCCGTTCCTTTTACTATTACTACTGCGGTTTTAGATGCTGGTGCACTCATATTAAATTTCTTTCCTGCCCCAAACAATTCCGTAAAATCATTTCCACCAAAGTCCTTTGCTTCCAAAACCTCATCAAGATGAATTTCATATACTTTGTTGTTTTCTATCTCTTTATTCGTAGTAGTAGCAGCCAAATTTAACTCTTTTGCCTTCATTTCTAATCCACTAAAATTTATTTTGTCTTTAGCTACATTAAATTCACTTATAGACAGATTTAAAACATCATTTGCAAGGATAAAAGTTTCATCGGCATTGCTTGCCTCTATATTACCCTTAACTTTTGAAATTTCAAATTTACCTTCTCCTTCAAGTTTTGCTTTAACTTGAGTAAACTCGTCTATGGTTATCTTGATTGTAGAGCCTTGTTTCATTGTAAATTTATCGACGTTTTTATGAATAGCAATTCTTTCATCGGAACTATCAATGTCAGTTATCTTTATTTTATCATCCTCGGATAAAATATCCAAAGCATAATTAACCTTTTCCGCAGTTAGCGTGATCTCCTTACCGTCGCTTGATTTGATAAGTTTGATATCCTCAAAAAGCAAATTAAGTCCCCCTAATTCATTTTTTACAAAATCTTCTATCTCGGCGGCGGTTGATTTTGTGATCTCCATACTCATTGATTGGATCTTATTGCTTAGACTCTCGGACAAATCTTTAGCATCTTGAATAGACATAGGTTCGATTTTTGATATAGCATATGGTGTTAATTTTAATGCATTTCCACTATTTGCTATACTTTTTAGTTGCTCTACCGTAAAAGGATTTTCGTTTATTAAAGATATTGTTTCTTCCTTGATCTTGGCGGATAAATTTTTTATATCGTCACTCAAAAATTCTTCCAGTTTAAGCGGAGAAATTTTTCCTATTGATTTATCTTTTAGTTTATCTTTATGCGGCACTAGAGATTTTATATCTTGATAGCCAATGTTTTCATCTGATTTTAACTCTATCGCCCCATCTTGAATCTTATTTCCAATACCTCTACTCAATATATCCAATAATTTGGAGTGAGTTATTTCAGTAACTTTTTTTATCATTTGATTTTGTCCAAACGTAAAAGTTACTTCTCCATCAATCACAAGCGAATCGTCTTCATTTACAAAGTTATATATATTACCGCTTAAGAATTTCTCTTTGGTCATAGTCTTCGCTTGTTCGAAGGTTATATTATCGTCTCCCTTATCATCTGTAAATTTAAAATAATCTTTCTTAGACTCGACTACGGATACTTTTTTTATTCCGCTGAATACATAAGTCTTATCTTCAGTGATAAGCCAATCGCTATCTTTTGAATTATTCAAAACATAATCAATATTATACTTATTCAAATCGGACTTATTTATCTTTTTTGCTGAGTCAAAACCATAAATATCGCCGTTTGAGAATTTAACTCGACCAACAAATACTCCTCCCGTACTATCAAACAAGTCGATAGGTTGCTCTCCCCGAGCATCTGCAAAGTATTTCCCAAGAGCGTCTTTATATAAAGAGTCATATATGGTTCTAAAAGCAATACCGCTGTTGTCATCCAACAAATTTGCAAATCCGTCTTTATCGCTTATCTTTTGCAATCCCTCTTTAAGAATATTTTCTTGCAAGATAAATTTACCGGCTACAGTTCCTTTAGCCGACTCACCCACTTTTATTTTTCCTAAATTTACATTTTTAAATTCTATTATAACATCATCGTCTCTCTTTCCCGAAACGTCTCCGTATATTATAATCAACAAAGAATCGCCTTTCATTACAAATGCTTTTTTATTTGCGGCATTAATATCAGGCTGATCGTTTCTAGTTATAGACTGAGTATTATCTATAAAATCTATTATATCTCCGGGTTTAGCATCTATAACAAAACCTCCTTTTTTAAGATTAGCATCGGCGGCTATTTGATACGTGGTAACTCCGTTTTTTACTACTTTATATATGTTTGAGACTTCGTCGCCATCTTTTATATTTGTGGCTTCTGCTCCATTTAAAGTCCCTTCTATAAGAGTCTTTCCATCATTTTTTGTCACGTATCCATCTTGAGAATTAAATATCGCACCACTAAAATCTCCCGCTTTTACACCGTTTTCTTGATCTTTTACTACAAATTTATCACGATTTGAAGTTATTACGGACAATACGTCTTCATCTTGGTCAAGTCCTTCTTTTGTCGAGTCGTTGGATGGATTTTTTATATTATAAATTTCCGCTTTTAAATTTTTATAGCCGTTTTTTAAAAATACTTGTTCGCCTCTTAATATTATCTTATCGCCAACTTGCAAATTAGCATCTGCATTATTGTTACCTTTAATATCTATAAAATAGTGTTTGCCGTCTTTTGTAACTCTAGCTGAAAATCCACCTGCTTTTTGTACTAAGCTAACTTCAACCTCTTTTACATCATCGTTATCGTTCGGATTGTTAGGCTTATCAGGTTTTGGCTTGTCAGGCTTTGGCTCATCAGGTTTTGACTTGTCAGGCTTTGGCAAAGGTGGAGTTGTATTATTTCCCAATTCTTTCCTTATCTCATCAGCACTTTTATGCAGGGTCTCTGTTAAAATTTTTATTTTATCGTTTAGTTCGGTTGATTTTTGAAGTTTAGCATTATCTATTTTTAAACTGTTTTTTTGACTGTTAATCGCATTTCTTATGTCTTCTTGTTTAGAAGACGAGCCAATAAGATTATTTATATCTATAAAAGGCTTAAGCTGCTCTTTTATATCTTTTCCTAAAGCAATATCGCCAATACTGTCTGCGACAGCATTTGAAGCTATTATCTTATTAACCAAAAGCTCATGAGCCGCTTTAGTAGCCGGGTCTTTATCCTGCGCGTATTTAGTATCAAGTGCCGCTTTTAAAAGCTCTGAAACTACAGCTCCTCTATCTAGACCTTTATTTAAAGCATCCACCCAAAAAGCCTTACCTTGAGCATCCGAATTAGCATCTTTGTTTAAAGTAGTCTTATATATGTGAGCTATAAAAGCCTCGTTCGAATTCATCGAATTTCCAAAGAAATCCTTAGATGCTTGTGTTTCAAGCATCTTTTGAGCTGTTGTTGCAAAATTCCAATTGTTAGCCTTTGCACTATCTTGCCAGTATTTATTACCGACACCTTCACTCGCTCTACCGAACAAGCTTACGTATAGAGCCGATACTTCTGATTGAGTTAAAGTCATTATATAATCCTTTTAAATTTATTTAAAAATCGTTAATTATACATAAAAATAAAAAAGAAGCAAAATTTTATTAATTTTTACTTTGATGCGATGTTATTATTTTAGTGTTAAATGAATATAAAATTTAACACTAAAACAGATTATTCAAGAAGAAGCCGAGCCTGCTTTTATACTTTTAATAAAATTTTTATTTGATTTTAGTTTTTTGTTATAATCAATCTACTTAATACCCAAAAGGAGTAAAAATGTATCATTTTAGCTTTTATAACCCAGTTAGGATAGAATTTGGTGAAGGCAAAGAGCAAAATATCGGCGCTTACATGAGAGAATTTGGTGCTAAAAAGGTGCTTTTGCTCTACGGAAGCGAGCGCATAAAGCGCACGGGGCTATTTGACGTAGTGGCAAAAAGCCTTAAGCAAGAGAGGATAGAATTTGCCGCACTTGGCGGAGTTAAGAGCAATCCCGTGCTAAGCAAAGTAAACGAAGCCATCAAGCTCGCAAGAGAATTTGGTGCAGATAGCGTGCTAGCTGTAGGAGGCGGCTCGGTGCTGGATTCGGCTAAGGCTATCGCGGCAGGAGCTTGTTATGAGGGCGATGTGTGGGACTTTTTCACAGGCAAAACTCCAAAAGCTGCCCTTAAAATCTTTGACATCATGACTTTGGCTGCGACTGCAAGCGAGATGAACAACGGCGCGATCGTGACAAAAGAAGAGACCAAACAAAAATACGCCATAAGCGGCGAGGTGCTTTTCCCAAAGGTTTCAGTCATCAACCCAAGGCTTCAAGCAACCGTCACAAGCGAGTATCTGGCCTACTCCGCAAGCGATGTGATCGCGCACTCCATCGAGGGGTATTTCACCGCTAGCATCCATCCGCAAATCATAAATTTGCAAGTTGAGGCCAACATCAAAACGATAATAAGAACGACAGAAATTTTGCTTGAAGATCCAAGCGATTACGACGCGAGAGCCGAGTTTGCCTGGGCTGCGACAATGGCACTAAATCACATGACTCGCGCAGGAACAAAAGGTATAAGCTTTCCAAATCACATGATAGAGCATGCCATGAGCGCGGTAACTGATTGTGCGCACGGAGCAGGGCTTTCGGTGGTGATGCCTGCTTGGATGAAGTGGTATAAGGATAAAAATTTGGCGCAGTTTGAGCGGTTTGGACGAGAAATCTTTGACGTAAATTCGGCAGACGAGGGCATAAGAGCGCTTAAAGCTTGGTTTGATAAGATAGGCACGCCAACTAGCCTTAAACAGCTAAACATAGATAAAAGCGCACTAGAAGAGATCCTTGATGTCGCCGCGCAAAATGCCGTAGCTTGGAGAATGGATAAAATTTACACTAGAAAAACGATAGAGGAAATTTTAAATTTGGCAAACTAACACTAACTAACAAGCCGTGTTAGCGCAAAACAGGAGCAAAAATGATAAAGAAAGTAGAGCCTGCGAAGGCATATAGGCTCGTAAATACCGGTCCAACCTGCCTGATAAGCGCCAAATTTGATGGCATAGAAAACGCGATGAGTGCGTCTTGGGTTTGCGCGCTGGATTATGACAAGATAAGTGTGGTGGTTGATTCTGGCGCATTTACTCGCTCACTTATAGAAAAAAGCGGATATTTTGCCGTTAGTATTCCATGCGTCAAACAGGCGAATTTGGTTATGAAGCTAGGCTCCATTTCAAGGCATCAAAACGCCGCTAAAATGCAAGATGTAAGGCTCTTTTATCAAAACAGCTTTGACGTGCCGTTAGTTAGCGACTGCATAGCTTGGTTAGTTTGTAAGGTGCTAACAAACAAGCAAAACCAGAGCGAATTTGACCTATTTATGGGCGATATCGTGGGAGCATGGGCTGACGAGCAAGTATTTAAGGATGGCAGGTGGAAATTTGACGAGTGCAAGGAGGAGTTAAGAAGCCTTCACTACGTAGTAGGCGGCGAATTTTACACGCTTGGCAAAAGGATAAACGTAAAGATTTAATCACTCCATAAACTCATCGAAAAAATCCTTATCGACTTCGCAAATTTCGATATTTTGCCTGACCTCAACGCCCACCTTATACTTTATCATCAATTCCGCAAGTCGCTCGCCGTCAATGAGAGCTATAGAGTGATCCTGCAAGTTTTTCGCATAATGCTCGGCATCTTTAGTAAATTTTGAAGTAGTGATGAAAACGCCCTTTTTCGTCTGCTTATCTAAAATAGCTCCTGCAAATTTATTAAGCTCGGGACGGGTGATGCTTCCTTACCAGCGCTTAGCCTGAATATAAATTTTAGAAATTCCAAGCTCATCTTCGTTTATTATCCCATCTATACCGCCATCGGCTCCATCTTTTGTGAGTGTGCCTTCGCCGTAACCCATCTTAACCAAAAGATTTTTTACCAAGTCTTCAAAGAATTTGGGACTTTTAGCGTTTATCTCATCTAAAATTTGAGTCTTTAGAAGCTCTTTGAGCGCGATATCGGCACTATTTATAGCTTCTATCGGAGTTATATCTTTGTAATTTTGTTCGTTTGTGGATAACGGCTTATTATGTTTACTACTTTTGGTTTTGCTATAAACCTCGTCATACCAAGAGCTAAATTTAGCCTCAGAGTTCTTATCGGAGCAAATTTTTACACCAAATTCTGTTATCTTAAAAGTTCCTCGTCCTATCTTACTGGCAGGTCTTTTATTTTTTGGCAAATTCATAACCTCTTGTATAGAGGCAAGATAGCTTAACGCCCAACTAGCCCTGCTTACGTATAAAAGCACTTTGCCGCTTGGTATTTTAAGCTCCTTTTCATCATAGCTAAGTTTAAAATATTTCGCCACGAATTCATAAATTTCTTTTCTATCGGCTTTGCTTTTAGTGCCAAGAAATCTAAGTATCGGCAGCATCATCTATTTATGACTTGGCACCATATAAATTCTCCTTTACGTTATAAACCACTCCTGAGCGGGGCTTTTATCCTCAAATGGTTTTGTGATGATAGTTTTTTCGCCGACTTTAGCGCTATACTCGCGCTCTTTATCCGCTCTTGTATAAGCAAGCGCAAGCCTCACGGCAAATTTAAGATCCTCCTCATCGGCATTTAAATTTACAAGACTAACCGCGCCCACGACGCTATCGTCAAATTTTATCTGCACAAATTTGGGATTTTCAAGTGTGAGCAGTTTTTCATTATCGCTTTCATCACGCCCGATAACCATCTTTGAGCCGTTTTTAAGCCGCAAATGCCGCCCTATCCTAAGAAGCTGCATATCTTTTAGGCTCATATCTTTATCAAATTTTAAAAAGTCTTTTATCTTGTTTGCAAAGCCTTCAACCGTGAGCAAGCACCCACCCGCAGGGCTTTCAAAATCCACAAAACCGAATTTCTTAGCAAGTGCTATCTGAGGTTTTCTATCTCTTCCGCTAAGTCCAAGCAGACGCTCTCTATCCACCCAGCCTTCGCGCTCGGGTTTGGTTGGCTTCATAAGAAGTGCCGACATCGGACGCAAGATAAGATCGTCTTCATCTCTAGCCAAGGTCTTTACATGCACCATCGCATCGCGCCTTTGGCTCATCGGGCGCTGCCCAAGAACCTCGCCCGTAGCGATAAAGCTCGCACCCTCATCCTCCATCATACTAAGAGCCGTCTTAAACATATACGCGTGACAATCAATACAGGGATTAAAATGCTTGCCATAGCCAAATTTCGGGTTAAAAAGCACATTTTGCAAATATTCGCTTCTGATATCGACTATCTTTAACTCCGCTCCCGCCATCGCCGCACGCTTTTTAAGCACCTCAAATTTACTCTCGCCCGCGCCAAATCCTATATCAATATGAATAGCAAGCACATCTACGCCTTGCTCCTTTAAAAGCCTGATAGCAAGCATACTATCAAGCCCACCGCTAAATAAAACTAACGATTTCACTTTTTAAATTTTTCCTCCAAATCTTCTAATACTTTTCTTATTTTTTTTAAAGTGATCTCTTTTTTTTCATAAGGTATATTTGAAGCCAAACAATTAGCCCGCATATCTTTGTAATAATCAATTTTAAGCCTATAAATAGCTTTTAGTACTGTCGCTTCATCTTGTAAAACATCAACGTTAAATAGCAAAATTTCGCGTAAAATAGGCTCATCCTCATCCGATCTTCGCAATACCGCATCAAATATATCACCGTATCTCAAAAAATACTCTCGCCTTACTAAATCTAAAACCATATCGCTTAAATTCTGATTTTCTAAAATTGTCTTAATAAGCTGAATTTCTACGCTTGAACGAAGCGGAATTTTCATGCCGTTTGTTTGATATGCAATTTGATATTCCTGCTGAGAAACGAAATCTTGAGAGTTAAGATTTTGCCTTGTAACACCGCTTAAACGAAAGGAATTCATATCTATCTTAAGCAAATTTGCCACAAGCGGCGCATAAGAATTTGCGATTATCGGCTTTAAACTCATCGTAAATTCACGCACCTCTTCAAGAGCCTTTTGCTTTTGTATCGGGCGGGTTAGGTCAAATTTGGCCACTAAATTTCTTATATAAAACTCTCCGATCTCAACTCCGCTTTCAAACATATCGCCAAGCTCTTTTATCTTGCCTGCTACGACCATATCGGCAGGATCGGCTCCGCCTTCAAGGATAACGACACTTCCGTCTATCTCGTTTTGCGCAAGCAAGTGAGCAGATTTAACCGCTGCGTTTATGCCCGCACTATCACCGTCAAAGCAAAGCACCACGCTTAGCTCGCCTCGTTTTAAAAGCGGCAAGTGCTTTTGCGTAAGAGCCGTTCCAAGCACTGCTACGGCGTTCGTAAATCCAGCATGATGAAGCATAATCACGTCAAGATAGCCTTCGGTGATGATGATTTGATTTTTGGTGTGAATGTCGCGTTTTGCCAAGTGGTAACCGTAAAAAAGCGTTGATTTATCAAAAATTTCACTCTGAGGCGAATTTACGTATTTAGCCTGATGTCCCGAAAGCGTGCGTCCGCCAAAGCCAACAAGCTTGCCCGTGTGCGTGTAGATCGGAAAAGTGATACGCTGGATAAAACTTGCGTAAATTCCGCTTTCGTTTTGCTTGACGATGCCTGCTTCAAGCGCTTCGTTTGGCAAAATTTGCTCGTTTTCAAGCAGTCTTATCGTCTGAATGCTATCAGGTGCAAACCCAAGTTCAAATTTCTCACAAAGCGCATCCGTAACACCCCGCGAGTATAGATACTCTATCGCCGCAGGAGTCTTATAAAGCAAACTGCGATAGTAGGCGTTTGCTTTTTCAAGGACGTGTTTATTTTCTTTCACATTTTCACGCTCGTTTTTTACGTAATTAAGCGTGAAATTTGAAAGCATTGCGATCTTTTCGATAGCTTCCGGATATGTAAGCTTCTCGTAATCCATCACGAATTTTATGACGTCTCCGCCCGCCTTGCACGAAAAGCAGTGAAATATCCCGCGGCTTGGGCTCACGCTCATGCTCGGGTTTTTATCGTCGTGAAACGGACATACGCAGACGTAGTTTGAGCCTGATTTCTTAAGCGGGATATAGTGCCCTACGATGTCGATTATATCGGCTTGTTCTTTGAGTTTTTCAATGGATTTTGGATCTATCATAAGCGAGATTATACAATCACTTGTTTGATTTCACACTGAACCGCTACCTAAAAGCCATGCGGGCAATCTTTGCTAAAATTTATGAAGCTAAACTGGGCACCAAAGACAAGCGGGAATAAAACCAAACGACATTTTTGCTATAATAAGCTTAAAAATTTAGCGTTGGAATTTACATTGGATATATTTTTTATAGAGTTTAGAGATCCGATTTTCGGGCTTGTCGTGTTTGTTTCGCTTGTCCTTATGATAGCCGTTTTAAGCTACATCTGGGGTGTTTTTAGAAACAAAGACGAAAAGCAGGAGCTGGAGAAATTTTTAAAGAAATTTGACAAAACCGAAGGGCTTAGCAGCGAGCATAAAGATATGCTTGTCAAATTTGAAGTAGATAGTGCCTCTCTTTGTTTTCTAGCAAACACGTTTGCAAAGAGCGGTTACTTCGAAAAGGCGATAAACATCTACTCGATCGCACTTAGCAAAGCAAAGAGCAAAAGCGAAAAAGAGCCTATTTTTACGGATTTGGGGCAGGTATTTTTCAAAGCGGGTTTTTTGCAAAAAGCTAGAGATATATTTTTAGAAGCGTTAAAGCTATCTCCGCGCAACCAAACCGCGCTTAAATTTCTAACAGTCGTTTATGAAAAATTAAAAGAGTATGACGAAGCGCTAAACGCTCTTGATGCGCTTGAAGAGCTTGGACTTGACGTCAAATCCCAAAAAGCCTATATCGATATCATGAAAATTTTGATAGATAGGCAGATGAGTCTGGAAGAAAAAACCGATAAAATTTTAAAGCTTAAAGACAAATTTACTCTTGCCAATCGCATGGCTCTTGAAAACTGGCTGCAAAAAGGAGCGGATATCGTAAATTTCCCTGATTTTCCGCCATTAAAAGACGTTTTTGATATCATCTACAGACAAGAGCGGGCGGTAAATTTAAGCGATGAAGAGTATAAATCGCTATTTTACGCTAAAAATTTAAGCGACGAGCCGGCAAAAGAGCTTGGATTTGAGCTTGAAGTGATGACGAATTTAAAAAAAGCGGGCTTTAACAAAGCCGATCTTAGCTTTAATTACATCTGTAAAAATTGCAAAAACTCCTTTCCGCTTCATTTTTACCGCTGTCCGATCTGTCACGAGCTAGGAAGCGCTCAAATTTTGCCTCATATCACGGAAAAATCCAATGAAAACAGTATGCCTTTTTAGCGACGGCTCATGCCTTAATAACCCGGGCGCAGGTGGTTGGGCATATATCCTAGAATACGGCAAACACATAAAAGAAGCAAGCGGAGCCGAAGCCATGACAACTAACAATCAAATGGAGCTTAGGGCTGTTATCGAAGGTCTAAAAGCTCTAAAAGAGCCTTGCGTCGTTAAGCTTTACACCGATAGCTCATACGTGGCAAACGCGATAAACGAGTGGCTTGAAGGCTGGGTAAAAAAGGCATTTAAAAACGTAAAAAACGTCCCGATGTGGCAAGAGTTTTTAGAAATTTCAAAACCTCACGACATCCGTGCCACACGGGTTAAAGCTCACAACGGACATCCGCAAAATGAGCGTTGCGACACGCTAGCAAGGCAGGCGGCAACTAAGATAAAAGATGAAGGCAACCTACAAAAATGCAAAATTTAAAAACACTCGAAGAAAAGCTGGGATACAAATTTAAAGAGATAAATAACCTAAAAAACGCGCTTACGC
Organism: Campylobacter sp. RM16188; assembly: GCF_012978795.1. Lineage (NCBI taxonomy): Bacteria > Pseudomonadati > Campylobacterota > Epsilonproteobacteria > Campylobacterales > Campylobacteraceae > Campylobacter > Campylobacter sp. RM16188. Next base: position 44,325 of record NZ_LIWQ01000001.1, on the reverse strand, counting down.
ACAAAAGCTGTAAAAAAGGCAAAAACAACGAACGGCTTGAATTTTTAGGCGATGCGGTGATGGATCTGGTGATAGCTGATTACTTATTTCGCAAATTTAAAAACACCGACGAAGGCGATATGAGCAAGCTTCGCGCCGCACTTGTCAATGAAAAAAGCTTTGCAAATTTGGCAAGCTATCTGAATTTAGGCGAGCATATATTTATATCCGCAGCCGAAGAAAACAACGGCGGACGCGAGAAAATTTCGATACTATCAGACGCTTTTGAGGCGGTTATGGGAGCTATTTACATAGAAAGCGGTTTTGAGAAGGTTAATAGCGTAGCCATAAGGCTCTTTGAGATATGCTATCCTGATATCGATCTTAAAAATTTGACCAAGGATTATAAAACGACTTTGCAAGAAATCACTCAAGCCAAGCTTGGCGTAACACCCGAATACAAGCTCGTGCGCTCATTTGGACCTGATCACAAGAAGGAATTTGAGATCGCGCTTTTGCTAAAAGAAGTTGAAATTTCTCGAGCCATCGGCAAAAGCAAAAAAGAAGCCCAGCAGCTAGCCGCCAAAACGGCGATAGAAAAGATCAAGGACAAATCATGAATTCATTCGGACGAAAGCTTATTTTAACAACCTTCGGCGAGAGTCACGGAGCGGCAATCGGCGGCGTGCTTGACGGATTTCCTGCGGGAGTTAAGATAGATGAGGAGTTCTTACAAAGCGAGCTTGATAAGCGAAAGCCGGGGCAGTCGAAATTCGCCACCGCAAGAAAAGAAGGCGACAAAATCGAAATTTTAAGCGGGATTTTTGAAGGCGTTAGCACAGGCACGCCGATCGGATTTGTCATCTACAACGAAAATCAAAAATCAAAAGATTATGAGAATTTGCGTGAAATTTTTCGCCCGGGACATGCTGATTATACATACTTTAAAAAATACGCAATTCGCGACCACAGAGGCGGCGGACGAAGCTCTGCAAGAGAAACTGCCGTGCGAGTGGCGGGCGGGGCGTTTGCTCAAATTTTATTAAATGAATTTGGCGTGAAAGTAGAGAGCGGTGTAAGCGGAGTGGGGCTTATAAAGGCTGAGAAATTTAACTTTGAAGCAGCTAAAAGCTCTGAAATTTTTGCCCTTGATAAAGAAAATTTGATGATGGATGAGATTTTAAAAACTAAACAAGCTCACGACAGCGTGGGGGCTAGCGTCATAACGAGAATTTTAAACGCTCCTGCCGGGCTTGGCGAAGGGTTATACGACAAGCTTGACGCAAGACTTGCTGCTGCGATGATGAGCATAAACGGAGTAAAAGCAGTAGAAATCGGCGAGGGCGTAAAAGCAAGCGCAATGCTAGGAAGCGAGAATAACGACTGCATGAATAAAGCGGGCTTTCTCTCAAATCACGCAGGCGGAATACTTGGAGGCATGAGCACGGGGGCTGAAATTTTAATAACTACGCATTTTAAGCCGACTCCTTCGATATTTCTTGCTCAACAAACACAAAATATCCACGGCGAAAATGCAATCTGCGAGCTTCGCGGTAGACACGATCCGTGTATCGGTATCCGTGGAAGCGTCGTTGCAACCGCGATGGCAAGGCTTGTGATAGCTGATTTTATGCTTTTAAATTTGAGTGCGAATTTGGGAAATCTAAAGAAAATTTACAGATAAAGTATTATTTTTTATCGTTTTCTATTTGTAAAAAATATTTTTTTATTAAGTCAAATATTGGCGAGCTCTCATCTGTTTTTATATTTATTACATCACTCGGATTTTTTGCAATTATTTCAAGAGTTTTGCCCATTAAAGATTGTAACAATTCTTTGCTTTTATCATCTAGTTCCAGTTTATCAATTTGTGTTTTATAGCTTTCATATGAACTAGCTATTGCTACTTTGTGAGCATATTCCTGTTCTAGCCTTGCCGCTTCCGTCCTTCTTTTCATAGCAAAAATAGCTATCCATATTAATGGTAAATAAATAGGCATTTTATACAACATAGATAAAATTAATTTTTCAAAAGTCATATCATCTGTAGCTTTAAAAGCACATAATCCTATAAATAACATTAAGATAATACATAGCATGGTAATCCAAGTCCATAGTATTTTAGGACATTTAAAAGATTTTCTTTCTGTTTCATAAGACGAAGCTAGACTAGCGTTTGTTCCAATATGATAAAGCTCTTCAAATTTATCTTTAAATTCTTCATAGAGATTTATCATATTTTGTAAATTTTTATTGACACTCTCATCTATTCCGTTTTTAAAGATTTCTTCTCCGTTTTCATCAACTACTTTTTGTCCAAAAATTTTAGTATAAAATTTACCAAGTTCTTTTAATTTGTCATCTATTTTTTCATTTGCCTCCGTTGCTTCGGTAAGCTTTTTAGTTATTTCATCATTGGATACTATTACACCTTCAAGTATCTTTTGTGTTCCTTTTTGTATATCCAAAATTTTATTGTAAATAGATTGATTATTTTCTTTATCTAGCTCATCGTATATACTAGAAATTGCTGCATGTTTGTCGTCTATGTCATTTTTTACCTGATCTATTTGGTATTTTATACTGCTTTCGCTTTCTAGCAGTTCTTGTTTGTATTGTTTTATTTGCTCAATATTATTCTTTGTTTCCGGAAAATTTATTTCATTAAGTGAATTTTCAATCGTATTGGAATACGCGGTAATCATATCGCTTATATCTTGACTTGAAAATTTAATAAATTTAATCGGAGTATATTGATTTATTTTTTGTAACAAACTATCAATATTGTTGTTTATTGAAACCATATCGTACACTGAATCAATATATGATAAAATTGTTCCTAGCATGGAATTTATTTCATCTATAAAGTTTGCAGTAGTTAAATCCGGATCTATTATCTTTATGCATTTAGAAACAAACTCAATTGCTTTTCTTGCTCTAGCAACTTCTATTTTAGTATTATCACTTGCATTTTCTAATGGATACTTCTCATTAAGGGCATTTTTTATTTGTTCGATATATTGTTTAGATTGTTCAATTCCTTCAGACCATCTCGACATAACCCCAGCTCCAATATAAAATTTATATGTTTTGCAGACTTTCTATAAGTCCGCAAGTTTACTGGCACCCCTCACACTCAATAGAGCGATCGGCTACATTATTTACTTTGTTGCTATCAGGGCTTTCGGAGCGTAGATAGTAGGTTGATTTAAGTCCAAGTTCCCAAGCAAGTGTGTAAATTTCGTTCAGATAGCCGCCACTTGCCTTATCAAGGCTCATGAAGATATTTAGGCTTTGTCCTTGATCTATCCACTTTTGGCGGATAGCACCGGCTTTTACCAAGACTCTTTGATCAAGCTCATATGCAGGCGTGTAAAACTGCCACGTATCAGGGCTTAGATCAGGCACGACAGTCGGTATCATACCGCTTAAATTCTGCTCAAACCACTTGCGTTTATACACAGGCTCAATCGTCTGTGTGGTGCCCACAAGGATAGATATCGAGCTAGTCGGCGCGATAGCCATTAAGTAGCCGTTTCTCATGCCATCGGTTTTAACCTTCTGCCTCAACCAATCCCAATCGCAAGTATCCTCATCAAACAGCCCTCCGCGATTTACGAGAGCTTTTGCATTTTCGTTTGCTACATCTATAGGGAAGATTCCTTTGCTCCATTTTGAGCCTTCAAAAGTCGGGTATTTACCCTTTTCAACGGCTAAATTTGAGCTTGAGTAGATAGCTTGGTAGCTGATATTTTCCATTATGCTATCTATCAAGGCTAAGTGGTCGTAGCTGCCCCATTTGATGCCTTTAAGCGCGAGCATTTGCGCTTCGCCCATCACGCCAAGTCCGATCGAGCGAGAGGATAAATTCGTATGTTTTACTTTTTTGTGCGGATAGAAATTTAGATCGATTACATTATCAAGCATTCTAACGGCGATCGGCACTACTCGCTTGATATCCTCTTTGGAATTTATCTTGCTTAAATTTATGCTTGCCAGGTTACAAACCGCTGTTTTACCCTCTACGTTTTCTTTCTCAACGATGAAAATTTGCTTTTTGTCTATGCTGTCAAGCGCGCTTAGCTTCTTAGCCTTTTTCGTTATGCCACTATCAATAGTAACGTCATCTTCCTCATCAAACACCATCTCTTCGCCATTATCAAAAGTTATTTTGATCTTGTAATAATTCGGCTCGGTATTTTGGAAAATTTCGGTGCATAAATTTGAGCTTCTGATAAGCCCGTCGTGATCGTTTGGATTGGCTCTGTTTGCATTATCCTTAAAGCACAAAAACGGCATGCCCGTCTCAAAGTAACTGGTTAGAATTTTCTTCCAAAGCTCTTTGGCTAAAATAGTGTTTTTCTGGATACTTTCGTCATTTTCATATTCCACATAACGCTTTTCAAATTCTTCGCCATACAGGTCGCACAGATCACTAACTTGCGCAGGGTCAAATAGCGTCCAGCGATCATTTGACTTAAGTCGCTTCATAAAGAGATCATTTATCCACAGCGACGGGAATAACTCGTGCGCCCTGCGTCTTTCTTCGCCCGAATTTTTGCGAAGGTCTAAGAAATCCCCGACATCCATATGCCAAGGCTCGACATATACGGCTATAGCCCCCTTTCTCGTGCCAAGCTGATCGACCGCTACGGCTATGTCGTTAGTTACTTTTAGAAAAGGTATAATTCCTCCTGCGGCGTTTTTATGTCCGTCGATACTGCCGCCCATAGCGCGTACCTTGCACCAATCCCAGCCGATACCGCCTCCAAATTTGCTTAAAAGCGCCATCTCTTTGTAACTATCAAAAATCCCTTCGATATTATCAGGTGTGCTTCCGATATAACAGCTACTTAGCTGGTGGCGAGTTGTGCGGGCATTTGAAAGAGTAGGAGTTGCAAGCATGACTTCAAATTTGCTGATAAGGTCGTAAAATTTCTTAGCCCAACCCTGAGAATCAAGCTCATTTTGCGCTAAAAACATCGCAATAGCCATAAACATCTGCTGCGGAAGCTCGATAGGCATACCCTTGCTATCCTTAATCAAATAGCGATCATAAAGCGTCTTTATGCCAAGATAGGCAAACTGCAAGTCGCGCTCAGGCCTAATGTAGGCGTTTAGATCGTCCAAATCGTATTTTTCTTTAAGTCCGGGGATAATGCGCCCTGCTTTCTCGCCCTTTTCAAAGTATTCGCGCAGATGATTGTAGCCGTTATAACCCGTAACCTTATGATAAAGATCGTATAAAAACAGACGCGCCGCGACAAAAGTCCAGTTAGGACGGTCTATATCTATCTTGTCCACGGCGGTCTTGATGAGTGTTTGCTGGATCTCTTCGGTCGTTATCATGTCACGAAACTGAATCTTCGCATCAACCTCAAGCTCGCTTAAATTTACATTTTCCAGCCCTTCAACCGCGGCACCTGTGTATTTTTTGATCTTACTTATATCAAGCTCTTCAGCTCTTCCGTTACGTTTTATGACTTTCACTTACTTCCTTATCTTTTTGTTCTGTTTGTTATTAAATTTAAGTTATTCATCCGCAAGCGGTTTAATTAAAATAAAAAAGCTCAAACCAGACATTAAGTCCAGTTTGAGCCGCTAAAATTATTATTTAAACACTCTTGCAAAAATTTTATCAACATTTTTCGTATAGTAGCTATACTCAAAACAAGCCTTTATCTCATCCTCGCTAAGCGCTTTATTTAAATCCTCGTCATTTAGCAAATTCTGCAGATACAAGCTCTCACCTTTTTCATTTATCGCAGGCTTGTTTTGCTGCAAATCAGCCCAAACTTTCATCGCGTTTCTTTGCACGATTTTATAGGCATCTTCGCGTGAAATTCCGCGCTTTGGAAGCTCTAAAAGCACGCGCTGAGAAAAGACAAGCCCACCCGTTAGATTTAAATTTTTCATCATATTTTCAGGATAAACGACTAAATTTTCTATCAAATTTGTAAGGCGAACCAGCATAAAATCAGCCGTTATAAATGCATCAGGCAGTACAAATCTCTCAACAGAGCTGTGGCTGATATCGCGCTCGTGCCAAAGCGCTACGTTTTCAAGCATAGGCATAATGTAGCCTCTAAGAACCCGGCAAAGACCGGTGATATTTTCGCTTAGAACCGGATTTCGCTTGTGCGGCATCGCGCTTGAGCCTTTTTGTCCGGCGCTGAAATACTCCTCGCACTCATAAACTTCCGTGCGCTGATAGTGGCGAACGGCTACGGCTATCTTTTCGCAGCTTGAAGCAAGGATTGCGATGGCGTTTATAACGTGAGCATAGCGGTCGCGCTGGATAACTTGATTGCTTGCCGGCGCGCAGCTTAATCCAAGCTCGGCGCAAGTAAATTCTTCAAGCTCAAGCGGAGCGTGAGCGAAATTTCCCATTGCGCCTGAAATTTTACCGTAGCTTATGACCTCTTTTGCATTTTTTATAAGTTCAAGACCTCTTTTTATCTCGTCATACCAGATCGCAAGCACAAGCCCGAATGTGATCGGCTCGCCGTGAATTCCATGACTTCTGCCAACCATTAATGTATGTTTATGCTCATAAGCGCGTTTTTTGATGGCACTCATCAAATTCTCAACATCTTTTATGATAAGCTCTAGGCTATCTCTTACCTGCAAAGCAACAGCCGTATCGATACAATCGCTACTTGTCATGCCATAATGCACAAAACGACTCTCATCTCCCAAACTCTCGCTAATACTAGTTAAAAATGCTATAACGTCATGCTTCGTGGTCTTTTCTATCTCGTCTATTCTGGCAATGTCAAATTTTGCGTTTTTAGCTATCTTTTCACAATCCTCATCGCTTATAAACCCAAGCTTGTTCCAAGCCTTGACCGCCGCTATCTCAACCTTTAGCCAAGCGTCATACTTAGCCTGCATACTCCACTTATCAGCCATCTCTTTGCGAGAGTATCGTTCTACCATAATTAGCCTTTTATGAATATTTTTGTATAATTTTTTAAGAAAAAAATTATACAAAAACTGCCCTGAAAGACGGGTTATAAACGGCTAAATTTGAACTTAAATTTCATATTTGGTTATTTAATAAAATTTAAATTAAAGAGTTAAATTTGCCATACGTTAATAGATTTATCGCGCGCGCAAACCGGCAAAAAGCCTATGAAATTTTGATAAATTCGGGCTTTTCTATGAGAGAGGCTCAACGGCTTATCGATAAGGGAAGGTTAATTTGCAACGGAATAGTAGTGAGTGAAAAAAACGCTATTTTAAGCGGTGAAATTTGCCTTATTGATTACGAAACTAACCCACGCGGACTAAAGCCGATATTTGAGTGCGATAAATTTGCAGTTTTTGACAAACCAAGCGGAGTTTTAAGTCACCCAAACGGCAGAAATTGCGAATACTCGCTCAACGATGAAATTTGGTACTTATACGGGCGTGAAGCAAGTGTGGCGCATCGCTTGGATTTCGAGACGAGCGGGTTAATCGTAGTAGCGCGAGATAAAATTTCGCAAATTCAATTAAAAAAGCTCTTTGAGAATAGAAAAGTTGCAAAAAGCTATGTCGCGATGGTCTCAGGCAAAATTTCTACAAATTTAACCATAAACGCCAAGATGGATCTAGCAAACGATTATGACGACGTCAAGATGAGAATGCAAATTTGCGAAAACGGTAAAGAGGCGATCACTGAAATTTCACCCCTAGAATACTTTGAAGATATTGACGCGACCTTTGTTAGGGCTATTCCGCTTACGGGAAGACAACACCAAATTCGCCTGCATTTGTTTCACGTAGAACGAAAAATTTTAGGCGACCCGCTTTACGGATTACAAAAAGAGCAGATAATCAAAATTTTAGATAAAGATATGAGTGAGATCGAGCGCATAAATTTAACAGGCGCTTCAAGGCTTTTACTTCATTCGGATAGAATTTCATTTGAGTTAGAAGATCAAATTTATGACATAGAGACAAAATTTGATGCAAAAAGAGAATTTTATAATCTTGCGAAAGAGAAATTTGCTCACCGAGCTTAGTAAAAAGCTAAATTTTGTTAGTGAAATTTAACTAACAAAATTAAAAGTTAGTATTATTTTTGATCCATATCTTCAAAAAACATAACTTTTACCATAAGAGATAGTCCCAAAACAACAACAATAGAGATAAAAACAATCTGAGCGATATCAAGAGCCGTCATATGCTCTCATTCCTCTCTTTGAGTTGTCCGCAAGCAGCAGAAATATCAAGGCCTTTGCTTTGGCGAATAGTACAAGTTACGCCATGATCCCTAAGATACTCTTGAAATTTAAGCATATCCTCAAGCTCTGGTCGTTTATACAAACTTCCTTCATGAGGATTAAAATATATCAAATTTACCTTTGCTTTGATGCCGTGAAGTAGCTTGACAAGCTTTTTGGCATCCTTAATGCTGTCATTCATATCCTTGATAACAAGATACTCAAACATAACCCGTTTGCGCATATCGATAGGAAATTCTCTAACAGCCTGCATAACCGCTTCGATATTGTAAGCTTTATTTATAGGCATTAGTTTCGTTCTAAGCTCGTCTGTAACGGCATGCAGCGATATCGCTAACAACACACCTAAATCCATCTCTCCAAGCTTTTTTATCTGTGAGCCAAGCCCGCTAGTTGAAACGGTCTGACGTCTTGCACCTATGGCAAGTCCGTCATTTTCCATAAGAATTTTTATCGCCTTACTAACGTTAGTAAGATTATCAAGAGGTTCGCCCATGCCCATATAAACGATATTTATTCGCCTCTCATAAGGTATATTGTTAGCTTTTTTTATCCACAAAATTTGACCTACGATCTCTCCGGGCGTTAGGTTGCGCGTTAGTCCGCCTTTAGCAGTCAGACAAAACGAACATCCCATTCTACAGCCAACCTGCGAACTAACACATATAGTATAGCGAGCATTCCGTGTTAGCCTGCCGTCTTCATCGCTTTGCTCCTCTTTCATGGGCAAAAGAACACTTTCGATTCGGTATCCGTCTTTTAGTTCAAAAAGATACTTTATAGAACCGTCACTACTCTGTTCGGCTTTTACGCATTTAAGTGGATCGAAATAAAACTCTCCTCTAAGATGCTCTCGCATAGCTTTGGGCAAATTTAACATCTCGTCAAACGAATTTGCATTTTTCTTATAAATCCACTCATAAATTTGTTTGGCACGAAATTTGGGGCTAAATTCACTCTCAAGCTCATCAAGTGTATAATCAAGCAGATTTTTCATATCAAATTTCTCTCTTTAAGTGAATTTATAAGTATCTCTTTGGCTTTTTGGTGATTTTTTACAAAGTCCTCGTGTGCGTTTTGGTTGCAAAAATTTGTTGCGACAAAGATACCTCTGGCGGGAATTTTAAATTTTGTCGCAACTTTTAAAACTGCAAAAAATTCCATATTTTCCAGAGCATAGCCAAGCTCGGCAAGCCTATATGCCAAATTTTCATCAGTCGTGATAAAGTTTGAAGAATTTACTCGGATAGTTTCATGTGAAACTTTGGTGTTTAAATTTTTGTCACAAATTTGTATTGATGAAATTTCTTTCTTGCATGGAGTATAGCTTTTGTCTTCCAAGCTTGAAATTTCGATGTTTGCACCAACCGTACTCTCATAAATTCCAAAAATTTTTCCATCTTTATAAATGCCTGCCGAACCTACAAATAAAATCTCATCAGGCAAATTTCGCTGATTTTCACATAAAAATTTTGTCAAATTTATGCTCATATCGACAAGTCCTACCCCCATAGGCAAAGCAAAATCAAAAATTTCATTTTGACCGGCGGAGATTATCATTTTTTAAGTCCCTCAAGACTAAAGCTTGAAAATTTCAAATTCATAAAATTAAAACTATAAAAAGCAAATTTAGCCATCACAGCCTAACTTCAATCCCGTTTTCACGCAGATACTCTTTAAGTTTTTTTATTTCTACTTCCCTAAAGTGAAAAATCGAAGCGGCTAAACAAGCATCGGCGCCTGCCAAAAACGCCTCTTTAAAATGCTGCATATTGCCCGCTCCGCCACTTGCTATTACAGGTATGCCAAGCTTGCTAAAAAGCTTAGTAATACGCAAATCATAACCGCTTTTAGTGCCGTCTTTATCCATCGTGGTCAGTAAAATTTCACCTGCGCCACGATCTTTAGCCTCTTTCGCCCAAGCAAGAGCCTCCTTGCCCGTATCTATCCTGCCGCCGTTTATGAAGACGTGATAATCCTCATCAAAACTCTTCGCGTCAATGGCCACTACGACGCACTGAGAGCCGAATTTCTTGGCGGCTTCGTCTATTAAATTCGGATTATGAATGGCTGCCGAGTTTAGACTTATCTTATCGCACCCCACGTTTAAAAGCCGTGAAATATCATCAAGAGTCTTGATACCTCCGCCAACCGTTAGCGGGATAAAAAGCTCGCGAGCCACTTTTTCTACCACGTCCACGATGGTGTCTCGCCCCAAGTGAGTCGCCGTGATGTCAAGAAACGTTAGCTCATCGGCACCCTCTTCGTTGTATCTTTTGGCTATCTCCACAGGATCTCCGGCATCTACAAGACCTACGAAATTTACGCCCTTTACAACACGACCGTCTTTAACGTCAAGGCATGGGATTATGCGTTTGGCAAATTTATTCACGGCTTACCCTTTAAGTGATTTTTGCCGATTTTATCAAAAATTTACTTAATAACCGCCAGAAGATCAAAGCAAGAAAAAGCAGATAAGAGCAAGCCAAATTTAAAAAGCTTGCTCTAAAAATTTTATTTTTTATCTGAAATTTGCGTTTTTGCGACCACATTTATAAACACAAGCGGCTCTTCGCCCGTATTTGCTAAAGCATGGCTTTGTCCGGGACGAGCGATAGTTACGTCACCTGCGCTCACTTCGGTCTGCTTGCCGTGAGAGTCTGTAAACACCCCTTTGCCCGAAATGATGATATAGACATCTTCGTTATCGATATGCTTATGAAGCCCTATGGAGGCGCCCTTTGGCAAGGTTAGCCATCCTATCTCTCTAAAAGCGTCTTGATCGCCTGTCTGATGACGGTTATACGCAAAATCCCCAAGCAAAGGCCCCGTGCCTCCGCCTGCATTTTCACGATTCCAAGGAACTAGCGCGTCTCTTTTATAGACCTGCACGCTCCTATCGGTCTCAGGGATGAGCGGGTGAGCGTTTAAAGCGCCAAATGATAGCGCAACAAAGCAAACTGCAAGACTAAATTTCTTCATAACTCTCTCCTTGGATAAAAGTTTCGTGGCTTTATTTTAGCCAAATTTTACAATTACTAAGCATTTTTAAAACGGCTCAAATTTAAGGCGCTTTAAGATGAATTTCATCAATTTTCTTAAAGTTATCCTTGTCAAAAACAAACGCACGGTAGTCCTTGCCGTCATCAAATCTCACTTGTAAAAATTTCGGATCAAAGCTTATTCTAAGACGCATTGTATCCGGATCAAATTTGGTCGTTTCAAGCTCTTTTAGCTCATACTCTTTGCTAAATAGATAAATCTTGCCTACATTAAATGCAAGCCCCATAAATTCGCTATTTTTACTCTCGTTTATATGCAGATACTCAAAATTTTTAAGGCTCTTAACTACTTCAAAACTTACATTGTTATCATAAATTTTGATATTAAAAAACTCGCCCGAATTATCCTTAAAAAACACTCCCGCATCAAAAGGCTTTAGGTTAGTAAATCTTCCAAAAACAGCCTGAATCGGAAATTTCACACCCAAATTTTTAGCCTCTTTATTTAAAATTTGGCTAAATTCGCCCTCCTCGTCACCGTCATGATGAAAAACGCGAAATTTATCCTTATCAAAATAAATCATATCATCACTAAAAGGTATGGCTGAAATTTTAGGATCGGGGTTAAAGAGCGGATAGAGCGGAATTTCAATCGGCACTCCGTCCTTTGGTGCGTAAGTCATCGACATCCTAGCCTGCCTTATATCAGTCTCGCTAAATACCTCATCGCCGATTTTAACGGGCATTTTGCCTTGCTGTTTTAAGTCCATATAGTAGTTAAAGGCAAGCTCGTTTTTATACTCCGTTTCGTTTTTAAAAACCTTTCCACTAGCGCTTCTGTAAGCGAAATAATGCCCGCCCAAATTCTCTTGAAATACAAATTCTTTTAGGCTCGGCGAGTAAAATATATAATACCTTTCGGATTTGTTTGCGAATTTCTGCTCGTAAAATTTATATCCGCCAAATCCCGCTACGGCTAAAATTCCTGCGTAAATCAACGACAAAAAGGCTAAATTTATCGAGGTTTCCTTGTGAGATATAAGAGCATTAAACCCAAGCAAAACGGAAAGCAAAAGTAAAATAAAAATAAGGATAAAACTCTTAAAATAAAACGCAACCGCAAAGCAGATTATGACAAAAATAACGCTTGAGATAGCCGCTCTAAGGCTTTTTTTATCAATTAACGCCGAGCTTGTAAATATATAAAAAACTGCCGAACTTAAGCAAAAATAACACCAATTTATAAAAATCTCTTTTGTGATGACGATAGGATAAAATTTGCTTGCCAAAAACACAAGCCAAGCGCCAAAAACAGCCCAAATAACCACAAAAAACAAGGCGGCAAAAATATAGTGCCAAATCAAAATTTGAAAGCTTGACACAGGCAGATGAAGCAGGCATTTTATACGGTTTCGTTGCGGTAAAAACTGCGCCAAAGCCACACAGACAAAGCTTGCCGAAATAGCCGCAAAAGTTACAAATTCCGGCTCGTTATCAAAAAACACATAGCCGTACCAGATGACTGATTCTGGGTGAATGGCTCCGAATTTGTAGCCAAGATCAAAGCTAAACCAAGCAAAAAACAGAGCCAAAACCAAAATCAAAAATCCAAAAAACAGCCCGAGTCTTGTAATCTCTTTTAAAAATATCGACCTCACTTCACCCTCCTTCTACTCGTATCTGCCTACAAAGCCTAAAAATTTATCCTCAAAACTTGCATTTTGCGCCTCAAATCCATCGATATCTACAAATCCGTAAGCCATTTTATGATGTTTAAATTCATCTATGTTTTTGAAATTTTTTCCGCTTGTATCAAATTCTTTCGGCAGCTTATACACCTTAAATTTGCTCATAAATTCGCTCATCTTGCTTTGAAAAATTCGCCCTCCTCGCTCAACAATCAAAAACTCATCGATCAAATTTTCAAGATCGCTCATTACGTGGCTTGTGACGATCACGGTCTTATCCTTGCCGTCAAGATAGTCCTTCAGATAATCGCCAAAAAGCCGCCTATATCCCGTATCAAGCCCCATGGAATAATCATCAAATATAAGCACCTTGGCATCTTGCGCAAACAGCGAAGCAAGGATAACTTGGGACTTTTGCCCAAACGACATGGAATTTAGCTTTTGATCCTTGCCGAGTTTTAAAAGCTTTGCCAAATCGTTATAAATTTTGCTGTCCCAGCGCGGATAAAACGCGGATAAAAACTCCTCATATTGCGCGATACTTAGATGATCAAAGCTCGTAAATCCCTCAAATAGCAAGGCGATATCGCGCTTGGCTTCGCTGTCAAGGCTGAAGCTATTTTTGCCAAGCACCCTGCACTCGCCGCTTTTTGGACGGATGTAGCCCATTAGGATATTTATAAGCGTGCTCTTACCCACGCCGTTTCTGCCCAAAATCCCAAACACGCTGCCCTGCTTTACGTTAAAACTCAAATTTTCGTAAATCAGCTTTTTGCCGTAAAAATGCGTGACGTTCTTTACTTCAATAGCGTTCATAAAAAGCCTTATATAAAATATTACTGAAAATTCTATTACATTATTTATAAGAAGAATCTTAAGAGTTATTATCATAAATATGCCAAAAATTCAAGGCTAAAATTTCGTCCAAATTTCGATAAAAAACAAATCCGTAATGATATTTATTTTTCAAAATAAACTTTTTATAAGCAAAGTTTGGATAAATTTGCCAAATGATCAAGGCAAAGAAACATTTTGGACAAAATTTTTTACACGATCAAAATGTGCTGAACAAAATCATCCAATCGATTCCCAAAGATATGCAAAACATAGTAGAAATTGGGCCTGGCTTAGGTGATTTGACGTCAAAAATTTTGCAAATTTCAGATTCGGTTACGAGCTACGAGATAGACGGCGAGCTTTACGAACTGCTTGAAAAAAAGTTTGCAAAAGAGATCAAAGACGGACGATTAAGACTTTTTTGCGCAGATGCGTTAAGTCGGTGGAACGAAAGCGGTTTGAGTGAGACAGACTACTTTTTAACGGCAAATTTGCCCTACTACGTCGCCACCAAGATGATTTTAAACGCTATTGAAGATGAGAGATGTCGCGGACTTGTTGTGATGATACAAAAAGAGGTCGCGGTTAAATTTAGCGCCAAAGGCGGTGAGAGCGAATTTAGCGCGCTGGCGATTTTAGCATCGCTTCAAGGTGGCTGTGAGCTACTTTTTGACGTGCCAAGCGAGTGTTTTAACCCGCCTCCAAAGGTAACCTCATCTGTTATAAAGATCGAAAAAAGCAAAAATTTGATAGGCAAAAATGCTGTTTTTAATACCGAATTCGAGTATGAAAAATTTAAAAAATTTCTAAAAACCGCTTTTAGCGCACCAAGAAAGACGCTTAGTAAAAATTTATCGGCAAATTTTGATAAATGCTTGCTGGCTGAAATTTACGGCGAGCTAAATTTTAGCCAAAATTTACGTCCTCACGAGATCGATGTCAATCTTTATCTAAAAATATTTGAAAAATTAAAGGTAAAAGATGAACGAAGACAAAGTTGTAGTCTCCAAAGGAAAGAGCAATAAAAAGCGAAGATTTCGCCCGAAAAACAAAAACAATCAAGGCGAAAACAATACAGAAATAAGTGCCGAACAAAAAGCCAGCAATAACGTTATAGATAATTTTTTTGCGACCTCTTTTGACGGCGAAACGCAAAATAAAAGCCACGAAAGCTCCGCTAAACAAAACGGCAAAAAAGCCAACTCAAAGCAGCACAAAAAACAAAATTCTCAAAATGGCGGACAAAATTCTCAAAATAATTCAAAAAACGGCAAGAAAAACGCTGAAAATAAAAATGCTAGCACTCAGCAAAATAACCAAAACGGCTCAAACGATGACACTAAAAAGCCAAAAAAGAGTAAAAAACCGAAAAAAAATTTGCCGGCCAAACTAAACGGTAGCGAGCAATGGCAACAAGACATCGCAAGTGCGATAGAGGCGAACAAAGCCACTCATGAACTTCGCCTTGAACCGCTAAAATATCTAAATTCAAGCGATCACAAAGTCCGTGTAACTCCTCTTGGCGGACTTGGCGAGATCGGCGGAAATATGACGGTATTTGAGACCGAAACAAGCGCGATAATCGTAGATATCGGCATGAGCTTTCCAAGCGAGAGTATGCATGGAGTTGATATACTCATACCTGACTTTGACTACGTGCGAAAGATAAAAGACAAGATAAAAGGCGTTATCATAACTCACGCCCACGAAGATCACATCGGTGCGGTGCCGTATTTTTACAAAGAGTTTAAATTCCCTATCTACGCCACGCCTCTTCCGCTTGGAATGATAAATAACAAATTTGAAGAGCATGGGCTAAAGCAGGAGCGTTCGCTATTTCGCTCGGTTGAAAAGCGCAAGCCTTATCTGATCGGTGATTTTGAAGTGGAGTGGATACATATAACTCACTCGATTATCGATTCATCGGCACTTGCCATTACGACAAAGGCGGGTACGATCTTGCACACGGGTGACTTTAAGATAGATCACACGCCTATAGACGGCTATCCGACCGACTTAGGACGTATCGCATACTATGGAGAGCGAGGCGTGCTGTGCTTGATGAGTGATAGCACAAACAGCTATAGAGAAGGTATCACAAAGAGCGAAAGCAGCGTAGGAAAGACCTTTGACGCTATATTTGCCAAATCCAAAGGGCGCGTGATAATGAGCACATTTAGTTCAAACATCCACCGCGTATATCAGGCTATCGAGTGGGGACTTAAATATAACCGCAAAGTCTGCGTCATCGGCAGAAGCATGGAGCGAAACTTATACACCGCAATGGAGCTAGGCTACGTAAAGCTTGATAAGAAAATTTTCATAGACGCAAATGAAGTAGGCAAATACAAAGACAATGAGGTGCTAATCGTAACCACCGGTAGCCAAGGCGAAACGATGAGCGCGCTATATCGCATGGCGACAGATGAGCATAAATATATAAAAATTAAGCCGACCGATCAGATCATAATAAGCTCAAAGGCGATCCCGGGAAATGAAGGAAGCGTATCGACGGTGCTAAATTTCTTAATAAAATCAGGCGCAAGCGTAGCGTATCAGGATTTTAGCGAAATTCACGTAAGCGGACACGCCGCGCAAGAGGAGCAAAAGCTCATGATACGCCTAACGAAGCCGAAATTTTTCCTTCCGGTTCACGGCGAATACAACCACATCGCAAAACACAAAGAGACAGCCATAAGCTGCGGAGTGGACGAAAGAAACATATATCTTATGAGTGACGGCGATCAGGTTGAAATTTGCCAAAAATACATGAAACGAGCAAAAACCGTTAAAACAGGTAAAGTCTTTATAGACAATCAAATCAACAAGCAAATTTCAGATGATGTCGTTATCGACCGCCAAAATTTGGCGGAAGCGGGCGTAGTAATGATCATCGCTCAAATTTCACGCCACAGCCAAAAGCTCATAAACAAACCGCGTGTAATTAGCTACGGTCTTGTTGCAGACAAGCAAGACGGGGAATTTAGCAAAGAGATGGAAGAGGTGCTCGTGCAGTTTTTAAGCAACGTAAAAGAGGAGCTTCTCAAAGACAGCCGCATGCTTGAAAGCCAGGTGCGGCAAGTGATAAGAAAGCATATATTTAGAAAAGTGAAAAAATACCCGACTATCGTTCCGATAATTTATTTGATGTAAGGTTTAAAATGCAAGATATGATACAAATCGCAAGCGAAGTGCTAAAAGAAGAGGCCGCCGAGCTCATTCGTCAGGCTAACAAGCTTGGAAGCGAGATAGATGAAGCGGTAAATTTGATGTATAACGCCAAAGGCAAGGTTATCGTAACGGGAGTCGGCAAAAGCGGTCATATCGGCGCTAAGATAGCTGCCACGCTTGCAAGCACGGGCACGCCAAGCTTTTTTATACACCCGACCGAAGCGATGCATGGCGATCTTGGCATGATAGATGAAAATGACGTTGTTTTAGCAATCAGCTTTAGCGGCGAGAGCGATGAGCTCGTGCGAATTTTGCCGCATATCAAGCGATTTGGTATCAAGATAATCGGCATGGCAAAGAGCAAGGAAAGTAGCCTTGGCAAATTTAGCGACGCACTTTTAAATTTAGACATCATCAAAGAGGCCTGCCCGCTAAATATCGCTCCAACAACATCAACGACACTAACCTTAGCACTTGGCGACGCGCTTGCGGTTTGCCTGATGAGAAAAAGAGAATTTAGGCAAGAAGATTTTGCAAATTTCCACCCGGGCGGAAGCCTTGGCAAGAGGCTATTTGTCAAGGTCAAAGACGTGATGAAAACGCAAAATTTACCGATTATAAAAGATAATGTTAGTTTAAAAACCGCGATTGATACGATGACTCACGGCAAGCTTGGCAATGTACTGCTGGTTGATGGCGAGGGCAAATTAAAAGCCGTTTTAAGCGACGGGGACTTGCGTAGAGCGCTCATGAGCGAGAGCTTTGACATCAACGAAAAAGCGATAACTTACGCAACCAAAACACCAAAAACACTAACAAACAAAGAGATGTTAGCGATAGATTCGCTAAGGCTGATTGAAGAGTATAAGATCCAAATTTTAATAGTGCTTGACGAGGGCGAAAGACCGATCGGAGTGCTACACATACACGATTTATCGAGCTTGGGGCTATGATGGAAAATTCAAAAATGAGACTAAATAAATTTATCTCGCACAACACAAGCTACTCGCGCCGAGAGGCTGACGAGCTAATCAAAAACGGCAAAGTTAGCGTAAATAACCGAGTTGTTAGCGAGCTTGCCACAAGCGTTAGCGATGAAGATAAAGTTAAGATAAACGGTCGCCCGGTCAAGCTTAAAAAGGATTTTACAGTGATCGTCTATCACAAGCAAAAAGGCGAGCTCGTTAGCAAAAAAGATGATCGCGGACGAAAGACGATATATGATAGTTTGCCGCGAAATTTTGCTAAATTTGTAAGCGTTGGAAGGCTTGATTATGCGAGCGAAGGGCTTTTGCTGCTAACTGACGCACCTGCAATCGCAACTGCGCTCATGGAAAGCGACATAGAAAGAATGTACTATCTAAAAGTGAAAGGTGAAGTAGGGCAGGAGGTGATAACCGCGATGCAAGAGGGCTTTTTCGCTGCAGATGCAACCAAAGGCGCACATGCTAAAACCGAGATCAAATCAATGGAATTTAAGCCTTTTTTGGCGTATAAAATTTTTGGCTCAAGCGGAGGATACACAAAGCTAAAAGTCATCATAAACGAGGGCAAAAACCGAGAGTTAAGAAGGTTTTTTGGGTATTTTGATCTTGAAGTTATGGATCTGAAGCGCGTTAGTTTCGGCCGAGTTGATCTTGGTATGCTAAAGCCCGGCAAATGGCGCTACTTTGAAAACAGCGAATACGAAGACTTAAGGGATTTTTTAAAAACCAACAAAATTCGCTACTAAATTTAGCCGACTCTCTTCGGCTAAATTCTTAAATTTCACACTACATAACACTTCTTTTATTACAATTTTGCAAATTTTAAAAAATAGGACAAACATGCAAAATCTAATTCATAAATTTATAAATTCGGAATTCGAGATCAAATTCGCAAGATTTGCGCTCATCTTAGTGCTGTTTTTATTTGGCAACTACAAATGGTTTGAATTTGAAGTAGAGCTTTTAAAGCCGATCATCTCTGGCACTTGGCTAAATTTTCTCTATACTATTTTCGGCTTTCACGGAGCAAGCTATTTTCTGGGAGTTGTTGAAAGTATCGCGTATATAGCTCTTGCGGTTGGATATAAAAAGCCAAAAGCCGGAGTTTTGGGTTCACTTATCGTTATCATGACAGGTCTTGTCACACTTAGTCTAATTCCTCAGCTTGGCAAGCCAGATGGTTTCATACTAAAAGATATTTTCATGGTCGCACTTGGGTTTATCATCCTAAAATACGATCTAATCAGAATACAAAAAGCTAGTAATCAAGCCTCGCTAGTCTAAATTTTACACTTTTAAACTCGCACGATAAATAAGCCTAATCGCTAAAAAGCCGTGCGGGTTAATAAACTAAATTTGGCTTTTAATTTCAGCAAATTTCATCCTTGACAAACTATTTTTAAAGTTATATACTTGCTCAAATGAATAATTGTTCATATATAAAGGTAAAAAATGCAAGAAAATATACAAAACAGCGATTTACAGGCAGTTTGTGAAACCACGATCATACATCAAGATGTGATAGAAAAAGTAAGAAGCGAGCTGAAAAGCGAAGAAATCTTATACGATCTTGGCGATTTTTTTAAAATTTTAGGCGACACGACGAGGATAAAAATTTTAAGCGCGCTATCCAAATCGCAAATGTGTGTCTGCGATATCGCGGCACTTTTTGGCATGAGTCACTCGGCAATCTCACATCAACTTAGAGTGCTCAAGCAAGGAAGGTTAGTTAAACACAAAAAGCAAGGTAAGGTGGTTTATTATTCGCTTGATGACGAACACGTAAAAAGCATCATCGAACAAGGGCTTACACACATCATGGAGAGATAAAATGAGCACCAAGATAACTCTATCGATTGAAAATTTAACTTGCGCTAATTGCGCTGCGAAGATCGAAGCGAAAATAGCAAAAATGCACGGTATCAAAGAGGCGAATTTAGACTTTTTAGGGCAAAAAATTTCAATAACAAGCGACAAAAAAATAAAGACAAATGAGTTTATCAAAGAAATTCAAGCTCTCGTTGACAGTATAGAAGATGGCGTGCTAGTAAGTGAGAAAAAGGCGAATTTAAATTCGCATGAAAGCTTGCAAGAAAATACCAAAACAAAACTCATAGCCCTTAAAATAGCGGTGGGTTCGGTGATATTTGCCTTCGCTCTTGCCGCTCCTATTGATCATGGGCTTAAATTTGCCCTGCTTTTCATAAGTTACCTGATAATAGGCGGAGGAGTTGTGGCAAATGCCGCTAGAAACATCATAAAAGGGCGTGTGTTTGATGAAAATTTCCTTATGAGTATAGCTACGATCGGGGCTTTTGCCATAGGCGAGTACTCCGAAGCTGTTGCGGTTATGCTTTTTTACAGGATAGGCGAGCTGTTTCAAGAAACGGCTGTAAATAAATCTCGCAAATCAATCGCCTCACTAATGGACATAAGACCTGAATTTGCAAATTTAAAACTCGGCGCACAGGTGCAAAAAATCTCACCTCAAAAGGTTCAGATAGGAGATCTCATCGTCGTAAAACCGGGCGAAAAAGTGCCTCTTGACGGCGAGATCGTAGAGGGATTTTCGACTTTTGACACCTCCGCGCTAACAGGAGAATCTTTGCCAAAAGAGATCGGAGTAGGGCAAAGCGCACTAAGCGGCTATATAAACAAAAGCGCGCTGGTAACGATAAAAGTAAGTAAAATTTTTGCCGAATCAACGGTTTCAAAGATACTTGATCTCGTGCAAAATGCAAGCTCTAAAAAATCAAAAACCGAAAATTTCATCACTAAATTTGCAAGATACTACACGCCAAGCGTAGTTTTTATCGCTCTTATAATCGCCTTTGTCCCGCCGCTTGTGTTTAACGAAGAGCTTGCGGCTTGGGTTTATAAAGCGCTTGTGTTTTTGGTTATCTCATGCCCTTGCGCACTTGTGGTTTCAATCCCGCTTGGGTTTTTCGGCGGGATCGCAGGAGCTTCAAGGCACGGCATACTCATCAAGGGTGCAAACTATTTAGAGGCGTTAAACAGCGTGGACACGGTCGTATTTGATAAAACAGGAACGCTCACAAAGGGAATTTTTAAAGTAAGCCAAATTGAGCTAAACGACAAAATTTTACAAATAAAAAACCAAGAGGAATTCCTAAAGCTAGTAGCCCACGCGGAATTTTTCTCAACCCACCCGGTAGCAACTTCGATCGTAAAAGAGTATGAAAGAGTAGGCGGCAACATAGACGAGTCGCTCGTGCTTAAATTTGAAGAGATAGCGGGGCAGGGCATAAAAGCAAACATAAACGGCAAAGAGATAGTGGCGGGTAATGCTAAATTTATGCTCTCACAAGGAGTTAAATTCAAAGCTTCAACTCAACTTGAAACGGTGCTTTATGCAGCCATAGACGGTAAATTTGCAGGCAAATTTATAATAACCGACGAGCTAAAAACAGATGCCAAAGAGGCAATTTTGCAAATCAAAAAAGAGGGCTCAAAAGAGATAGTAATGCTAACGGGCGATAATCAAAATATCGCCCAAAACATCGCAAATAAACTTAGTATAACAAAATTTTTTGCAGAGCTTTTACCGACGCAAAAAGTTGAAATTTTGGAAGAAATTTTAGCCCAAAAAGCAGGGCAGGGCAAAGTGGCTTTCGTAGGAGACGGCATAAATGACGCGCCCGTGCTTGCAAGAGCCGACGTGGGAGTGGCTATGGGCGCGGCAGGAAGCGATGCGGCGATAGAAGCTGCCGATATCGTCATAATGAACGACGAGCCATCAAAAGTGGCAACCGCAATCAAAATCGCCAAGAAAACCCGCACGATAGTCTGGCAAAATATCGTATTTGCACTCGGCGTGAAAGTCGCGATCATGATAATGGGAGCTTTGGGATATGCAACTATGTGGGAGGCGGTCTTTGGCGATGTTGGCGTAGCGCTAATAGCGATATTAAATTCTATCAGGGCGATGAGATAGCCTAAGTTAGGTATGTTTTGGCTAAAAATAGAAGTATTGTTTTAAGAGAATTTATTACAAATGTCGTATAAAATCAAATAGCTAGTTGTGTTAATCAAGAATACAATAGAGCTGCCAAATATACCAAACTAACTTGATTTGTTTAAATAGCGATATAACAACTACTTTAAGGACAAGTTAAACAAAATTCAAAAAGAGACTGAAAATTTATATTACGAGCTTTTTATCGCACTGGCAAAGACCGATCACGTCGTGTTTAAAGTAAACGGCTATGAGAAAATTTCAAAACAAGATCAAGAAAAAATGAGCGACCATCATAGCTGCAGACTTGGCAAATGGTATCAAGGCGACGGCAGGGAAATTTTTGGCTCAAGCGAGATATTTAAGCAGCTTGATAAGCCTCACTCCGAAGTTCATAAGCTCATCAACGATTCGTTAGCTATAAATAGCGACAAGGGTCTGATCGCACAAAATTTCCAAAAAGCAGAAGAAGCGTCGCAAACTCTATTTAGCCTATTTGATAAAATGCTTAAAGAGAGGCTTCATAGGCTTAATTGATTTAGACCTGTCAAACCCGCACAGCATGAAAGCGAATTTGTAAATTTAACCCCAAAAAAGCTACAATAAATTTGCGCTTAAATTTTATGCAAAGGATGAGCTATGCCAAGACCTACCACAAAAGACGATCTGGTCTTACTTGCGAATGGAAATTTTATTAAACTTTTTGATCTTATCGAATCTATGAGCGCAGAAGAGCAGGAGATGAAATTTAACTTTGAAGATAGAGATAAAAATATAAAAGATGTGCTTATACATCTTTACGAGTGGCATGTTTTGCTTTTAAATTTCATCAGATCAAATCAAAATTCAAAAGAGATAAAGCCGTTTTTATCGCATCCTTACAACTGGCGAACATACCCGAAGATGAATATTGAAATTTGGCAAAAACACCAAAATACACCACTTGATACAGCTAAAATTTTGCTAAAAAATAGCCACAAAGAGGCTATAAAAGCAATTGATAAATTCAGCAATGAAGAGCTTTTTACTAAAGGCAAATTTGCCTACACTCTTGGCTCTACGCTTGGAAGTTACTGTATATCAGCCACCTCTTCGCACTATGATTGGGCGATAAAGAAGATAAAAAATCACAAAAAGAGTTTTAAGAAGCTATAAATACAAAGCCAGGCAAATCAACTTATACAAACATCAAAAACAAAAACACGCCTAAAATAAGTCTGTAAACAACAAAAGGAAGCATACTCATCTTAGAGATAACCACCATAAACAGTTTCACGCACAGATAAGCACTCACTGCACTTACCGCCATCGCTATAGCAAGATCTCCCCAAGCGACCGCCTCTTTAAGCCTTACAAGCTTAACCGCTTCAAGTCCGCCCGCAAGCAAAATAACGGGTATGGACATAAGAAAAGAGAAATTTGCACTTCCTGTTCTGCTAAATCCTAAAAATAGTGCCGCACTCATAGTAATGCCCGAGCGAGAAACACCCGGAATAAGAGCTAAAATTTGAGCCGCACCGATGATAAGAGCAAGCTTAATAGTCATATCATATTCGCTTTTTGAACCGTGATTTTTATCTGCAAAATAAAGCACGACACCAAAAATTATAGTCGTAAATGCTATAACAATGCCGCTTCTTGCGTAATTTTCGATAAAATCATTCAAGAGTAAGCCTGCAAGCCCCACAGGGATCGTCGCAAATCCGACCGACCAGACAAGCGCACTATCACCAACTTTTTTGCGCGCCTTAATAGAAGCAAAAAAGTCGCTTAAAAGCGACAATATCCTATCTTTAAAATAAAACAAAATCGCCGCAAGGGTGCCCACATGCACTGCCACGTCAAAGGCAAGCCCCTGATCGCTCCAGCCTAGGAGTTTTGGTACCAGCACGAGGTGAGCGGAGCTTGATATGGGCAAAAACTCGCTTATGCCTTGAATGAGTGCAAGCAAGATGATATGTGAAATTTCCATTAAAGGCCTCTCTTTTCTAAAATTTCACCGAACACTTTAACTTCAAATTTCACTTAATGGCTTGCATAGCAAATTTACAAAGCTTTTCAGGGCTAAATCCAAAATGCTCAAACAGCATTTCAGCCTTGCCGCTTTCGCCAAAAGTTTGCATTCCATAGACGATATCGGCGAACTTATACCACTCCATCGCGGTTGCAGCCTCAACGGCTATGATTTTGGTGTTTGGATTTAAAATTTTATCCACATACTCTTTAGGCTGCTTGCAAAGCAAGTCAAAACAAGGCGCAGAGACCACGTTTGCGCCTACGCCGTTTTCTTTGAGTAAATTTGCGGCTTTTACGCACAAGCTCACTTCGCTACCGCTTGATACAAATGTGATTTTGGCATTTGGTTTAGATTTAAGAAGATAAGCTCCGTTTTCAACGCTACCGAATTCTCCGCTTTGCAGAGGATCAAGTCCTTGACGAGAACACACAAACGCGCAAGGAGCGCTTAAATTTAAAGCGACTTGCCAACATTTGGCGTTTTCGTTACCATCAGCTGGGCGGAATGTGTAAAAATTCGGCATAGCTCTAAACTGACTTAGTTGCTCTATAGGCTGATGAGTAGGTCCGTCTTCGCCCACGCCGATACTATCGTGAGTGAAAACGAAAAAGTGTTTAATGCCCATAAGTGCCGCTATCCTAGCACTTGGCTTGAGATAGTCGCTAAATATAAAAAATGTCGCCGAAAACGGCAAAAATAGTCCGTATCTGGCAAAGGCGTTATTTATCGCAGCCATTGCATGCTCACGAATTCCGTAGTGGATATTGCGACCGTTTGGAAAATCGCCCATGCCTTTTAATTCGGTCTTGTTTGAAGGTGCTAAATCAGCACTTCCGCCGATAAATCCGGGTAAGACTTTAGCGATCTCGTTCATGATTACGCCGTTGCTATCCCTTGTGGCTACTTTTTTATCGGTAAAATCAGGGAAATTTATCTTTGAAAAATCAGGATTTAAAAGCGAATTTAAAATTTTCTTGCTATCCGCGCTTAATTTTTCTATCTGTTTATTCCATAAAGCCTCTGCCAAATCGCCTTTTTCCACAGCGGCTCTAAATCTAAAAAGCACATCTTCATCTATGGCAAATTTTGCCTCCGGGTCAAATCCCGCAGCCGTTTTTGCCGCTTTGATCACATCTTCACCAAGCGGTGCGCCGTGGCTATGATGACTTCCTTCAAGCTCGCCCGCGCCCTTTGCGATGCGAGTGTTTGCGATAATGAGATAAGGACACTCCTTCTCCTTTGCCTGCTCGAGCGCGAACTCTATCTCATCATAATCATGCCCGTTGATACGAGCCACGTCCCAGCCTTGGGCTTCAAAGCGCGCCTTTACGTCCTCGCTCCATGCTATAGAAGTGTCGCCTTCGATAGTTATATTGTTTGAGTCGTAAATCACGACTAAATTATCAAGCTTTAAATTTCCGGCTATCGCGCAAGCTTCATAGCTTATGCCCTCTTGCAAATCCCCGTCACCGCAAAGACAATACACCTTATGATTTATCACTTCGTTATCAGGCAAATTTAGCAAATTCGCAGCATATTTTGCGGCCATAGCAAACCCAACCGCATTAGCGATCCCTTGTCCAAGAGGACCGGTTGCTACTTCAACGCCTTTTGTGTGAATTTCAGGGTGTCCCGGCGTAAGAGAGCCGAGCTGACGGAAATTTTTAAGCTCGTCAAGGCTTAGATCATATCCGCTTAGATGTAAAAAGCTATAAACCAAACTACTTGCATGCCCGCCGCTAAAAACAAGCCTATCGCGATTAAGCCAGTTTGGATTTTTTGGATTGTGATTTAAAAATTTCATAAGCACGACCATGATATCCGCTAGCCCCATCGGCGCTCCCGGGTGGCCGCTATTTGCCTTTTGAACCATATCCGCACATAAAAATCTTATAGTGTCCGCTTGTTTTTTTAACATCTTAATTCCCTTCTTAAAATTAACGCAAATGCTTATCTATCAAATTTAAGATCATCTCGCCCAATTTAGGCTCAAATTCCCTTAAATCGTCTTGAATTTTATCTATCATTTTGTTTTTTGTCTCTATGGCTTCTTTGACGCCGAGTAAATTTGTAAATGAGTTTTTCATGCCGTCGTTTCCGGTAGGCTTGCCCGCTTCATTTGCACTCGTAGTGGCATCGATGATGTCATCTTGAATTTGAAATGCAAGACCCAGGTCAAGTCCGATTTGATAAATTTTCTCGCACACCTCATCGCTCATCTGAGCTATTACACAGCCTACTTTTAAGCTAGCGGCGATTAGCTTTGCGGTTTTATGGATATGCAAGAAAGTAAGCTCTTCTAAATTTAGCCGCCTGTCCGCCACTTTAAATTTCTCTCTCACGGCTTTTGCTTTTTGGCTCGTTTCAAAAAAGCAATCAATCGCTTGCCCCAAAACCATGCCCGATACGCCTGCGTTTAGAGATAAAATTTCAACGCATTTTAAAGCTGTTTTAGGATCTAAATTCGCCTTTGAAATTTGATAAAAGGCGTGAGTATTTAAGCCGTCTCCAACCAAAATCGCCGTTACGTCGTCGTATTTAACATGCAATGTAGGCTTTCCGCGTCTAAGGTCTGAATCATCCATCAAAGGTAGATCATCATGCACAAGCGAATATGTATGCATAAGCTCAAATCCCAAAGCTACGTCAAATGCGCTCTTTAGCATCTCAGGCTTTAGTGCATTTACTACGCCAAGCACAAGCATAGCTCGAAAATGCTTGCCTCCCGCAAGAAGCATGTATTTTAAAGCTTCATCGAAATTTGGATGAAAACTAGGCGCGCTTGGCAAATTTTCTCGTAAAAAAGACTTAAATTCCTCTAGTAAATTTTCGCTTCTCATCATCTTGCTTTATAGAAAAAATCAAATCCGTTTCGCCTAAACAGCAAGATATGCTCGGCGCTGTTTTTTGATGTTAGCTTGATGGCGTCGTTGCGATTTTTTACTTGATTTTTACCAACCTGTATCAGCTTATCGCCTGTTTTGATGCCGAAATTTGCCGCTTTTGAGCCTTCATCTACCTTCTTAACGTTTAGTTGCCCGTCAAGAGTTATGCCTTGCGTTTTGAAAAAATCATTAGTCGTATTTGCCTGCTTTATCTCTTTTGTCTCTTGGCTCTTAACATCAGGCTTCATCTCATCTTTGGATTTTTTATCTTTTGCACCAGCCGAGTCCGAAACGGCTATGTTAAATCTTTCGACAACTCCGTCGCGCATAATCTCAAAAGTTAAAATTTCGCCCTTTTTAGCAAATAAAATTCTCTCATTTAGCTCTCTTAAGGTTTTAAATTTCTCTTTATTTATAGATAAAATTTCATCTTTTGCCATGAGAGCTTGACCTCGCCCGAGCTGCTCTACGCTTTTTACGTAAAATTTGCCGTCCATTGCCTCGAATATAGCCCCGACATCGCCGTAATAAACATCTGGATAAGCTATAAAGTGTCTTAAGTATCTATTCGGGATAAATTTGTTTCCGCCCACGCTAATGCCTCTTAGGTTGCAGCATGCCGATAGCACGGCTGTAGTATCATTTACGTCAAAAGTAAGCGTATCAAGCTCGCCAAGCCTTTCGCCAAGAGATTTGACGTGCCCGTAAACGGTTGAGTTGATATCCTTTGTAACACTCACCCAATCGCTTTTTTTAGTTCTGTTATCCTCGCTCATCTTGATAGGATCAAGGCTCATATCCGAAGCGACCAGATAAAGCCCTAAAAAAGGATCAAATTTTATGTAGTTTCTAAGCGGCATCTCATCTTTTTTTACAACCGCGATTAGATTAGGGCTAAGTGCGATGCCTTCATGACCTGCGACATTTACTATACTTGGGAGGTTTTTTTCGTAGCAGGCGTTAAAATCATCTTGAGTCGGGCGCGGTGCGCTAAAAGCCAATGCACATAAAGATATGAGAAATAAAATTTTTCTCATTTGCCGCCCATTCCCGCAAATCCGCCAAGCATCTTTGCGGCAAGATGCCTTTTATCATCCTCGACCATTTTCATCACGTCATTTACCGCGCTAATCAGTAAAATCTGCAAACTCTCCTTATCTTCAAGCAAACTATCGTCTATCGTGATGTCAAGCAGTTCGCCCTTGCCGTTTGCTTTGACGCTGATAAGTCCACCACCGCTTTTTACGCTAAATTCTCTGCTTGAGGTCTCATTTTCAAGCTCGCGCGCCTTTTTTTGAACCTCTTCAAGCATATGGTTCATTTTCGATAAATCAAGTCCTTCAAACATAAAAAATCCTTTTCAATTTTGCTTGATTATAACAAATTTGAGCTTATATAATTTTTTCAAACAGCTTGTAAGCTAAGCGTAAAATCAAAATTTATGAGCTTTTTAAGCGGAATAAAAAATAAAATTTTAAGCAAATTTGTTTAATCAAACTATCTCGTTTTTTTCATTTACATGAACTATCGTGGGCTCAAATTTTTTAGCTTTTTTAAATTTCATAGTTGCGTAAGCTACGATTATAACTACATCACCGATGCAAACTTTTCTTGCAGCAGCGCCGTTTAAGCAAATTTCACCTTTTTTGTCGCCTTTTATGACATATGTGGAAAATCTCTCGCCGTTATTTACGTTTAGAATTTCGACCTTTTGAAATTCCGTTAAATTTGCAGCATTTATAAGCTCTTCATCGATGGTTATAGAGCCTACGTAGTTTAAATTCGCATCCGTTACAACGGCTCTGTGAATTTTACTTGCTAAAACTTCTACTCTCAAAAAAACTCCTTATTTATCTCGTGCCAAAAATTAGGTCAAATTTCGCAGGCAATTATCTATCTTTTCTTCCCAAAAATTCCAAAACGACCTCCTTATCGCTAAAAGGATATTTAACCCCTTTTATCTCCTGATAAGGCTCGTCTCCTTTGCCTAAAATCACTAAAATTTGCCCTTCCTTTAGGCTTTTTAGCCCGATTTCAATCGCTTTTTTGCGATCAGGCTCGCAGATAACGGTATCGTTCATTTGCATGCCGTTATATATCTGCTGGATGATTGACATCGGCTCTTCGCTTCTTGGATTATCGCTTGTTACTATGCAAAGCTTTGCAAAATGCTGCACGATAGAGCCCATCTTAGGGCGCTTGGTATTATCCCTATCGCCTCCGGCTCCAAAAACGACAACTTGCTCATAGTGGCAAAGCGCGCTCAAAACTTTCTCGATCCCATCGGGCGTATGAGCAAAATCAACGATGACAAGAGGATCTTGGCTAACAACCTCCATCCTGCCCTCAACGCCGCCAAAATTACTAACTGCAGATGAAATCTCCTCGCAACTCTTATCCGTTAAGCTAACAACGCAAGCGGTGGCGGCGATAAGGTTATAGAGGTTAAATTCGCCCTGCAAATTCGAAGCTATCTCAAGATCGCCTTTTGGGGTTTTAATAATAGCGTTTATGCCGTTTTTTAGCCCGTAAGCGATAGGCGAAAATGATGCGTGCTTTCTAAGAGAGTAAGTAAGCGCATTTTTAGCGTTAAATTTCAAATTTCCGTCGTCTATGTTTATGATTTTTAAGCTGTCATCTTCAAAAAAGCTGCTCTTAACGCGCGCATACTCTTCAAATGTTTTGTGATAATCAAGATGATCTTGGGTTAAATTCGTAAAAATTTTAGCTGCGAATTTAAGCCCCTCTATGCGATTTTGATCTATCGCGTGAGAGCTTACCTCCATCACGAAATACTCGCATTTTTGCTCACTGGCGGATTTTAAATAACTAAGCGTGCGTAAAATTTCGCTTGTGGTAAGAGCCTTTTGATCTATTCGCTCATCATTTATAAAAGCTCCGCGAGTTCCGCAAAGTCCGCACTTATAACCCAAATCAAGCAAGATAGAATAAATCGCCGCAGCAGTTGTCGTCTTGCCGTTTGTGCCTGTTATGCCTATTATCTTGATATTTTCATCTATGTTTAAGAGCTTTTTACACTCCTTTAGGCTAATGATTTTAGCGCCTTTGTCTATAGCGTTTTGAGTAAATTTCGAGTTTGTGTGAGTTTGGACAAACAAACACCCCTCTTCGCATTCGTTTGAATTGTCCGTGATAAATGAATTTTCAATGTAAATTTTCACTTTTGCGCCTTTTGTTTATCTCGCAAATCAAAGAGTTTAACCTCTCATCGCCAGCAAATAAGACAGCCACGCTTTCAAGGTAGTTTAATCCCATCTCTATAAAATCATTTTTAATTAAATTTTCTAAAAAGTCCAAAAAATCATCGCGATTGTTTATCATAACTCGAGTTGAGAACATTATATCTTCAAAAACGCTTTTGAAATTTCCCTCTTTTTTAACCGCATCCATAAAATCATCATAACTTATGGCGTTTTGAGCTTCAAGCTCGTCTTTTTCGTCAAATTTAGACTCCAAAGTAGCTAAAATTTCGTCCAAATCCTCAGCGCTCATGCCAACTTTTTCTTTAACTTTAAAAATTTCAAACAGCATCATGGCTTCATCGTGTCTGGTTTTAGCAAGCGAGCAAATCATGATAAAAAACAAAAGCCTTTTATCCTTTTTTTTATCGTAAGCCAAAGAAAAATAATTTATAGCCTCGTCAAAGCTGCCTTTATAAAAGGCCTTGATACCAAGTTTTTTATAATCAATCAATCTAATCTTACCTCTTCTCCGATAGGGATATTTATCACCTCAAGTTCAGGGTGAATATCCATTCTAAGCTGTCTTTCGATACCGTATTTAAGAGTAGTTCCGCTGGCTGCACAACCGTGGCAATGCCCCGTTAAGCGAACATAAACTTTGCCGTTTTTTATACCTAAAAGCTCCATGCCGCCACCGTCTCGCTCAAGCATAGGCATTACCTTTTGCAAGCTTGCGCTAACAGGTTTTAAAAGCTCTTCATCTGTAAATGGGATCATCTCTTGCCCTTTGTTTTTGCTTGAATTATACACCTACTTTGGCAAAATAAATTTTAAATTTTGGAAGTTTCGGGAGTTTTTAAGGTTTAAGGGCGAATCCGCCCTTAAAATTTTAGTTTAGCAGAAGTGATTTTATGTCTATTTTTTGCTCTATCATCTTGCTTTCAAGCATAAATTCCTGAGTAGCCTCAAGCGCTTTTATATCTTCAGCCGTGATCTTTGAGCTAAAATCATACTGAGGATACATGCTTTTAACGGCCTCTATGCTAAGTCCTGTCTCCTCGGCGGTAAATTTAAGCGCCTCTTCTTCGTTTGCTTTTATAAAATCTAAAATTTCATCTTGAGTCTTTTTAAATTTTTCAACCAAATCTTTGTGCTTCTTATAAAACTCTCCACTTGTCGCAGTTACTATCACGGGGCTTATCACGCCTTTGCCCGTAGTTACGATGTGAAGTCCTGATTTTTGTGCGTTATAGGCGGCAGGTCCCGCTAAAAGCGCCATATCAACGCTTCCGTTTTCAAGTGCGGCTTGCGCAGGCGGGATACCCATAGATATAAACTCAACGTCGTTTATACTAAGTCCTCCAAGCGCAAGGTATCTAACTAAAAGCTCGTTTAATATCGTGCCTTTTGGTCCTGCGATCTTTTTGCCTTTTAGATCTTTTGGCGATTTTATGCTTTTATCTTTTGCAAATATCACAAAAGCTTCAGGCGCTCTTGAATACGCGCTTATGATCTTGATGTCAGCCTTGTTTGCAGCCGCCAAAATAACCGAAGTGCCGCCCACGCAGTTAAGAAACTGAAGCGAATTTGACGCAAGCGCTTGAGTCTGCTTGGCTCCTGAGGTTATCTCAAAGTATTCAACCGGTACGCCAAATGATTTGGCGTAAAAGCCTTTGAATTTATCGACGATTGACGGAACGTTTAGCGGCGATTTGACGTAAGTGATGCCGATTTTGTCTAAGCCTTCTTTAGCGTTTGCAATAGAGCAAAGCAAAGAAAACGCACATAAAATTTTAAAAATTTTTCTCATCTTTTCTCCTTTTTGATATTTTAAAATAAAATTATATAAAAACTTAACTTTATCTTGGTTTTAATTATCAATTACTATAATACTTTTTGCGAATTTCAAATTATTCAAAGGAGTAAAGATGAAAGATTTAGTTATTTTGGAAAATTCCGGAAATTTCAATCCCGCAGATATCGATGAGATAATGCTAAGCATTGGCTGGACGCACGAAAAATACGCTCATAAAGATGAAAAATGGGCTCATTTTAATATGTTTAGAACCTATGACTACGTAGCCATAGCCAAGCTTGGCGATAAGACGATCGGCACACTTGAAGCGTTTTGCGACAGGGATAATTTTGCAACTTCATATCTTTACTCGATCATGGTGCACAAAGACTATCAACGCAAAGGCGTTGGAACTGCACTCATGGAGGCTTTCAACAAGAAATTTAAGCATACTACGACTTGGGTCGTAACGCCGATTAGTAAAGGCAAGGATGCGATCGCTTTTTTAGAGAAATTCGGCTTTAAGGATAACTCGGCAAATTTTGCTGTTTGCACTAGAATGAGAGATAGACCGCTAAATGTGAGCTAAAATTTCGCGCTTTAGCCTTATGAGATCGCCCTCAAGCAGATCTCTGGGCTTAGCTAAATTTGACAGATCATAACTTGCTTTGATAGCGCCGTTTTCAAGCAGAATTATCTCGTCGGCCAAAAACAGCGCTTCATCGATGTTGTGCGTTACAAAAAGGATGGTTTTATCCGCTTGAATCTTTAAAATTTCAGCCTGCATATTAGCTCTCGTAAAGGCGTCAAGCGCCGCAAAAGGCTCATCCATAAGGATCAAATTCGCCTCATACGCAAGCACTCTTGCAAGCGCCACGCGAGAAGCCATGCCGCCTGAAAGCTGAGAAGGCTTAGCGAATTTAAACTCGCTAAGCCCTATCGTGTCGATTAGTTTATCGATTTTGACCTCGCTTATCTCATGCTTTTTAAGCGAAAAAACGATATTTTCATATACATTTAAAAAAGGCATGAGCCTAGCCTCTTGAAAAACAAATCCGATTTTAGCGCCTTGCTTGATATCAATCTCGCCTGTGGTTGGATTTTCAAGCCTTGAGATAAGACGCAAAAGAGTGGTTTTACCACATCCGCTTCTACCAAGAACTACGGTAATCTTGTCTTTTTTTATAGTCAAATTTAAATTTTTTAAAATTTCAAAGCTCTTATCTTGAATGACAAAGCTCTTGGATAAATTTGATATTTGTATCATCTGCCCGCCTTTAAGGGCTCAAATTTAGATATGAGCTTTAAAAATATACGATCAATCAGCACCCCGCAAACTCCAATCGTAAAGATACCCACAAATATCCTATCCGCGCGCGAAAGTTCCTCTGCATCAAGGATAAGATAGCCAAGTCCGCTTGAAGCCGCGATCATCTCAGCTCCTATGATAGCCCTCATCGCATATCCAAAGCCGATACGCATACCCACAAAGATATCTTTAAGTGCGCTTTTTAAGATGATTTTGTAAAAAATTTCAAATTTGCTAAAACCGAAAATTTTACCTACTTCAATAAGCTTGATATCGCAACTCGTTAGTCCCTTGGAGATACTTAAAAACATCGGAAAAAACGAAGCAAGAACGATGATGATAACTTTTGGAGTCTCGTTTATGCCAAACCAAAGCACCAAAATTGCAATTAAGCTAAGAGGCGGGATATTTCTAAAAAACTCCAAAATCCACTCGTAATAAGAGGTGATTTTAGGCTTGAGCGATGTAAGTCCGCCAAGAAGTAAAGCAAGCGCGAAAGCAAAAGCATAACCTATAAAAATGCGCTTAAAGCTAATGAGAGTGTGAGTCGCAAGCTCGCCGCTTAAAATCATGTTAAACATTGTTTTAAAAGTTGTAGCAGGACTTGGCAGGATATAGGCGGTAAAAATTTCAAGCTCGCAAACTATATGCCAAGCTGCAAATATAATAAAAATCAAGATGCTCTTTTTGAAAATTTGCTTCATAGGCCGTCTCCGTTGTGACAGCCGTTTTCGCAGTGTAAAAGCTCTACGATCTGATAGCTCTTAAGCTCGTGAAATCTATAAGCAAAAGCATTTTCTATCTCGTCTTTGCTTTTTAAGCTTATGGCTTTAACGCCTAAATTTTCAAAAAATCCAACCGGAATAGGACTTGAATTTATCTTTGTGGCAGGCAAATTTATCTCATTTAGCTCTCTAAATTCTTTCCATGTCAAAAATGTGGTTCGAGCCAAATTTAACCCTCTGCCAAGCTCGGCTAGATCCTCGCAAGGAGTAGTTATAAAAAGGTGTTCGTCATCTTTTAAATTTGCGCTAAGCTCAAGTGCGCTCTCTATCAAAATAGGATTTGAGGTTGAAATTTGAGCTGATTTATCTTTAAAATTCGAACTTATAAAATTTACGGCTCTTGGACATCTAGAGTCTAATATGAACTGTTTGGATTTTAATTCCGCTTTATATGAATTTTTAACATTTAGTATATGATTTACCTTGCACTCTACAATCTCAAATCCTTTATCCGCAAGTAGCTTTTGCAAATTTTTTACTTGATACATACTTTTTACGACGGGATTTAGCCAAACTAATTTTTTCATAAGCTCTTTCGTTAAATTTATGAATAAACTTGATAATTAAACTTAAAATTGTATCTTTTGAAAATTTAAAATGAAGTAAAAATAGGATTTGAAAATATATTTTATGCAGATTGTGTGGATTAAAATTTTAGAGAGCCGAAGCTCTCTAAAAAGTTATTCGCTTACTAGCTCTATATAAGCCATTTCCGCAGCATCGCCGCGTCTTAAGCGAGTTTTGATTACTCTTGTATAACCGCCGTTGCGTCCTACGAATTTAGGAGCAATCTCGGTAACTAGTTTATTTGTAGTCTCTTTATCTTGAAGACTTGCAAAAACCGCTCTATGGGCGTTACTATCGCCTTTTCTGGCTCTTGTGATAAGCTTTTCTATATAACTTCTCAGCTCTTTTGCTTTTGGCAGAGTAGTCTCAATTTTTTCGCTTTTTATAATCGCGATTGCTAAATTTTTAAGCAATGCCGAGCGATGAGATGATGTTCTGCCTAATTTTCTATAACCATGTCTATGTCTCATTTATTTTCCTTTACTCGTTTGCACTCATTTGTGATTTCAGCTCAGCAATCTTCTTTTTGAGCTGGTCTTTGCCATCTTTTAGAATGTCGCTACCTACAGGATAGCCGATCTCTTCCATAACGGCTTTTATCTCTTCAAGAGATTTTTTACCTAAATTTTTAAGCTCTTTTAGCTCATTCTCATCCATTAAAGCAAGTTCACCGATAAATCTAACTTCAGCTCTATCAAGACAATTAAAGCTTCTAGCGCTTAAATTTAGCTCTTCAACACTTTGAAGTAGTTTTGCATGCTCTCCACTTATTGTACCGCTTCCGATCTGTGATGCAATGTCAATATCCAAAATTCCTTTAAATACAGACATCTGCTGATACATAGCATCAACAGCATTCTTAAATGCTTCAATCGCACCCACTTGACCGTCAGTTGTAACAGTAAAGACTATCTTTTCATAGTCTGGATTGTCTTCAACCAAAACATTTTCAATATCATATACCGCTTTTTTCACCGGAGTAAAGAAAGCATCAAGAGCTATATAATCCTCTTCCATCGCATCGCGAATTTCTTCGCTTGGAACATATCCTATGCCTTTTTGGATAATAACTGAAAATTTAAACTCAGCATCTTCATTTATAGTAGCAAGATATGCTTCAGGATTAACAACTTCTACTATAGAACTATTTAAGTCCTTTCCGTTTATCTCTTTCGGTCCTTTAAATGAGTATTCTACAACTTCGCGCTCAGAATCGGTTTTAAGCTTAAATCTTAAATTTTTCAAATTTATAATAAATTGCGCTACATCTTCAAGCATGCCTCTCATAGAGTCAAACTCATGAGAAACACCTTCAATCTTAACGCCCGTAGGAGCAAATCCAACGGTACTGCTATAAAGCAGACGGCGCAACGGATGAGCCAATGTTACGGCATATCCTGCTTCAAAAGGATAAGTCGTTATTTTAGCAACATTCTCGCTTATACTTTGAACCTCAATCTCTGTAGGCATATAAGCTGATGTAGTAATCTTTCTCATTATTACACCTCTTATTATTTAGAATAAAGCTCTACTATAAATCTTTCCTCTACAGGAATGACAACCTCTTCTCTTTCCGGTGTTCTTGTAAAAATTCCAAATTTTTTATCTTTTTCAACATCAACCCAAGAAACAATTCCAGTTTGAGCGGTAAGATCAATCGCTCGAACGATTTGAGGATTGTTTTTTGACTTCTCTACTATTTCTATCTTAGATCCAGCATCAACCCTATATGACGGGATATCTACTTTTTTACCATTTACCAATATATGTCCGTGAGTAACAAGCTGGCGAGCAAATCTTCTAGTTGTTGCAAAGCCCATTCTATAAACTACGTTATCAAGTCTTTGCTCTAAAAGTTGAACCAAAAGTGCACCCGTATTACCTTCTCTTCTAGCCGCTTCTTGAAACAATCTTCTAAACTGCTTTTCAGAAATTCCGTACATAAATTTAGCTTTTTGTTTTTCGCGAAGCTGCAAGCCGTATTCGCTGATCTTAGCTCTTCTTTGTCCGTGCTGTCCCGGTGCATAAGGGCGTTTATCAAGCGCTGATTTACCGGCCAATCTTCTCTCGCCTTTAAGAGCCAAACTTACACCCAAACGTCTTTCTAATTTTTCAACAGGTCCTCTATATCTTGCCATAATAATTCTCCTAAATTTCTAATTACACGCGGCGGCGTTTTGGTGGTCTGCAACCATTGTGAGCAAGCGGAGTTATATCTTTAAGGAATACAACTTTAATACCTTCGATTGCGCCTACACTTTTCACGGCTGTTTCTCTACCGCTTCCAGGACCTTGAACTTTTATGCCCACCTCTTTAATTCCATGCTCTTTAGCTTTATTCATAGCATCTTCTACCGCTTGCTGAGCTGCATATGGAGTTGATTTTTTACTACCTTTAAAGCCAAGCGCGCCTGCACTGCTCCAAGCTATGGTATTACCCATCTCATCGGTAACCGTAACCATAGTGTTGTTAAAAGTCGCACTTATGTAAACAACACCTTTGGCAATACTTTTTCTTACTACTTTCTTTTTAGTTATCTTTCTTTTTGCCATCATCTATCCTTATTTTGTTGCAGAGCCAACAGTTTTACGCTTACCTTTTCTGGTTCTAGCGTTTGTTTTAGTCTTTTGACCGCGCACCGGAAGACCCTTTCTATGGCGAAGACCTCTATAGCTTCCAAGATCCATAAGCGCTTTTATATCCATAGCAACGCTCTTTCTAAGATCACCTTCAACCACATGTTTCTCTTGGATCTCTTTACGAATAGCAGCAGCCTCATCTTCAGTTAGCTCATGAACTCTCTTGTCATAAGAAATTCCGGTAGCCGTAAGAATCTCTCTTGATTTATGAAGGCCGATACCATAAATGTAAGTTAGACCATACTCAATTCTCTTTTTTTTCGGTAAATCTACACCTGCAATACGAGCCATTCTTTTATCCTTGTCTTTGTTTATGTTTTGGATTTTCACAAATTACGTGAACTATGCCTTTACGTTTGACAACTTTACATTTGTCACACATCTTCTTTACAGAAGGACGAACTTTCATCTTAGTCTCCTAAAAATTTATTCCACTTTTTTAGGGCTGCATCAGGTTTAAAGAAATTGTTAAACCAACTATTTTCAAAACAAGTGGTAGGCTTTGAAAACAATTCTTCATACAGCATTTGTTGCAAAGGGCTGATTTTAGCCAAATTTAGCTTTTGTTTTACTTATGGCGATAAATTATTCTACCCTTATCAAGACTATACGGCGTGAGTTCTACCTTTACCCTGTCTCCGGGCATTATCTTGATATAATGCATTCTCATCTTGCCTGCGATATGGCACAAAATGACATGCTTATTGTCAAGTTCAACTTTAAAAGTTGCATTAGGCAAAGCCTCTATAACGTTACCGTCAATCTCTATGACGTCGTCTTTTGCCACTATTTTCCTCCTTTCATAAATTTTATTTTTATTCGGTTGCAAGATTGCAACGTGAATGACCTTAAATTTTAACTCACCACAAATTAAAATTTTACAATTCACAAATCAAATTTGTAAACTGCAAAAACTTAGGCGATAAATTTGATATAAATTTTACGCTTTGCTTAAAATTTCAGCTCTTCCGTTTATCACGGCAACGCAGTGTTCATAATGGCTAGTTCTTAAACCATCCTTGCTGGTTACTTTCCACTTATCATCGCCGACTACGGGAGTGCCTTCTTTTTGACAAATCATTGGCTCTATGCAAAAAACCATTCCGTTTTTGATCTTTGGGCCGGCTTTTGGATTGTTCCCTTCTAAGTAGTTTGGCACTTCAGGCTCTTCATGCGGGCGCTTGCCTATGCCGTGTCCACAAAATCCTCTTAGCGGCACAAACCCTCTTGCAAGGATAAATTTCTCAAGCTCATAACTAAGCTCTTTAAAATGCATTCCCTCTTTTATGATATCAATGGCAAAATAAAGCGCATCTTTAGAGCAAGCTATTAAAGCCTCATCCTCTTTTGAAATTTGACCCACTCCGAATGTACGAGCGGAATCACCGAAAAAACCGTTTAAATTCGTTCCTATATCAACCCCGACTATATCAC
The DNA here is from genome assembly GCF_012978795.1 of Campylobacter sp. RM16188. Taxonomy (NCBI): domain Bacteria; kingdom Pseudomonadati; phylum Campylobacterota; class Epsilonproteobacteria; order Campylobacterales; family Campylobacteraceae; genus Campylobacter; species Campylobacter sp. RM16188. The sequence goes on along the minus strand of NZ_LIWQ01000001.1, from coordinate 5,820 downwards.
CCTCTTGCAGGATTGTCTTATCAGGAATTCCGTGGATTACAACTTCATTTAGGCTTATACAAGCCGCATTAGGAAAGCCGTAAAGTCCTTTGAAAGCAGGCTTTGCACCGGCTTTTATTATCATATCCTCACAAATTTTATCAATCTCAAGAAGCGAAATTCCTGGCTTTATAATACTTTCAACATAATCAAGAGTGCGAGCGACAATTTGATTTGCCGCTCTAAGCTTTTCGATTTCAGCCGGTTTTTTAAGCGAAATCGCCATTTTATAAACCTACCGCACTTAAAGTTTGGTATTTGTTCATATAAATTTGAGCCTCGATCCTTCTCATAGTATCAAGAGCAACCGAAACAACGATCAAAACAGATGTTCCGCCAAAATAAAACGGCACACCCATAAATTTAACCAAAACCCAAGGTAGGGTTGAGATAAGACCAAGATATATAGAACCGCTAAAAGTTAGTCTTGAAGCGATCTCGTTTAGATATCCTGCAGTGCCTTCGCCCGGTCTAATTCCAGGTATAAATCCGCCTTGTCTTTTTAAATTCTCGCTGATATCTTTTGCGTTAAATACGATTGACGCGTAAAAATATGCAAAAAATACGACAAGCAAGAAAGTTAAGAAGTTAAACATATAGCTGTTCGGGTTTAAAAAGTCGTTAATCGCTTGGATGTATTTATTTGTGCTTGCCTGAAAGATGGTGCTTGGAAACATCAATATAGCACTAGCAAAGATAGGCGGGATAACACCGCTTAAATTTACTTTAATAGGTATATAGTTCATTATGCGCTTATTTTGATTTTCCATAACAACTTTTCGTGAGTAAGATACAGGAATTCTCCTCTCGCCCATTTCGACAAATATAACAACACCTACGGTTATGAGTATAACAAGCAAAATTCCAATAACTACTAAGAAGTTCATTTCGCCTGTATTTACTAAATTTATAGTTCCACCGATCGCTGCTGGGATTCCGCTAACGATACCCGCAAAGATAATAAGACTGATTCCGTTACCTATACCTCTTTGAGTTATTTGCTCGCCTATCCACATCAAAAGCATAGTACCAGCTAGCATTGAAGCTGCCGAAATAGCTATAAACAAACTCATATCTATCATGATAGCTTGCTCACCGCCTCTTCCGCTCAGACCTTGCAAGCCTATACTAACACCGATTGCCTGAACGATAGTAATGACGATAGTTGCATAACGGATAATCTGCATATATTTTTGCATACCGTCGCGATCTTTTTTCATTTTTCCCAGTGCGGGGAATGTAGCTGCGAGTAGCTCCATAATAATCGAAGATGTAATATAAGGCATAATACCAAGCGAGATGATACTTAATCTTTCTGCAGCGTTACCGCTGAACATATTAAATAATCCTAGTGCATTAGAACTGTTTGAATCAAAAAATTCTTTAATGACGTCGACATTAACACCAGGAACCGGCACGTATGCCAGTATCCTGTAAGCAAATAAAAATGCCAACGTGATGAGTATCTTGTTGGTCAATGTCTTATTCATTATGCACGTCCGCTAACGGTTACGTTCTCGTCTTTGATTTTTGCAACAAGCCCTTTAGCTCCTGTTCCGATCAATTTAATTTTCAAAACGCTGCTTGAAATTTTATGAACGGTTGCTATGCTAGCGACAGTGATCTCGCTCAGCTCTTTTACGGCTGTTATCTTATCTACGTTGATCACATAAGGCTTTACTACTCTAGATGTAAATCCTACTTTTGGAAGACGTCTTTGAAGTGGTTGTTGTCCACCCTCAAAACCTCTTTTTTCATTATAGCCTTTTCTAGCCCTTTGACCTTTATGCCCTTTGCCTGCAGTTTTACCTTGACCGCTACCTTGACCGCGTCCTAATCTCTTAGTTTCACGAGTTGAACCGACAGCCGGAGTTAATTTTTCAAGTCCCATATTCCCTCTCCTTAGCTTTTAAGCATGCTTAATGCTTTGATTGTAGCGCGAACAACGTTTGCAGAGTTGTTTGAGCCAAGTGATTTTGTCAAGATATCCTTGATACCTGCAAGCTCTAGAATAGGGCGAGTTGAACCGCCTGCGATAACACCCGTACCTTCGCTTGCCGGACGAAGTAAAATTCTACTTGCGTTATATTTTACCTCTATATCGTGAGGAATTGTCGAGCCTTTAAGCTTAACATTGATAATGTTTTTGAAAGCATCATCAACGGCTTTTCTGATCGCATCAGGAACTTCTTTAGCTTTACCGAAGCCAAAACCGACTAGTCCGTTTCTATTTCCGACTACTATAAGAGCCGTAAATCTAAATCTACGACCGCCTTTAACAACCTTTGTAACCCGACCGATATCGACGATTACTTCTTCAAATTCTTCTCTATTATATTTTTCCATCGATTTTCCTTTGGGTTATAGCTTAATGCCATTTTCTCTTAAAGCGTCTGCAAAAGCCGCTACAACGCCGTGATACAAATAGCCGTTTCTATCAAATAAAGCCTCTTCTACGCCTTTTGCCTTAAGAGCTTTTGCAAATTCTTTTGCCAAAACTACAGCGCCTTCTTTATTGGCTTTAATGCCTAGCTTTCTTCCGTCAGCCGCTGCAATAGTAGTTGCCGTAACATCTTCGATGGCCTGAACATAAAGCGTTCTATTTGATTTAAAAATAGAAACTCTAGGTTTTGATGCAGTGCCGGAAATTTTAGCTCTGATTCTTCTCTTTCTCTTTATTCTAAGAGCGAGTTTTCTTTTTAATACATTTGCTGTCATTGCCTATCCCTTACTTCTTAGATGTTTTACCGGCTTTGCGGATAATGCGCTCTTCAGCATATTTTATACCCTTGCCTTTGTATGGCTCAGGCGGGCGATATCCTCTAACTTGAGCTGCTATTTGTCCTACAACTTGCTTATCATCGCCTTTTATAGTGATGACGTTTTTCTCTACGCTTATCTCGACACCTTTTGGCACTTCGTGATTTATCGGGTGAGAAAATCCTAAACTTAGTTCAAGCACGTTGCCTTTTGCAGCTGCCTTATAACCAACACCGTTTATTTCAAGCTTGCGAACAAATCCGTCCGTAAGACCTGTAACGATATTATTAGCTAGCGCTCTGTATGTGCCCCAGTATGCTCTACTTTGTCTATCTTCACCTTTAGGAGAAAATACGATTGAGCCGTTTTCTACCTTAACATCAACATGACCTTTTGTGTCAAGTTCTTTTGTATTATTGCCTTTTTTAAATTTAAGCAAATTTCCTTCTACGCTGACATCTAATCCGCTTGGAATAGCTATCGGCTGCTTACCTATACGTGACATTTTTTTCCTTTTTACTTGTCTAGGGTATGTCTACTTTATACGAATGGATACCACAATACCATAAAAAGCAGAAACTAAATTCCACCTCGTCCAAATTTTAAATTCGGACTATTAAAAGAATCGAAACTCTTTTAAACCTATTTGAATTCTTTGCTATCTCAAATTTGAGATTTATATCGTAAATTTAGCAAATTTAAAGCTAAATTTTGGAGTTTTGCAAAGTAGGCAATAAACTTAGCCTATTATATAAACTCCATTACAAAGTGTTATAAACGATGTTTTGACATCGTTTATATTCATTACCACACAGTACAAAGAATTTCGCCGCCAACACCCGCTTTATGAGCGTCTTCGTTGCTCAAAACGCCTTTGCTGGTGCTAACGATAATTGTTCCATAACCGTTTTTAAATCTTTTAATCTCGTCTTTGCCTTTATAGACGCGGCGACCAGGCTTTGAAACTCTTTTAAGTTCGTTTATAACGCTATTTCCACGCTCATCATACTTTAAAACAACGTTTATAAATTTCTTTTTATCCTCTTCAACTACATTGTAGCTTTCTATGTAGCCTTTTGCAGACAAGATCGTCAAAGTCGCTTCAACAACGTTTGAGTGAAGCAGCTTCGTAGTCTCAAGCTTTCTCATAGAGGCGTTTCTGATGCGTGTTAGTCCATCCGATATTAAATCATTCAACATTTTTCTTCCTTACCAGCTTGCTTTTTTAAGACCAGGGATTAGTCCTTCGTTGGCCATTTTTCTTAGGCATACTCGGCAAATTCCAAAATCTTTATAAACAGAGTGCGGACGTCCGCAAATTTGGCATCTTGTATAACCGCGAACTTTAAATTTAGGAGTGCGAGCTGCCTTTGCTATCATTGATTTTTTTGCCATATTACTTTCCTTTTGCAAACGGCAAACCAAAAAGCTCAAGCAATTTGAATGCCTCTTTGTCGCTATCTGTTGTCGTAACAATTACGATATTCATACCGTGAGTGCGCATAATCTTATCATACTCAACCTCAGGAAACATTAGCTGCTCATCAAGACCAAAGTTAAAATTTCCTCTTCCGTCAAAACCATCTCTCGGTAAGCCTCTGAAGTCTTTAACTCTCGGAAGAGCAACGCTTATAAGCTTATCTAAAAACGCATACATCTGCTCTTTTCTAAGAGTCACTTTGATACCCACAGGAAAGCCTTCGCGAACTTTAAAGCCCGCAACTGATTTTTTAGCATCGGTTACAACAGCTTTTTGTCCTGCTATAAGCGAGATAGTATCCGCCATATTTTGAAGAAGCTTTTGATCTTTTGCACCTTCGCCAGCACCTACGCTAATTACAATTTTTTCAATTGCAGGTATAAGCATAGGGTTTTTGATATCAAATTCTTTTGCTAAAGCCGGTTTAACAACTTCATTATATTTAACTTTCAATCTACTCATAATTAAGCCTCAACCTTCGCCACGTTTGAAATATCAATTGGCATCTCTTTATTTATAAAGCCACCGTTTGGAGTCTTTTCACTTGGCTTGATAGCCTTTTTGGCTACTTTGCAACCCTCAACGATAACTTGTCCTTTTTTTGCTAATACAGATAAAACTTTTCCTGTTTTACCTTTATCATCACCGGCAATAATCTTTACGGTATCGCCTTTTTTAATCTTAAATTTAATATTAGCCATTATAAAACCTCCGGAGCAAGCGAAACAATTTTCATGAAGTTTGCATATCTAACTTCACGACCGACCGGTCCGAAGATACGAGTTCCGATAGGCTCTCTTTTGTTATCAAGTATTACGGCTGCATTTTCGTCAAATCTAATAAGCGAGCCGTTTTCTCTTTGAACCTCTTTTTTAGTTCTTACGACTACGGCTTTTACGACTTGACCTTTTTTAATTTTGCCGTTTGGAAGCGCCTTTTTAACAGAGCACACGATAACATCGCCAAGCGTTGCATATCTTCTTTTGCTACCGCCTAATACTTTTATACACATTAACTCTTTTGCACCGCTATTATCAGCTACTGCAAGTCTTGTAAAAGATTGTATCATTACTCAACTCCCTTTGCCAATACAGCTTTTAAGCGAAAGCTTTTGCGGGCAGAAAGCGGTCTGCACTCAACTGCTATAACGGTATCTCCGGCTTTTGTCTCATTTTTTTCGTCATGAATCATATATTTCTTAAAACGTTTTACAAATTTATGATATCTTGGGTGCATAACACGTCTTTCTACCAAGATTGTGGCTGTTTTATCTCCAGCTTTTTGCAAAACTACACCTTGAATTTCTCTTTTAAATGCCATTTCTCACCCCTTACTTTGAAGCGCTAATTGCAGTATTGATTTGTGCAATCTCTTTTTTAACTGCACGAATCTCGTTAGGGTTGCTTAGCTGCATAGTTTTTAGCTTTTGTCTTAATGTAAATAAAAGCACCTTTTTCTCTTTCAATAACGCGTTTAATTCTGCAACGCTTTTTTCTTTTAACTCAGTATATTTCATTTTCACTCTCTCGCGTTACAATTTT